>JAEUKJ010000099.1 GCA_016792665.1 Deltaproteobacteria bacterium | reverse complement strand
GCGCGACGCGGAGCGAGGTCGGCGTCACGTCCGGGGTCGACCTGATCGGAGGTCTCGGACCCGAGCAGGGACAGCGTGAGGTGGCCCATGAGGCTCGGTGACAAGCTGACGCGCTTCATGGCGCTGGCCCCGTGCGCGGAGGCCACTCCCGAGCCGCCCGCGAGCACGGGGGCCGAGCCTCTGAGCGCAAGCACGGGCCCGGAGCCGTCCGCGGAGTCCGAGCCCGCGATGAGCGTGGTGTCGACGCTGCGCGCCCGCATCGAGGCCATGCGCAGCGCGGCCGAGCGACGGGGCGAGCCGCGCGTCTCCACGCGGCACGATCGACGCGCGTCCGCGCTCGACCCCACCCTCGAGCGCCGAATCCTCGCGAGCGAGGTCCCTCAACGGCTCGAGGACGCCCTGCCCGGGCGCGCGATCGAGACCTCGCGTGGCCCGGTCTGGGTCGCAGAGACGCGCCACGCGCCGGCCGATCTGCACGGCGATCGACGCCTCGGTGACGCCCTCCGTGGGTCGTACGAACACCTCCGGCGCGTGACCGGCGATGCGCGGCTCGACGGCTTCGATCCGCGCCGTGCGCTCTATCTCGACATCGAGGCGACCGGCCTCGAGCACGGTGCTGGCACCCTCGCCTTCATGATCGGCCTCGGCTTCTTCGAAGGCGACTCGGTGTGCGTCCAACAGCTCATCGTGCGTGAGCCGGACGAGGAGGGCGCGCTCCTCGAGCTCCTCTGGGAAGCGATTCACCGCTGGCCCTACCTCGTGTCCTTCAACGGCAAGAGCTTCGATCTCAGCGTGCTCCAGAGCCGCCTCGTCATGCATCGGTTCTGCTCGGCGCGCGAGGGTGAGCTCAAGCTGCGGCCCCACCTCGACCTCCTCCACCTGTCGCGTGCGGTCTATCGTGGGCTCTGGGACGACGTTCGCCTCCAGACCCTCGAGCGGCGGGTGCTGGGCTTCGAGCGCCACGACGACATGCCCGGCGCGCTCGCACCGACCTGCTTCTTCGCGTGGCTCCGCAACGGCGACGCGGGGCCGCTCGGCGGGATCGGACGGCACAACCGGTGGGATGTGCTCTCGATGGTCGGGCTCGCAGGACACCTCGCCGACGATGCCCTGCCCCAGCCCGACCCCGGCCGACGCGCGCGCATCGTCTTGAACCTGGCGAGCCTCTATCTCAGGCGCCGCGAGCCGCGCGATGCCCTGAGCGTCCTCGATGGGCTGCCCTCCCTCATGACCCCGGTCGAGCGCGAGGAGGCGCTGACCCTCGAGGCGACCGCCAGCCGGCGCGTCGGCGACCACGAGCGCCTGGCCCGTGCCCTGGCCGAGCTCGCGGAGCGTCGGCCCGAGGACCTCACGATCGCGTCGGCCCTGGCCCGTGCCCTGCGCCGTGCACATCCTACGGCGCGCCTGACGACACGTCCGGCCGTACGCCGCGCCGGAGCTCGCGCACTCTGAGCCCGCGGGCGCAAGCGAATCGAGGCAGCCCCGGCGAGATCCAGGGGCCAAGGACCTGTCGAGCGCGGCGTTTCGCAACTGATTCGCAACGCGCTATACGAGTGCCCTGACCCCGAGGTGACCGTGAACGAGCCGAACGATTCGAAGCCCAGCGAGCCGAAGTCCGACGCGTCGAAGCCCAGCGATTCGGCCGCAGCGCCGGTCCTCGCGACCGAGCCCCCGACCGCGCAGCCGGCCCCGACCGGCCAGCCCGCCGAGGCCACGCCCGCGCCGCTCCTCGCCCTGCCTGCCCCGGAGCCCGGCCGGGCCTACCGCGTCCTCGCGCTGACCGAAGCCGGCGCCCCGCTGACTCGTGCCTTCGCGCGCACCGTCCAGGCCCTTCGCGACAGCGGGACCGAGGTCCTCCCTCTGGCCCTGCCCCGCCGCGCCGACGCCCCGAGCGAGTCGACCCCGACCATCGGCGAGCTCAAACGCGGTATCGCCTCGTTCGCGCGCGATCTGGTCCGCGGCATGCGCGGCTCGGGCGGCAACGAGGCCCAGCCGGAGCCGTGGCTCGTCTCGCAGCTGCGCGCCGTCGAGGGTCGCATCGACGCGGTGATCGCGACCGATCCCGAGGTGGCGCGGGCCGCGTTCCCGCTGCTCGACACCGTCTTCCCGGGCGCGGTGCGCGTCGGCATCGACGGCGACTACCACATCGACCCCGAGTGGAAGGCGGTGGACCTCGACGCCTTCGTGGTCCCGCATCCGGGCCTCGGCGGCGACCTCCCGCGCCTCCGCGAAGGGCGTGCGCGGGCCTTCATCGGCGGGCCGGTCGTGGCTGGGGCCGAGCTCGCTGCCAAGACCCTCGACGCGCTGCCGCAGGTCGCCGTGTCGTTCGCGCGCCTCGAGCCGGGTGACGTCGACTCGCTCCTCTTCCAGCTCTCGCTGGCGCGCCCCGAGCGCTTCTCGCTCCTGTTCCTGCCCTCGTCGCGCCAGGGCGTCGACGAGCTCGTACGCGCCCGCGCGGTGACCTACGGGCTGCGCGGCAAGCGACCGAAGTCGGACGCCGAGACCGAGGCATGGATCCGCGGCTCGTCGCTGCTGGTGGGCCTCCCCTCGCCCGCCGAGCTCGCGACCGCGGCCGCGGCCAAGGTGCCGGTCCACCTCGTCACGAACGAGGCCCGCCTCCAGGACGGGGACCGCTTCCTCCTCCAGCACGGCGCCGTGCTGAGCGACGTACCGATCACCATCGCGGTCCTGGTCGAGGGGCTCCTCCCCGGTGGACCCGAGCGTGAGCGCGCCGTGGAGGCGCTGAGCGACCTCGATCCGAGCGGCCCGAGCGGCGCCGCGCAGGCCATCCGCGCAGCGATCAAGGCCGGCCGCCCGACGCCTGCGACCGCCCCCCCGCCCACCGCGCACGCGACCATCGACGATGGGCTCGAGGACATCGGCGGCCCCGCCACGACCCAGCCCGGCGTCACGACCGATCTGCCGATCGCGCTGCGCCGCGCCTACCTCAAAGAGATCATCCTGCAGCAGCAGGTCGTCGAGCGGAACCTCGGGCGCGCCCAGGCCGGCCTCGAGACCTGGCAGCGGCGCGTGCGCCTTGCGCGGGCCTCGCAACAGGACGCGCTCGCGGACCGCGCGGTGCCCCGAGTCGAGGGCCTCATGAAGGTCATCGACCAGCTCCAGCGCGAGCTGCGCGACCTCAAGGGTCTGCGTGAGCGCTTCGCGAGCCCGGCCCCGCTCTCGGCCGCCGACCGCGCCGCCGCCTCGCGCTTCCTCTCGCCCGGGACCGCGGCGAGCCTCGACCGCAGCGAGACCGCCGAGGCGACCGAGAGTGCGTTCGCGCAGCTCGAGATCGAAGACGCGCTGGCCGTGCTCAAGCGCAAGCTCGCAGGCGGCTGAAGACGGGCTTCCGCCCACCGGGGTGTCTCGATCGGGCCGTGCGGCAGCGTAGCTCGGCCAAGCCCCCGGCGATGATCGGGACGCGCCGATCGCCTCCTTGACTCTCGCTCCGGCCGGTGAGTAGGGTCCGCGTCCATGTTCGCCAAGGGCCCGGCCGCGTGAAGCGAAACCTCGTCAAGCTCCTCATCGGGCTCGCCATCGGCGCGTTCTTCGTGTGGCTCTCGGCCAAGGACTGGCCGCTCGATCGCCTGGTCGGCGAGACCCACCTCACGGGCTCGGTCCTGAGTGTCGGCACCGCCGCGGACGGTTGGTCGGTCGACCTCCTCTGGCTCCTCCCGTACTTCGGCCTCCTCGTAGGGATCCACGTCCTGCGGGTCGTCCGCTGGAAGCCGCTGCTGGACCCCATCGCCAACATCTCGCTGACCGACCACAACCGCATCGGCGCCGTCGGCTTCATGGCGATGTTCCTCTTCCCGCTGCGCCTCGGCGAGCTCGTCCGCCCCTACCTGGTCAAGCGCCTCACCACGCAGGCCGGCGCCACGGTGCGGATGAGCGAGATCCTGGCGACCGTCGTGGTCGAGCGCGTCATCGACGGCCTGGTCGTCTCGCTCCTCCTCTTCGGCGTCCTCTTCCTCCTGCCTGGCGACACCTCCAGCGCGGGGCCGCTCAAGGTCGGGGCCTTCGCGGCTCTCGCGGTCTTCGGAGCCGCCGCCGTGCTGCTCGCCGGGGCCCGCTGGAAGGCCGACCTCACGCGTCGCTTCATCGCGAAGACCGCCGGCCTCGTCTCGAAGCGACTGGCCAGCGGCGTCAACCGCATCCTCGAGGACTTCCTCCGCGGCCTCTCGCGCCTGCCCTCGACGCGGCCCTTCATCGCCTTCATCGCCATGACGCTCGTCTACTGGGGCTTCAATGGGCTCGGCGTCTGGTGCATGCTCCACGCCTTCTCGATCCCGGTCGACATGCTCGGCGCGTACGCGATGATGGCGTGTGCGGTGGTGGGCATGATGATCCCCAACAGCCCGGGCAACGTCGGCAGCTTCTGGTACTTCCTGTGCCTGCCCGTCTCGCTCTACGGACTGTCCGCGCACGCGCCGCGCGTCATCGCCTTCGGCCTCGCCGTGTGGCTCATGCAGCTCGTCCAGCAGAGCCTCTTCGGGCTCTGGTTCATCGCGCGCGGCCGCGTGAGCTGGAGCTCGGTGACCCACGCCACCACCGAGGACGAGAGCTCGCTCGCCGCCGAGACCCCGGCCACCTCCTAAGGCTCGGGCGCTGGCCGACCTCGAGGTCACACGCTGGCGACATCTGATTCACGTCGGCGCGCGCGCCGAGGAGGCCCGCTTTGCGAATCGCCCACCTGAGTGACATCCACGTCCTCGACCTCACCGAGGTCCGCTGGACGCGCTTCCTCAACAAGCGCCTGACCGGCCTCGTCAACCTCGTCGGGCACCGCAAGAACGCACACCCTCAGGCGCTGCGCGAGACAGCGGTCGCCGAGCTCGCGGTCGCCCCCGACATCGACCACGTCGTCGTCACCGGCGACCTCACCAACCTCGCCCTCGAGAGCGAGCTCACCCGCGCGCGCGAGCTGCTCTCACCGCTGGCCGGCCGCCTCTCGGTGATCCCCGGCAACCACGACGTCTACACGCGCGGCGCGGAGCGCTCACGCCGCTTCGAGGGCCACTTCGGCGACTGGATGTGGACCGGCGGCGAGGGTCACCACTACCCGTGGATCAAGCTGCTCGGCCCGAGCGACGCCGGCGTCGCCCTGCTCGGGTTCTCGAGCGCGGTCGCGCGCCTGCCGTTCATCGCCACCGGCGTCGTGTCTGCGGCCCAGATCGCGCGCCTCGGGTCGCTGGTGTCCGAAGGGGCCTTCGGCGGTCGCACGCCGGTCGCCCTCGTCCACCACAACCTCCACGCGCGCGGCTTCCGAAAGGACAAGATGCACGGGCTGTCGGGCCGCGAGGCCTTCCTCACCGCGCTCGAGCAAGCCGGCGTGAAGCTGCTCCTGCACGGCCACACCCACGTCGCCCATCGCATGCACGCTCATGGGCTCGACGTGATCGGCAGCGGCAGCTCGACCTGGGCCAGCGAAGACCCTCGCCACATCGCCCGCTACAACGTCTACGACGTCGGACCGGGCGGCCTCGAGAAGGTCGAGATCCGAACGTACAGCGCGCACGCCCGCGCGTTCGTGACGCACGCGACCTGAGCGGGGCGGTCGCCCAGGCCCTGCTCCCGAACCGGGAACAGGCGCTGGGCGCCGAGGTCACGCAACGCGACCGCCGTGCGACGACGGAAATCACACCGCGTAGCCCGGCTCAGCCAGACCCACGCCGCATTCGACCTGTCGACGGGGCACGACGACGCGGCCCGGCTCAGCCAGACCCACGCCGCATTCGACCTGTCGACGGGGCACGACGACGCGGCCCGGGCTTGCGACCCAGGCGCACGACTGCGACCTGCGAATCACGAGAGAGAGGCTCGAGGCTGACCCGTCCGAGGGTGTCCAGCGCAACCTGCGCGGAACCCCGACGACGGGCCCGTCGATACCTGGTCTCGAATCAGGCGGGCACTTGACGGCGCTGCGCCTTGCGCACGCGACGCTCGGCCTCGCGCTGCTTGCGCTTCTTGCGCTCCGAGGGCTTCTCGTAGAAGCGGCGCTTCTTCAGCTCTTTGTAGATGCCCTCGTTGGCCATCTTGCGCTTGAGCTGATTGATCGCGCGGTTGATGTTGTCCCCTTCGACCTTCACCTCCATCGGGCGCGAATCGCCGCTCTTCTCGGGGCGGGGGTTCTGCTGCTGCGGCAGGGCGTCGTTCTGGCGGATGCTCGTCTCCATAACCTCTCTCGTCCGGTCGTCCCGTTGGGCGGCGCAAGCTAGACAATGGTGCCCTGCCTGTCAACGACGAGTTCGCCGCCACCGAGCATTGTTTTGCGGGCTCGGGCGCCGGCCATCCACGCGGCCCACCGCAATTCACACTTCACCACGCGAAAACTTGCGCCTCGCTGCGACGCCCTCACCATGTCGCCGTGACGACCCGCCTCGTAGACTGGCTCGAAGCCTATCTCGCCCGCACGCGCGAGCTCTCCACGACCGCGCTCGCCGTCGTCCCGCTCATCCTCATCTACGGGCTCGGGCTGCTGACCGCCTCCAGCAACGCGCGGGCCGGGGTCGACATCCTGTCCCCCCACCTCCTCACGCACCTCCCGGTCGCGACCTACGTCGGCATCCAGCTCGGCCTCGCGGTCGGCCTGGTCTTCTTCGCGGCCTTCCGGTCGGAGCGCCCCTTCCGCGATCACCTGCGCTGGGCCTGGCCCGCCATCGGCGAGGCCGTCGCCTGGGGCCTCATGCTCGGAGGCATCGTCCTCTTCCTCATGTCCGAGGCAAAGCTCCTCGCCATCATCGTCTCGGGCCCGCTGGTCGACCGCGCGGTGCTCTCGGCAGGCGCGGGCCTCCACGAAGAGCTCGTCTTCCGGGCCCTCCTCATCCCGCTGCTCACGCACCTCCTCGTGAAGGGCCTCAGCGTGACCCCGCGCACCGCGATGCTCGGCGCGGTGGTGCTCTCGAGCCTCACCTTCTCGGTCGCCCACCACCTGGCCGGAGAGCCCTTCGACGGCTTCGTCTTCGCCTATCGCCTGGTCGCCGGCCTCGTCTTCGCGAGCCTCTTCATCTGGCGCGGCTTCGCGATCACGGCCTGGACGCACGCCGCCTACGACTTCAGCGTGCTCTGAGACGCGCGCGGCGCGAGGCCAGCCCGAAGAGCGCCAGCACGAGCCCCCCGAGCCCCGCCGCGCCACCACCGGCGCATCCGTCGTTGCTCGACGCGGCCGTCCCGTTGCCGTTGGCATCGAGCACGCACTTGCCCGCGTAGGCGCTCCAGATCTGGCCGACCGGGCATTCGACGGGCTCGACGACCGTGCCTTGATCCGGCTCGGGATCGGTGTTGGCCTTCTCGCACGTGAACGTGCCGGTGTTGCAGGTGGTGCCGGCGATGCAGTAGCCGCAGACCCGGCCGCAGCCGTCGTCACCGCACTGCCGCCCCGCGCACGAGCACGACGACCCGCACTGACCGCCGGACCCGCAGGTCTCGCCCGAGCCGCAGGTGCCGCAGCTCCCGCCGCACCCGTCATCCCCGCACTGCTTGCCCGCGCAGCTCGGCACGCACTCCGCCACGCACGTCCCCGACTGGCAGCTCGCCGTGCCGAGGCAGGTCCCGCAGGTCCCGCCGCAACCGTCGTCACCGCAGTCCTTGCCAGCGCACTGCGGGGTGCAGTTGCCGACGCACTGCCCGGCCGCGGTGCAGGTCTGGCTGCTCGTGCACTGCCCGCACACGCCACCGCAGCCGTCGGGCCCGCAGACCTTGCTGCCGCACTGCGGCGTGCAGCTCCCGACGCACTGGCCGGCCGCGCTGCAGGTCTCGGTCGAGAGGCACTGCCCGCACACGCCGCCGCACCCGTCCGGGCCGCACGACTTCCCGGCGCACTGGGTCGCGCAGGTCGCCGCGCACTGCCCCGAGGCATTGCACACCTGGTTCGCGCCGCACTGCCCGCAGATCCCGCCGCACCCATCCGGGCCGCACTGCTTGCCGCCGCACTGCTTGACGCAGCCGCCGCCGCAGGTCGCCGGGTGCTGCCCGGTCGGGTCGGACGAGCTCTCCGTCTTGCAGTCGTAGAAGCCCTCCTCCGTAAGCCACCCGCAGAAGATCGGCGGCCCGCCGCCCCCTGCGCAGGCGCCGCAGTCGTTGGCGGCGATGTCGACGCAGAAGGCGTCCCACTCGCCAAACCACGTGTCGCAGCAATAGTCGTCGATGGCGCAGACGCACGACTCGACCGAGGTATCGCCGCAGCCTGCCGAGCTCGACGGCGTGCAGCACGAGCTGGTGCCGGTGTTGCCGCTGCAGTTCAAGCCGCAGAGCGCCGTGCCCTCACACCACTGGACCGTGTTGGCGGTCGGACAGCAGCCCGCGTAGTCCACCCCGGCCGCCGGGCAGGCACCGATGTAGTCGCCCGCGGAGCACTGCGCCCGCACCTGAGCGTCACCGATGAAGGCCAGGAACCCGAGGGTCAGCGCGAGCGCCACCTTCGCCATCCCGCGACCCAGGCTCGCGCCCGGGTTCGTCCATCCGCCTTCTTGGTCTGGGTGATTCAGAGCCGGTGCACGCATGTCTTCTCCTCGCCCCTGGGGCCGAGCCCCGCCGGACGCGGGATGCTAGCAGCAAACCTGGGTCGAGTGGAGAGATCCGTCACACTGAAACATTCTGGAAGGTCACCCATCGCATCATCCAGGGACGCGAGTCGCCGCCTCGTTCGTTGGCCGTGCCGCCTACGCACGCGAAAGCCTCCTGGCGCCGTGCCCTCGCGCCCCGGGACGCAGAAAATGAAAGCGCTTTTCATGTCCTCGAGTAATATGCCGCGCCCTATGACGACCGCCCCGCTCCCCGATCCCCGGCCCACCGCGAGCCGTCTCAGCGCCGAGCCAACTGTCAGGCGTGCGGGGGCCACCCGGCGCCTGAAGGTCATCGTCCTGGGCCTCGTGGCAGCCGGCGCGCTCGGCCTCCTCGCCTTCATGGTCGTGGTCGAGCTCGCGCGCGGGGCGATCGCCGACAAGGTCAAAGAGCTGGCCGGTCGCTACGGGCTCGAGATCGACATCGGCGCCATCGACATCCCGGTGGTCGGCGGCATCGCACTGCGCGACGTGCGCGTCCGCCCTCACGCAGCCCTGCCAGGCGACGCGCCCATCGCGGTCATCGATGCGATCGGCACGGACGTCTCGCTCTGGTCGGCTGCCCTCGGCAAGCGACGTCCGTCGCGCGTCAGCCTGCGCGGTGGCCACGCCATCCTGCGCTGGCGCGATGGCCTGGTGGACATCGTCCGGCCCGCCCCGAAGGACGAAGCCGAGCCTGCGCACGGCGCCTCGGAGCCGCTCGAGGTCGCCATCCAGGACCTCGCGCTCACGGTCGTCGCCGAGCACACAACGTCCATCGGCAGGGTCGCGGCCGAGCCATTCCGCATCGAAGGGTTCGAAGCGACCGTGCGCCGCGAAGGCCCGCGGGCCGGCGACGGCATCGAGACCGGCCTCGCCAAGGCCTTCGCAGGGATCACCGCGGAGGGGCGCGGGAGCTACGCGACCGAGCATTCGCGAACGCCGTTCACTTTTTCGTTCTCGCCTCGGGATGAGCGCCTCGAGCTCGCGACCGAGGACCCGTCACAGGCCTTCCGCCTCGGACTGGAGACCCCGAAGGGCCCGCTCTGGCTGGCGTTGTCGAAGATCTCGGCCACGCGCGGCGCGCCGCTCGCGCTCGCCGGCCTCCAGTTCGCGACCGGAAGCGATCAGCTCGGGGCCGTCTCGCTGACGGTCGGCCTGCGCGCCGATGCCGCTCCGGGCCTGGGCTTCCTGCCTGCGGATGTGACCAGCCTCCGCGCAAGCGGGGTCTCGCTGCGCCACGGCGAGGACGTCGCGACCATCGGACAGGCCGAGGTCGCGCTCGCGAGCCCTCGGGACGCCTCGGTCTCGGGCGCCTCGCTCGCCGCATGGCCGATGCCGACCCGCGTCCGCCTGGTCGACCTCGAGGCCACTGCGCGTGCCCCGCGCCGTCCGACCGATGCGGGTGGGCCGCGCGCGAAGCTGGCCGGCAAGGTGGCCGAGCTCGAGGTCGGGCTCGGCGATCTCACCCGCCTCGCCGCACCCGACGCACAGGGCCAGGGCTCGCCCAGGTCGTGGCTCGCCGCCGCCCTGGCCGACCCGACCGTCGCGCTCGAGGTCATCACCTCGTTGGTGCTCGTCCGCCCCGAGGCGACCCTCACGCTGAGCCGCGGCTCCGACGCCGCGAAGGACCCCGAGCCGCGCCCGGCCGGCGAGGACAAGCCCGCCGCAGGGGCAGATGACAACGACGACCCACCGCCCTTCGTCGGCGCCGACGACGAGCTGCCCCCGGCCGAGACGGTCGTGCCCGGCCTGGCGCCCGGCAAGGACTGGCTCGGTGCACTGCTCGGCACCAGCGACGAGGGCGCCAACCCGCAAAACCCCCAGAGTCCGCAGAGTCCAATCGACGGGTTCGTCCCGGCCGAGCTGCGCCAGCGTCTGCCTGCCCTGCTCGCACGCATCGCGGCCCTCGGCCCTGAGATCAGCGACGGCCGCCTGCTGGTCGACGACCTCCAGGGGCGCGTCCTCCTGGCGCTGGAGGGCGCGTCGCTCAAGGCCAGGGGCATGCCCAACGGCAACGTCGCGGTCGACCTGCGCGCCGCCGTCCTGCGCGAGAGGCGCGAGGCCGGTCGCGCCGATCTCCACATCGAGGTCACCCCGAACCTCGACCTCGACCTCGTCGAAGGAACGGTCTCGGGTCGCTCGCTCGCCCATCAGCTCGCGCGCTTCGTCGGCGGTCTCTCGGTCCAGGAAGACGCGGAGGTCGACCTCCAGATCCGCTACCAGCGCCCCCTCTCCGACACCTCGCCGCATCACGTCGCCGGCAAGCTCCGGCTCGCGAGCTTCTCGTTCGAGTTCTGGCGCATCGCCGATCGCGAGATCCGTGACCTCGAGGCGACCATCACCTTCGATGCGTCCATCGACCGCAAGGCCCACCGCCTCCTCCTCGAGCTCCCCGAGATCGCGGTCGGCGACGCGCGCTTCTCGGCGTCTCTCGACCTCCGCAAGAAGCGCCGCCAGCTCCCGAGCTTCGTCGCCCGCTTCGAGATGCCGCGCCAGGACTGCGGGGCCGCGGCGCGCTCGATCCCGAAGGGCCTCATCCCGAACCTGCCAACGCTGAGCCTCAAGGGACAGATCGACTTCAAGGCGTCGCTGAACCTCGACCTCAACGCTCCGGGCGATCTGACCCTCGAGGTCACGGGCAAGGACCAGGATTGCAAGGTGCTGTCGCTCTCGCCCAACATCGATCCGACGCTCTTGCGCGGCCCCTTCGTCCACCACCCGCGCGAGCCCAAGCGCGGCGTCCTGGAGCACATCGCGGTCGGCCGCGGCACCCCCGAGTGGGTCCCCTCCGAGCGCATCCCCGACATCGTCAAGCTCGCGGCCTGGGTGACCGAGGACCGCGCCTGGCTCGACCATCGCGGCGTCCGCTTCGAGCTCGTGGCACGCGCGCTGAAGATCGATCTCCAGCACGGCCGCTTCATCTACGGCGGCAGCACCATCACGCAGCAGCTCGTGAAAAACCTCTACCTGACCCGCGACAAGAACCTTGCGCGCAAGCTCGAAGAGGCGATCATCGCGTGGCAGATGGAGCGCGTCCTGACCAAGGACGAGATCCTCACGACCTACATCAACTGCATCGAGTACGGCCCCGACATCTACGGCATCAAGCAGGCCGCCAAGACCTACTTCGGCAAGCGCGTCGACGACCTCGACGCCCTCGAGTCCGCCTTCATCATGGGCCTCAAGCCCTACCCCAGGGCCGGCTACAACCAGTTCCTGAAGGGCCAGCTCGACGTGTGGTGGGTGCGCCGCGTCTCGCACGTGACGCGCCTCCTGGCGAAGTTCGGCCCGCAGTACATCACCCCGGAAGAGGCCGAGGTCTTCGGGCAGGAGCCCATCAACTGGCAGCCCACCTTCCGCCGCCCCTGACCTGATTGGCAGGCCTGCGTCGAAGGCTCGTCCTCTCGCGGCAGACCGGCACCCACCGACGCGAACGAGGCAAGCCAGGGGGAGCGCGATCGGTCGACGGAACGAACGGCAGCCCCTTGGACGCTGCCCGCGCGAGGCGCTATAGAGCGACGATGCGCCTCGCTCGAACCCTGACGTTCCTGGTCGTCGGCCCGCTGCTCGGGCTGCCACTCGCCGCCTGCAAGCCGAGCGGCTGGGGCGAGCCCGCGACCTTTCGCGCCGAGCCCGCACCCGCGACCTGGACCCGGCCCGAGACGCCCCCGGAGCCGGCCGTCCCGCCCACCGCCGTGGTCGACAAGACCGCGCAGCACGTCGCCGGCGAGGATCGCTATCCGTGCGAAGGCCACGCGGTCTGCGCGCGGCGCTCGCCGGCCGACGGCACCCTCGGGACGACCATCGGCTCCTTCGAGAGCATCGACCCCGCCAAGGTGACCGAGACCGAGGGCTTCCTCGTCGCGACGAGCCTCTTCGAGGGCCTCGTGAACCCCGCGCGACGCTCGGGCGAGGCGCTGCAACAGGGCGTCGCCGAGTCGTGGACCCTCTCGGCCGACGCGACTACCTACACCTTCAAGCTGCGCGAGAACGCGCGCTGGTCCAACGGCCGCGCGGTCACCGCCGACGACTTCGTCTACGCCTGGCTGAGGAAGCTCGCCCCCGAGACGGCCGCGGTCGACGTCGACTCGCTGCTCTTCATCGCGGGCGCCGCCGACTACAACCAGGGACGCGAGAAGGACCCGAGCAAGGTCGGCATCCGCGCCATCGACGCTCGCACCCTCGAGGTCCGCCTCACCTGCCCGACCCCCTATTGGCCCGCCTACCTCGCCTCGGGCGCCTACCTGCCGGTCCCGAAGGAAGCCATCGAAGCCCACGGCCGCGACTGGGACCGCCCCGCCAACATCATCACCAACGGCGCCTACCACCTGGCCGACCTGAAAGAGCGGGACCGCGTGATCCTCGTCCGCTCCGAGACCTACTGGGACAAGGACAACGTGCGCATCCCGCGCGTCATCGCCTACAGCGCCGAGACCGAGCAGAACGCGTCGAGCCTCTACGAGGCCGGCGAGGTGCAGTGGCCGCGCGGCTCGGTCTCGCCGGGGGCAGTGGCCGCCGCCCTGAGCGAGAAGCGCCCGGACCTGCTCATCGACCCCTACCTCTGCACCTACGTCTACCTCTTCCGCGTCGACAAGGCCCCCTTCACCGACGCGCGCGTGCGACGCGCCTTCGACATGGCCGTCGACAAGCAGGCCCTGGTCGACCAGGTCACGCGCGGCATGCAGATCCCCGCGCGACGCCTCGTGCCGACCTCGTTCGACCAGACCCAGGACTACCCCGGTCCCCCGGGCGACGCCTTCGACCCGCGCCAGGCCCAGGCCCTCCTCGCCGAGGCCGGCTTCCCGGGCGGGCGCGGCCTGCCGACCGTGCGCCTCCTCTACAACACCATGGAGTCGCATCGCATGGTCGCCGAGTTCGTCGCGCGCCAGCTCGAAGAGAACCTCGGGGTGAAGGTCGAGGCGCAGAACATGGAGTGGAAGAGCCTCCTGCAGCAGATCCGCCTCGGCGACTTCCAGATGGCACGGCTCGCGAGCTGCGGCGTCGACCTGCCCCTGGCATTCCTCGAGAACTTCACATCGACCAGCCCGCGCAACGATCCCGGCTGGAAGAACCCGAGCTTCGACAAGGACTTCCAAGCGGCCCAGTGCGGCTCGAAGTCCTACGCGGAGTCGCTCGCCAAGACCGCCGCGGCCGAGACGACGCTGCTCGAGGACCGCCCGGTCATGCCGCTCTACTTCTACACGCG
>JAEUKJ010000087.1 GCA_016792665.1 Deltaproteobacteria bacterium | reverse complement strand
CCTCACGGTGGGTCCCAGGAGGAGATTTTTCCTCCCCGTGACCCTCACGGTGGGTCCCAAGAGGAGATTTTTCCTCCCCGTGACCCTCACGGTGGGTCCCAAGAGGAGATTTTTCCTCCCCGCGACCCTCACGGTGGGTCCCAGGAGGAGATTTTTCCTCCTCGGGACCCTCACGGTGGGTCCCAGGAGGAGATTTTTCCTCCCCGGGACCCTCATGGTGGGTCGGATGGAGGAGATTTTTCCTCTTGGTGACCCTCGCGGTGGGTCGGGAGCCACCGACGGGGCGGGAGTTCGGGGTCATATTGACAAACATTGCAGCGGTCGGAGATCCTGGCGACCTCCTCATGCTCCGCCCGGCTCCGGCACGGGCGCCGACCCCGTTCGACCCGCCTGACGCCGGCAGGCCAGGAGAACCGTATGAACTTTCGAGACAGTGCCCCGGGACGCATCATCACGCTCCTCGACCAGCTCACGGGTCCGCCGGTTGGCGGGCGGCCGGATCTGGCGGCGGTCCTCGCCAGCGAAGAGAAGCTGGCGGTCTATCTGCCGGATCTCCGAGCGGACCGAGAGAGCCTCTTGACGAACAACCTCCCGTCGGTGCCCGCGCCGGTGGTAGCGAACGGCGGCGACAAGAAGGCGCTGGACGTGCGCGCCGAGGCGGCCGTGAAGCTGGTCCGCGTGGTCGTGCAGGCCGGGCAGCTGCTGGCGCAGGCCGAGGGGCGCGACGCGGACCGCCAGGCGTTGGCGGCGCTGGAGGCGCAGCTCTTCGAGAGCGGGCTGCGCTTTCTGAACCTGTCGCCGGATGTGCAGATCGGCGAGACCGATCGCCTGGTGCGTCGCCTCGCGAGCGCCGACGCGTTGGGCGGGCTCGCGTTGGCGGGTCGCTCGTTCGCGGACCTCGTCGCGCTGGTCGCGGCCAACAACGACGCCTTCCGCCAGGCGGTCGCCGCGCCGGTCGCCGCACCCACCCCGAGCGAGCCGTCGCTCTTCGCCGCGCGCGTCGCCGCCGCCGGGACGCTCAACGCGCTCGAGTCCGCGATCTACAACGTGCGGCGCCGCACCGATGACCCCGAGCGGCGCGCGCGCCTGGACCTGGTCCTGGACGCGCTGCAGGCGGCGGCGTTTGTCGAGGCCCCGGCGAAGCCCGCGCCCGAGCCGACGCCGCCGAGTCCGAGCCCGGCACCCGTCGGGGCGTGATTCAAGCCGTTGGGCAGCCTGGCTCCGCCAGGCCTTCGGCGGTGATTCAAGCCGTTGGGCGGCCTGGCTCCGCCAGACCCTCGGCGGTGAGCAGGCCCTTGGGCAGCCTGGTTCGCTGTGCTCCGCGGAAGCGCGCTGCGACTTCCGCCGAGCCCATCTACCGCGCCGCGTGCTCGGCGATGAGCGCGCGGGCCTCGTCGCGCAGCGCCAGGATGGCCTGGCGGACCTCGGCGATGAGGGCGTCCTTCGTGTCGAGGGTGTGGTGGGCGGTGGCGATGGGCTGGCCGTAGACGACCGCGACCGGGCCGGTGCCGACGACGACGTTGCTCTGGGAGGGGACGATGGCGCGGGTGCCGGCGATGCCGATGGGGATGATGGGGACCTGCGACTTCACCGCGAGGACGAAGCCGCCTTTCTTGAACGGCAGGAGGTCGTCGGTCTGGGTGCGCGTGCCCTCGGGGAAGACCAGCACGCAGCGCCCTTCCGCCACGCGGGCTGCCGCGCGGTCGATGCTGGCGTGCGACCGGTCCTTGTTCTGGCGGTCGACGAAGACGTGGCCGGTGCGCTCCATGGCCCAGCCCATGACCGGCACGCGTTTGAGTTCGGCCTTGGCGAGGAAGCCGATGGGGCGGTCCGAGCTGCGGATGATGGCGGGTGGGTCGAGGTGGCTCTCGTGGTTCGCCATGAGCAGGCAGGGGTCGGCGTCGTAGAGGACCTCGACGCCCTTGACGATGAGGTCGGTCACGCCGGCCGAGCCCGTGATACCGGTGGCCCAGGCGCGCGTGGCGTTCCACCAGACGCGGCCCTTCTTGTCGCCGAGCAAGGCCGAAGCCCCGGCGACCAGGGCCACCAGCGGGGTGAGCGTGGCGGTCGTGCTCCAGAGTCCGAGCGAGCGCAGCGGTCGCGTCTTTCGTCCTTCCATCGCGGTCCCCATGGTCGCGGCGTATGTCGGGCCTTTCAGGTGGGGCGCGGCGGCATCCCCATCGACAGCCTCACCGAAAGCATCTCGGGCGTCCACTGGTCGGCCGCGTCCCGCACGACCAGCGACTCGAAGCTGGGCGGAGCCAGGCTGCCGGCGGGGGCGCCGCGCACAAGGCCTGGCGGAGCCAGGCTGCCGGCGGGTACACCGCGCACAAGGCCTGGCGGAGCCAGGCTGCCGGCGGAGGCACCGCGCGAGAGTGCGAGGACGTCGACCAGCGGCTCGCGGCCGACCTTGGGGATAGCCTGGACGGCGATGTCGACCGTGAAGCCGTGGTGCTGGACGGCGTCGAGGACGCGGTCGCGCTGGCGCGAGGCGTGGCAGACGACGGCGCGGCCGCCGGGGCGCAGGGCGCGCTGCATGGCGGCCAGGTAGTCGCCGATGCCGCCGCGCTCTTCGAAGCGGCACGGGCCTTTCTGGACGGCGGAAGAGCGCGTCTGGGCCGGGTCGGTGAAGTAGGGCGGCGTGCCGGTGACGAGGTCCCAGGCGTGCTCGGGGAGGAGCGGCGCGGAGGGCTTGAAGACCGTCCGCAGGTCGGCGTGGAGGTAGTGCATGCGCCCTTCGACCTGGTTGACGACGGCGGTGCGGCGGGCGAGCCCGATGCTGAGCTCCTGGGCTTCGACGCCGGTGACTTCGGCCTCGGGAAAGCACCAGGCGAGCATGGCGGCCACCGAGCCGATGCCGGTGCCGAGGTCGAGCAGGCGGCGAGCGTCGGGGGCGGCGACGCGGCGCGCGAGCCAGGCGGTGAGGAGGTCGTCGAGGGACCAGCGGTGGCCGTCCTTGCGCTGGAGGATGCGCCAGTCGCCGAGCAGATAGCCGAGGTCTTCGTCGGGCCCGAGGGTGTAGGGGCCGTGGCCGCCAGGGGGACCGGGTGGGACCCAGCCGGGTGGACGACGCGGGGGACGGGGCGCGGGGTGAGGCGCGGGGCTCGAAGGCGAGGTGCGATCCATGTTATCCGTGCTACGCATGGGTCTCCGGGGTCGCGCGCGCGGCGCGAGCCCCACCTGAGCCGGCGCCCTGGTGCGGCGGGCACGGGCACGGGGCCGCCGGGTGGCGGGCCCTCATATTGCGCGCTCGAGGGAGCGTCTTCAATGGATGAATCAGGTGGCGGGGCGCTGGCGAACACCACCGCAATCGGGGGCAGCTCAGGTGCGATCGGCGTCCTCGGGCTGGGCTACGTCGGGCTGCCCGTCGCGGTGGCGCTGGGGCAGCGCTTCGCGGGGACGGTCGGGTTCGACATCGACGAAGGGCGCATCGCCGAGCTGAGGGCCGGCAAGGACCGAAACGGCGAGGTCAGCGAGCGCGAGCTGGCCGCGGCCGGCCTGGTGCTGACGACCGATCCCGACGACCTGGCGCACGTCTCGTTCTTCATCATCGCGGTGCCGACGCCGCTCGGGCCGGGGCGGTCGCCGGACATCGGGGCGGTCGAGGCGGCGGCGCGGACGGTCGGGCGCGTCTTGTCCGAGGGCGCGGTGGTGGTGCTCGAGTCGACGGTGTGGCCCGGGGTCACCGAGGAGGTGCTGGCACCGATCCTGGCCGAGTGCTCGGGGTTGGACGCCGGGGTCGACTTCTTCGTGGCGTACTCGCCCGAGCGCATCAACCCGGGCGACTCGGTCCACGCCTTCGAGCGCGTGACCAAGGTCATCGCGGCCAATGACGATGCGGTCGCGGAGCGGATGCGCGCGGTCTACGGGGCGGTCGTGCCCGAGGTCGTGAGAGCCCCGTCGATCCGCGCGGCCGAGCTGTCGAAGCTGCTCGAGAACACGCAGCGAGACCTGAACGTGGCGCTCATGAACGAGCTGGCACTGGTGTGCGATCGGTTGCACGTGCCGACGCGCGACGTGCTCGCAGTGGCGCGCACCAAGTGGAACTTCCTGGACTTCGAGCCGGGTCTCGTCGGCGGCCACTGCATCAGCGTCGACCCGTACTTCCTGACGGCGCGCGCGCAGGCCGCGGGGCTGCACCCCGAGGTGATCCTGGCCGGACGGCGCATCAACGACGGCATGGGGCGCTTCGTCGCGGGCAAGACCGTGAAGCTGCTCGCCGAGTCGGGGCGCGCCGCGCTGGGGGCGAAGGTGGCCGTGCTCGGGGTGGCCTTCAAGGAGGACTTCCCGGACGTGAGGAACAGCCTCGTGGCGCCGCTCATGGATGAGCTCGAGGCCTTTGGATGCGAGGTGCTGGCGTGCGACCCGGTGGTCGATCCGGAGAGCGCGACGCTGGCCTTCGGGCGTGCCCTGGTCGACTGGGAGACGCTCGGGCGGAGGACCGACCTGGACGCGGTCATCATCGCGGTCAAGCACCGCGCGTTCCGCGAGCGCGGTCCGAGGTTGGGAGATCTGCTCGCGAGCGGCGGCGTGCTGGTCGACGTCAAGCGCATCCTCGACCCTCACGAGGTCGACGAGCGCCTGACCTATTGGAGTTTGTAGGCGAAAGACGGCGGGCCGGCGCCTCCGCCTCGGTCCTCGGGCGGCCCCGAGCGTTGCTCGAGGCCGGCCTGCGGAGGTCGGCGGAGGCATCCGACTCCGGACGCTCCCTGTCGGGTCGGCGCTCCGCGGGAGCAAACCCCGTCGCAGCCGCAGCAGCGTTGCTGAGCGCGAGCGAGACGGGACGGCTGCAAGGAGGCGCCCGACGGGAACGCGGAGGCGACCTCGCGGTCGCCGCACAAGTGACCAAGGGCCCGACGCCGCAGACGCCCGTCGCAGCCGCGCGTGATCGACGCCGAAGGCCTGGCGGAGCCAGGCTGCCGTCGGACGCGTCCGGGTCGGCGCCTCCGCCTCGGTCCTCGGGCGGCCCCGAGCGTTGCTCGAGGCCGGCCTGCGGAGGTCGGCGGAGGCATCCGACTCCGGACGCTTCCTGTTGGGTCGCCTTGCCTCGTTGTCGTGGGCCG
>JAEUKJ010000023.1 GCA_016792665.1 Deltaproteobacteria bacterium | reverse complement strand
AGGTGCGGATCCCGACGGGCTCGAAGGGATCGGCGAGCTCGACGCGCGGCAGGAGGGCCGTGGGTCCGAGCGGCGTGAGGTCGGCGCACGAGACGAGCTCGAAGCGGCACTCGCACGACAGGGCGCACGCGCCGTCCCGCTCGTTCAGGCGACAGCCTTCGGGACCGCCCGGGGTCCCGAGGACGACATCGTCGCGGCGGCCGAGGACCTTGCCCGTCTTGGGGGCGACGAGGAGCGCCTCCTGCCCGGCATAGACGACGAGGTTCTCGCCCAGGACGTCGAGGTCTCGGACGCCGCCCTGGTCGCCCGTCGCGACGCGCCAGAGGCGGGCGCCGCTGGCGTCGAGGCCCAGGACCGCGCGCAGGTCGGGGGCCCAAGCGACGTAGACCCCCTGGACCTCGAGGGCCGACATGGCGGGCACGATGGCCTTCGGATCGGGGGCGGCGTGTGCGGCCGTGGCGAGGACAACGAAGGCGAGGGCCAGCGGCGTGAGCGTCATGCGGGTTCCGTGACCGCCAGGACCGAGACTGCCTGCCCGACGGAGAGGACCGAAACCCCGCGATGGATGGCGTTCTGCCCGAAATAGACCTTGCCGTCCCGGGTCCGGAAGCGGGCCAGGGTCGCGAGCGGCTCCTTCGATGATCGGCCGGTCCCGGGCTCGACGTTGACCCCGACGCAGCGCGCGCAAGGCTTGACGAGGTCGAGCACGACCTCGCCGAGGTCGGTGTGGACCGCCACGCGAGTCCAGCGATCTTCGGCGAAGGGCTCGTCGCAGTCGATGACCACGTTCGGGCGGAAGCGATCCATGCTGACCGTCTCGCCGCGTCGGCGCGAGAGCTCGGCCAGGGACCCGGTCGTCGTCACGAGCAACGGGAAGCCGTCGGCGAACTCGGTGTGGTCGCTCGGGGTCGCGTAGTCGGGGTCGACGGGTCGCGTGGTCGCGGGGTCGAAGACGGCGAGGCGCACGGGGCGGCCGAGGGTCTTCGACAGGATCGCGTCCACGTCGATGGCGGCTCCAACGGCGTCGACGACGTGCGCCGCGCGGGCCTGGACGGCCTCTCCCCAGATCCGGACCGGAAGCGGCTCGCTGTCCGGGTGCGGCGTGACGGCGACGTCGAAGGGGGCGTGCCCCGGCACCGTGAGCCGCAGCCAGCTCGCCGTCGGATCGGGGGGCGTGCCCAGCGACCCGACCAACGTCACGAGCCGCGGATGGCCGCGCAGGGTGACGAACTCACCGAAGGGGTCGACCACCATGAAGCGGCGATCGAAGCGGAGCCCGGTGGCGTCGAGCGGCCAGCGATCGACCGGGATCCCGGCCGTCGACTTCACCGGATAGACGTGCAGGCTCGCGATCTTCATGGCTGGCCGCGTCCTCTCAAGGAGCCGTCGCGGTCGCCACCAGAGCCTGCCCGACGAGCGTCGCCTCCTGGATGCGCTCGGCGATGGTCTCGTCGGCGAGGTCCGAATGGCAGGCCGCCTTGCCCTGGTCGGCGCCGAGCGCGACGCGGGTCTTGGTGGCGAGGCGGTGGAGCTCCTCGGGCGGCAGGACGCCGCGCTTCTCGAGCATCTGGCGCTGTTCAGTGCTGAGTGCGGGCGAGCGGAGCACTTTGGCGCGCTGCGAGGCGAGGTCTTTGCCGCTCGCGAACTCCTGGATCTCTTTCGAGATTCGGACCGAGCACCAGTCGTGGCCGCACATCGCGCAGAAGTCGGTGTCGACGTCGAGGTCCTCGTCGTGCAGGGCGCGGGCGTACTCGCCGTCGAAGGCCAGCTCGAAGTGGCGCTCCCAGTTGAGCGCGGCGCGCGCCTTGGTGAGCTCGTCGTCGCGGTCGCGCGAGCCAGGGATGCCGAGCGCGATGTCGGCCGCGTGCGCCGCGATCTTGTAGGCGATGCAGCCCTGCTTGACGTCGTCCTTCTTCGGCAAGCCGACGTGCTCCTTCGGGGTCACGTAGCAGAGCATCGCGGCGCCGTGATAGGCGGCAGCGGTCGCGCCGATGCAGCTCGTGATGTGGTCGTAGCCGGGGAAGATGTCGGTGACGAGCGGCCCGAGCACATAGAACGGAGCGCCGTGGCAGAGGCGGCGCTGGAGCTTCATGTTGTACTCGATTTGATCGAAGGGCACGTGGCCCGGGCCCTCGACCATGACCTGCACGCCCTTTCGCCACGCGCGCTCGGTGAGCTCGCCGAGGGTCTGGAGCTCGGCCAGCTGCGCCGCATCGGTCGCGTCCGCGAGCCCGCCCGGACGGAGCCCGTCACCCAGCGAGAAGCTGACATCGTAGCGACGCATGATGTCGCAGATGTCCTCGAAGAGCGTGTACATCGGGTTCTCTTCGCCGTGCGTCAGCATCCACTTCGCGAGCAGCGACCCGCCGCGCGACACGATGCCGATGAGGCGGTCGCGCACGAGCGGCAGGTGCGCGCGCAGGACACCCGCGTGCACGGTGAAGTAGTCGACCCCCTGCTTGGCCTGGTGGAGCAGCGACTCGAGGATGTCGGCGTAGCTCAGGTCTTCGATCTTCCGGCCGATGATCATCGCGTAGATCGGCACGGTCCCGATGGGCACGGTGGACGCGCGGATGATGGCGTCGCGGCAGGCATCGAGGTCTCCGCCCGTCGAGAGATCCATGACGGTGTCGGCGCCCCAGCGCTCGGCCCAGCGCAGCTTCTCGACCTCCTCGTCGGTCGAGCTCGCCACGGGTGAGGCGCCCATGTTGGCGTTGACCTTGGTCTTGGTCGCGCGCCCGATGGCCATCGGATCCAGCGCGTAGCCGAGGTGGACCTTGTTGGCCGGGATGATGAGGCGGCCCGCGGCGACCTCGTCGCGCACGTTCTCGGGCGTGAGGTGCCGCTCGCGCTCGGCGACGCGCTGCATCTCGGGGGTGATGAGGCCGAGACGCGCGTGCTCGAGCTGGGTCACAGGCACGAAGCCAGCCGGGGCGTGCCAGCGGGTCCCGTCGAAGGTCCAGTCGGCCGGCATGAAGTCCCAGGCGGTCTTGGCGCTCGGCGCGGGCATGCCCGGGGTATCGGGCGACGAGAAGGTGCGCGGCCCACCGACTTCCGGCGCGAGGGCGAACGAGCCGGGCGAGGTCCCTTGCGCCGCGGACGACGGGTTCGGCGCGCCGTGGCGCGGGAGCTCGAGGGCGCTCCGCACGTGGCCCTGCTGGGCGGCGGCGGCGCCGAGGTCGGAAGCGGTGTGGTGCGGGTTCGTCATGGTCGGCCTCGGCGAGTGTCGCGAAGGGAGGCAGGCCTGGACCGGCACGGTTCGCTCGAGGCCTGGGGTCGAGCCAGGCGGCCGGCGAATGCTTCCCTCCGCAGGATTGACCGCGCGGCCAGCGGCCTCGCGATCGTTCTGATCAGGTTCAACGGGTACATCTCAGCGCGTCCGAGTGGGCGCGCGCCCCGAGCGATAGGCCGGGTGTACCTAAGCCTCGGAGGAACCACAAGCTCCGTCCGGTCGAGGTCCGGGAGGCCGCGCTCCGAACTGACGCACGCGGCACACGCGGCCGGATCGCGCGGCGCCCGAAACGACGAAGGGCCGACTGAATGGTGGTTCAGCCGGCCCCAAGACGTTCTCTCTGCGGCGGAGGTCGACGCCTCCGGCCGGTTCAGCTCTCGGCGAGTGCCGCCATGAAGGCGACCTTCAGCTCGGCCGGCGCCATCTTCGGGCGGCCGAGGTTGTCGCGATGGCCGACCTTCACGCGCACCTCGAGGAAGGCGGGGCCGTTCGCCGCGAGGAAGCGCGGGAAGGTCTCGGCGATCTCCTCGGGCGTCGTGACGGTGAACACCGCCGGGTAGCCGCAGGCGCTCGCGACCTTCGCGAGGTCGACGTCGAAGGCGACCGTGGGCTGGCCGCCGACCGAGTCGTGCGCGCCGTTGTTCAAGCAGATGTGCTTGTACTGGGTGCAGCCGCTGGTGCCGATGGAGGCGAGCCCGCCCATGTGCATGAGCACGGCACCGTCGCCATCGAGGCAGAAGACCTGCTTGTCCTTCTGCTGGAGCGCGATGCCCAGGGCGATCTGGCTCGAGTGGCCCATCGACCCGACCGTGAGGAAGTCGGTGTCGTGGCGCTCGCCGCGGATCTCGCGGTGCTCGTAGAGCTCGCGGCTCGGCATGCCGGTGGTCGCGACGATCTTCGCGTTCTTCGGCAGGTGCTGGAGCAGGAGGCCGATGGCGTCCTCGCGGCTCATCGCGTACGGCGAGGTGAGCTTGTTCTGGAGCTTGTACTTGTCGAACGTGCCGGCACGCACCAGGAACGCGAACGGCGCCGGGCGCGCGGCGAGGCGCTCCTTGGCGGCCTGGACCGCGGCCAGGGCGGCCTCGGGCTCCTGCGGCAGCTCGGCCCACTCGACGCCGATGGCGTCCAGCACCTCGCGCGAGATGCTGCCCATCTTGACGTGCTGCGGCTCGTCCTTCTTGCCCGGCTCGCCGCGCCACCCGATGATGAGCAGCATGGGGATCCCGTAGCAGGCCTGGTCCGCCAGCGAGGTCAGCGGGTTGACCGTGTTACCGAGCCCCGAGTTCTGGAGGTAGACCACGCCCGGGCGGCCCGTCGCGAGGTAGTAGCCGGCCGCCAGGCCGACCGCGCTGCCCTCGTTGGCGGTGATGACGTTGCGCTCGGCCGGCGTGTGGTCCGTGACGTACGCGCAGAAGTCCTTGAGCAGCGAGTCGGGGACTCCGGCGTAGAAGTCGAACCCCGCGCCATTCATGGCGTCATAGAAAGCCTTGCAATCGAGGACCACGGCGAACTCCTTTCTGGCGCTCTGCACGGCCCGCCATCCCCGGCGGCGCCGGCCGCGGCGCGAGCGCCGGTCCCTATGCGAATCGCCCCCCTCCGTCAACAACGACGGTTGCGCGACCCGGCGGCCAAGCGCAGTGTGGCCGCAGAGACACAAGCCCCGTGGCCGTTCGAACACGCCTGAGCTGCGGCCTCCCTCGCGGCTCGGCCAACCGCCAGCGGTCCGCCGTGGCATGGGCATTGCTCTTCGCCGCCCCGGCCTGTTCTCCCGGAGACCCCATGAAGCCGTCCCCTCCCGCTCCACTCCGCTCCGCCCCCGCGCGAGCCTGGTACCCCGCGCTCACCGCGCTCTTCCTGACCGCGTGCGGCGGCCCATCGGGCCCCATCGGCCCGAACGACGCCGGCCCTGCAGGTGCTCAGGTCGCGGTCTTCCCGCCGCCCGAGCAGCTCGTCGACGACCGCAAGGTCGAGGCCCTCGCCACCGGCACACCCACCGACAAGCCAGTCGGTGCGCCGACCGCGCGCGTCCTCGGGATCGGCCCGACCAACGTCCCGAGCAGCATCCGCTTCGTCTTCGACCGCACGATGCGCACCTTCGACGAGCGCGACCTCGCCGCCGAGATCGTCTCCGTCGAGCCGTCCGTGTCCGGTAAGCTGCGCTGGCTCGACGCGCGCACCCTCGAGCTCGTTCCGACCTCGCCCTTCCAGCCCGCATCGCGCGTCGAGGTCAAGCTCGTGGCGGCCCAGGCCGAGGACGGCACGGCCGCGACCCCGGTCACCTGGGCCTTCGTCTCGACCCCGCTCCACGTGGCCCTCGAGACGGGCTCCCTCATGTACCCGAACGCGATGATGCCCGACGGGTCGATCGCGCTCACGGCCAGCCTGCCGATCCAGGCAGACGCGCTGCGCGCCGCCCTCGAGCTCGTCGACGGCGCCTCGAAGGAAGACCTCGTCGCGTGGCCGACGCGCGGGACGCGCACCGAGTTCGCCCTCACGGAGATCGCCGACGCCGGGGCCGCGCCGACCGCATCTGCCAACAGCCCGGCTACGCCGGGGTCAGGTCGCTTGTGGCGGGTCACCCCTCAGGGCGGATTCAAGGTCGGCCACTGGTATCGCCTGCGCGTCGCCGCCGAGCTGCGCGCCGCCGCGGGTCCCCTCCCCCTGGGCAGCGAGCTGACGGCCTACTACCGCGGCCCCGAGCCCCTCTCGGTGAGCGACGTCGCGTGCGGCTGGCCGGTCTGCACCCCCGGTGACCGCTGGGTCGTCTCCTTCAACGCCGAGCTCGACCCGAGCTCGCTCGCGGGTTGCCTCCGCGTGGCCCCGGCCCTCGATCTCGGCGAGCCCAAGGTCGAGGGGTGGTCGGTGGTCGTCTCGCCCAAGGGTGCGCGCGTCGGCACCGAGTACCGCCTGACGGTCACCAACCGCTGCAAGAGCACCATCGGCGAGCGCCTCGCGACCCCCTTCGAGCGCCGCATCCGCATCGAGGAACCGCGCGCGAGCCTGACCTTCCCCGACGGCACGGGCTTCCTCGCGGCCCAGCCCGACGCGCCGCCCACCGTCGAGATCGGCGCCGCCCACACCGGCCGCCTCACTATCGGTACCGCGCGCATCGATCGCGCTGCACTCCCGACCTTCCTGGCCGAGAACCTCGAGTCGTGGAGCGGCTTCTCCTTTGCGACCGCCAAGGCGGACAAGACCCGCGTCGTCGAGCCGCGCGATCCCGAACAGCAGATCCCCGTCGCGC
>JAEUKJ010000013.1 GCA_016792665.1 Deltaproteobacteria bacterium | reverse complement strand
CGATCTTGAAGATGAACTGCTGGAAGCGCTGGAAGTCGGGGTTGTCGAGCGGGTCGGCGTCGTACGCGATGCCGAGCCGGGTCAGGACCTCGGCGAGCGAGACGCCGGTCGCGCGGCCGCTGGCGTCCTTGCCGACGTGGGCGGCGACGTCATAGACGGTGACGTCGTCGGGGCCGAAGTCGAGCGTCACGCGCGCGGTGCGGTCGGCGATGTCGGCCTCGATGAAGTCGTAGTCGTCGTCGCCGGCGGTGAGCACATCGTAGTTGGCGGGGGCCAGGATCATCAGACCCGGGTTCTTCATGAGGGCGATCATGCGGTCGGCCTGGACGTCCTGGGCCTCGACCTCGACCGTGACGCTCTTGTTGGCGCCGAGGATGAGGTCCTTGTCGGCGTTCGTGGTCGGGCGGAGCTGGGCGACCGGGCGGGTCTTGGCGATGACGGGGTCGAAGCGCGCGAGCTGGAGCGAGAGGTTGCGCACCTTGCAGGGGACGGTGCTGATGTTGGTGACGTCGATGAGGAGCTTGATGCGCCCGCCGTCGATCGTCTGGGTGCGGGTCTGGCCGTCGCTCGAGACCTCGCTCAGCACCTGGCTGAAGGAGGTCGAGACGGTGCTGTCGGCGCGGAACTCGGTGGTCAGCGTGTTCTTGATGCCCATGCCGACCTCCTCTTCGACGTTCAAGCCGACGTCGGCGCCGACTTGCTCGGTGCTGATGCCGATGTTGAGGACGCCGCCGAGCGCGACGCTGCCCGAGAGCCAGGTCGAGATCTCGTGCGTGGTGGTGTTGCCGATGCTGGTCGCGAGGCCGGCGCCGAAGGCCAGGTCCTTGCCGCGCTCTTCGGTGCGGGTGGTCTCCTCGTAGATGGTCAGGTTCAGGTAGAAGCCGGCGCGTGAGGCGGGCTTCACGCCGATGACGAGGCGGGGCACGTCGGCCAGCGTCGAGGAGCGGGTGCGGGTCGAGTTCTCGTCCCAGTCCCAGACGCCGTCGCCGTCGGTGTCGGCGAGGAGCGGCGAGGTCGCGAGGGGGCCTGCGATCTGTTGGGCGTTGGGTCCGCTGGGGTTGGCGGGGTCGGCGGTGAGCTGGAGCTCGGCGGCGTCGAAGAGCGTGATGTCGGGGGCGCCGCTGGGGTTCGGTTCCTTGCCGCGCGAGTCGCCGTCGGAGTCGACCGAGGCGGGGCTCGTGCCCCAGCGGTAGACCTCTTGATAGTCGTCCAAGCCGTCGCCATCGGTGTCGGCGAGCCTCGGGTCGGAGCCGACCATGCGCTCGACCCCGTCCAGGACACCGTCGCCGTCGGTGTCGGCCATGTCGGGGTCCGAGGTGACGATGCGCGTGATGATGCCCTGGGGGCGGCCGGTCTCGTCGACGCGAAGGGTCCAGCCGACGAGCTCGTCCAGGTCCATGAGACCGTCGCCGTCGGTGTCGAGGCGCGGGTCGAGGGCGGCGACCTCGCGCAGGAGCTCGGGGGCGAGGTCGTCGGGCAGGCCGTCGACCGGGGTGATCTGCGGGGGCAGTTGGTTGTCCGAGCAGGCCGCGAGGGCGGCCAACGCGACGGCGAGGGCGCGTGGGGATGGACGCATGGAGGCTCCTTGGGATGGTCGGAACTGAACCAGCTTCCGAGCCCGGCGGCCATGACCGATTGCGCCATCCGTGGCAGTCTCGGTCATTCTCCGTCGGTCAAATCGGGGCGTGCGGGGCGCGTCGCGCTGACGGACTCAGCCCGGCGACGGGGTGCCGTGACGCGCGCGGATGGAGCCGGGGCGCGCGCCCTCGAGGACGGCACGTACGGCGCGGACCGCGGCGGTCGGCAGCGACCTGGCCCGTGTGACGAGGTGGAAGTCGAGCGTGACGTCGAGCCCCTTGGGCGCGAGGTCGACGAGGAGGCCGGCCGCGAGGTCGTCGGCTGCCGTGTAGCGCGGCAGGACCGCCCAGCCGACGCCGCGCAGCGCGAGCCGGCGCAGGGACTCCAGGTGGGGCACGACGAGTGTCGTGTCGCCGATGAGCGCGTTGGCCTCGGCCCAGGCGCGGACCTTGGCGTAGCTCTCGTCGTTGCCCTCCCACGCGAGGTAGCGCTTGGCGCGGAGCGCGGCGAGGCGCGGGGTGCGCGGTGGCAGGAAGCCCGGCTTCGCGACCGCGACCATGCGATCGCGGGTGAGGGCGTGGACGTCGAGGCCGTCGGTCGAGCGCAGGCTGGAGGCGATGAGCACGAGGTCGAGATCACCGCGGCGGAGACGTTCGAGGAGGGGGGGCGCGAGCTCGAAGACGAAGCGCAGGGAGAGCTCGGGGTGCGCGGCGAGCAATGGGTCCAGGAGCGGCGCGAGCACGTGGCTGGCGATGGTCGCGTAGGTGCCGATGCTCACGCGGCCGCGGATGACGTCGTCGGCGCGGATGGCGGCCGGGAGGTTGCGGGCCAGCGAGAAGAGCTCGGCGCATTGGAGCGCGAGCGCGGCGCCGGCCGGGGTCGGGCGGAGCTGGCGGCCGACTCTCTCGAACAGGGGCACGCCGAGCCCGTCGGCGAGCGCGCGCAGGCGATGGCTGATGGCCGGCTGAGAGCGCCCGAGGGCACGCGCCGCGGGCCCGACGCCGCCGAGCTGCGTCACGGCGTAGAACGCTTGGAGCTTGTCGAGGTCGAAGCCGAGGTCCCAGTCACGCATTCGTCTGGTGAATGTATCAGATGAAAAGGTTGCATTGGAAGCCATGAGACCGAAGCGTCTAGCTTGCGTCCACGGAGGACACGATGGGACGACGCGAGCTCGGGGCGATGGCGACGATGGCGGCGTGGGCGGTGATGGGTGTCGGGGCGGGATGTGACGTGCCGCGGGTCGGTCGCGCGGGGGCCGCGATCGAGGTCGATGCGGTGGGCGCTGACACGGAGGCGACCGTGGGCACGCCCGACGGCGACCGGGACGCGGTGGAGGTCGAGCCGTGCGCTGACGCCGGGCTGTGGCGCTTTCCTGGGCGGCCCGAGCACGTGGTGGTGGCGGCCGATGGGGACGCGATCGTGGCGGGCACGGACGGAAGCGGGACGGTGGTGGTGCGCTACGACAGCGGGACCTGCGCGGTCGTCTGGCGGGCCGCGCCGGGGATCGCGGTGCGCGACCTGGCGCTGGTCGGGGACGAG
>JAEUKJ010000753.1 GCA_016792665.1 Deltaproteobacteria bacterium | reverse complement strand
CGCCATGGGAGCCCGTCCGGCGCTTGCCGCCGCCCTCCTCGCGCGCGGCGAGGTCCGCAGCCAGCGCGCGACCGTCGAGGGTGACCCGTCGCTGGTCGCTGCCGCCGCCGAGGACCTCGTCAGCGCCGGACGCCTCTTCGCGGAGCTCGGCGCCGAGACCGAGCTCGCCCGCGCGCAGGCCGCGCAGGCGGCCCATCAGGACCGTCACCGCATGGCCTAGGCGGGCTGCTCGGGCCCGAGGTCGCCGCGTCGCCCTACGCGTTCGCGACTCGCTCCCTCATGGTGAATGACCCACCCGAGGCGAAGCCCCGGGCCGGCGCGACTCACCCGAACAGGTGCTTCGCGATGATCATCCGCTGGATCTGGCTCGTGCCCTCGTAGATCTGGAAGATCTTGGCGTCGCGCATGAGCTTCTCGACCGGGTACTCGGTGTTGAAGCCATAGCCGCCGAAGACCTGCACCGCGTCGACCGCGATGCGCATCGCCTCGTCGGCCGCGAAGCACTTGGCGACCGCCGCCGCGTAGCTGTTGCGCTCGCCCTGGTCGTACTGCCACGCCGCCTTCCACACGAGGAAGCGCGCCGCCTCGACCGACTTCGCCATGTCGGCGATCATAAACGCGACCGCCTGGTGGTCGGCGATGGGCTTTCCGAAGGACTTCCGCTCCTTGGCGTAGCGGATCGACTCCTGGAGACACCGGTTGGCGAGGCCGACCGCGCACGAGGCGACCATCGGCCGCGTCACGTCGAAGGCCGCCATCGCGACCTTGAAGCCCTGACCTTCCAGGCCGACCATGTTGGCCGCCGGCACCTCGACGTCCTCGAACACGACCTGGCGCGTGTCGGACGCGCGCTGGCCCATGTTCCACTCCTTGCGCCCGACGCTCACGCCCGCTGTCTCACGCGGGACCACGAAGCCCGTCATGCCGCGGTGCCCCGCCGCCGGGTCGGTGTAGGCCAGGACGAAGTACCAGTCGGCCTTGGCGGCGTTGGTGATCCACTGCTTGGTGCCGTTCAGGATGTAGTGGTCGCCGCGCTTCACCGCGGTCGTGCGGATCCCCGCCACGTCCGACCCGGCGCCCGGCTCGGTCACGCAGTAGGCGGCCATCTTGAACTCGTCGATCATCGGCGCCAGGAAGCGCTTCTTGACCTCGTCGCTGCCCGCCACGATGAGCGGCGCCTCCGCGAGGTTGTTGCCCTCGATGGCGGTCGTGATGCCGGTGCAGCCGAAGCCGAGCTCCTCGGCAATGATCGCGCTCTCGAAGACGCCGAGCCCGAGGCCGCCGTACTCCGCCGGGATCTTCGTATTGACGAGCCCCGCCTCCCACGCCTTCTTGACGACCTCGACCGGGAAGTCGCCGGTCTCGTCGTGATGGGCCGCGACCGGGACGATCTCCTTCTTGGCGAAGTCGCGCGCCAGGGCCTGGATTTGTCGTTGATCCTCGCTCAAACGGAAGTCGACCATGTCTCTGCTCCCTACGTCACGACCGCGCACGGCTGCTTCGCTGCGTCACACCCGAGGTGCTCGGGCGCACCGCGCGCGCGTCGGGCGAATTCGCATAAGGCCTCGCGGAGCGAGGCTGCCGGCGAGTGCAATAGCACGCTCGCACGCCTCCGAAAACGCGAAAGCTCCGAGCCCGTCGCCTGCCGCGCGTTCTCGCCGATCCCCCAAAGTGCGAGAGCCCGGGCCTCGGCGACCTTGATGGCCTCGAGACCCGGGCTCCCGGGAAGGGGCGCGCGACGTGGGTCGCGCAGAGGGCGTCGCTACTTGCGGAGGCCGATCACGTACTTCGCGACCGCGTCGATCTCCTCGGCGCTCAGCTTGTCCTTGTAGGGCTTCATGCCGGTGTCGGCGACGCCGTCGGTGATGATGGCCTTCACCTTGTCGGCCGCGGTCTTCTGCGCCGTGAGGTCGGGCCAGTTCTTGCCCTGCTCCTTGGCCTTCTGTCCGATCTTGGTGTCGCCCTTGCCATCGGTGCCGTGGCACTTGGCGCAGGTCGCGGTGTAGACCTCGGCGCCCTTGTCGACCACCGGCGTGGCCGGCTTGGGCGGCGCGATGTCCGCGGTCGGCGGCGTGGCGCCAGCCACGGAGACCGTGGCCGCGAGTGCGAGCGCCGACGCGCTCCCGAGAATCCAGCGAAGGGTCGTATTCATCGAAGTCCTCCGAGCGCGATGCGCTCTCATCAGGCGGAACCTGGAACGGGCCGCGGACGGGGCGCTCGAGCGGATATTCACCGCGGGCCCCGGGCGCACAATGCCGCATCTCGTCGCGACCTTCCACCGCGCTGGTGCCTGGCCGACATTCCGAACGAAACCGCCTCGGAGTGGGGCGAGATGGCCCCGCGCGTCGCTCGCGTCTTGATGCTGAGAGTCATCAGCCGGAAGACCTCGGGCCGAAGCCCGGGCCTCAGGTCGTGACCGAGACCCGCGAGCCACCCTCGCCGACGACGAGCTCGGTCCCGGGCTCCGACGCCTTGCGCTTCAGCATCGCCAGCCCGAGCCAGCCGCCCGACGGCAGCATCGCGGCGCTGCCCAGCACGCCCTGCACCTTGCCGTTCGCATCGACCAGCTCGGCCCGCCCTCGCGGCGCCGCGCCCGCAGTCGTCACGACGCGACGCAAGCGCTTGGGCAGCTCGCCGCGGTCTCGCGCCATGACGTAGACCTCCTGTCCGAGGAAGCACCCCTTGGTCCAGGACACCGTCGCCGCGAGTCGCTCCGAGGCGAGCGCGACGTCCTCGGTGCCGAGGTCGTCACCGTCGAGGGGCCAGCCGGCCTCGATGCGCGCTCGCTCCCAGACGTCCTTGTCCATCGGCTCGGCGCCCGCCGCCAGGAGCCGCACCCGCAGGCTCGGCGCCAGCGCGGAGGCCAGCCGCAGGTGGAGCGCCTCACGCCCGAGCTCGCTCTCCAGCGCGGGGATGCGCGTGACGCGCACCGGCTGTCCGTCCCACGTGAGCTCGCCCGTGGCGCCTTCAGGGAGAGGGCCGAGCACGGCGCTCGCGATGGCCGCGGCGCTGGGTCCGTAGAGCGCCAGGAGGCCGACCCCGGCCGGGTCCGTCCAGCGCACGTCGTCGGCCACGCGGTGCTTGCGAAGCCCCTCCAGGACGGCGGCCAGCGAGGCCTGGCGCCCGACGAGCTCGATGCGGTCGGCAGTGACCTCGAAGCGCACCTGTCCGATGTGGCGCCCGTTCGAGGTCGCCATCAGCGCAAAGCCGGCGTCGCCCGGTGCGCGGTCGGTGAGGCTCGCGGTGGTCATGGCGTGGAGGAAGCGGGCGCGATGACGGCCGGTCACGATCGCGACGGCGTGGTCATCGTGGGGGAAGAGGCGAGGGCGTTCGTGGCTCATGAGGTCGAAAGGGTCGACACGGTGTACCGCCAGGCAACCACGCGTGCGCGGGCGGGGTGGTCACGTCCCCCGAAAACGGGCATAAGGGCCGCATGCCGCGCTACTGCCGCTTCACAGTCTTTGGAAAGCATCGCTGGGGCCTCGTGGTCGACGGCGGTATCCAGCCCGTCGACGACAGCCCCTTCGACGGCGGTGTGCCGCGCCCGAGCGGCGAGGTCATCCCGCTCGAGGCGGTCCGCCTCGACGTGCCCACGACCGCGACCAAGATCGTCTGCGTCGGGCGCAACTATGCCGACCACGCCAAAGAGCTCGGCAACGAGGTCCCGACCGAGCCGCTCATCTTCCTCAAGCCTCCCTCGGCGCTGCTCCCCCACGAGGGCGTCATCCGCTACCCGGTCGGCCAGAGCACGCTGGTCCATCACGAAGGCGAGCTCGCGGTGGTCATCGGCCGTACGACCAAGAACGTCAGCGAGGCCGCGGCCCTGGACCATGTCTTCGGCTACGCGATCCTGAACGACGTCACCGCGCGCGACCTCCAGCGGAAGGACGTCCAGTTCACGCGCGGCAAGGGCTTCGACACCTTCTGCCCGGTCGGTCCCTGGGTCGACACCGACTTCCGCCCCGTCGACCAGCGCCTCACCGTCACGGTCAACGGCGAGCTCCGCCAGGACGGCCACTTCGCGCAGCTCATCTTCCCGATCCCGATGCTCATCGCCTGGATCTCGCGCGTGATGACCCTCGAGCGCGGCGACATCATCGCCACCGGCACGCCCGCCGGGGTCGGCCCACTCGTCGTGGGCGACCGCGTCGAGGTCACCATCGAGGGCCTGGGCACGCTGACCAACACGGTCGATGCATGAGCCTCGGCGCGGGGCGACAACCCTCGCGCTTCGCCCGCTTACCTTGACCGTGCGCCCCGGCGACCGCCGCGCCCTGGCGACCGCCGCGCCCTGGCCAACTGGGACCTCAGCGAACCTCGACCCCGTTGAGCTGGTTCAGCGTCGGCTTGGCCGGCTTCGGCAGCATCTTCGCGTAGGAATTGAGCGCGTCGGCGTCGTAGCGCTCGAACACCGTCCGGAAGAGCCCGGCGAGCTCGTCACCCGCGCCCGAGGCGACGCGGCGGAGCCACCACCAGCAGGTCGACGTGCGCGGCCAGCTCTCGTCCTGGTTCTTGGCCTTCTGTCCGATGGCACGGCAAGCGCTCGCGAGGCGCCCCTTCTGGGTGTCGAAGTTCTTCGAGACCTCGCTCTCCTTGAGGCCCTTGGTGAGCCCCTTGGCCTTGAGCTGCGCGTACACGTCGACCATCGTGCGCGACGGCCCGGCGAAGGCCGCGAGGTAGAACTCGCGCGCCGTCGAGCCGCACATCGCGAGGTCGCCGGCCGGCAGGACCTCGCGTCCGACCCAGCGCACGAGCGCGGGGTTGAGTTGGAGGAGATAGTCGTCGGGCTTCAGGTCGGCGGGCAGCCCCGAGAGGAGGCCGATGGCCAGCCTCAGGTCGCCGCTGAGCTCGTCCTCGGTCGCGAGCTTCGCCTCGACCAGCGTCGGCTGGAGCGTGTTCGAGTTCGCCGGCCACTGCAGCATCGTGAGCTCGAGCCACGGCCCCACCTGCGGCTTGAACGGGGTCCCGTTCGAGCGCGTGAACGGGCACGAGACCCCCTTGCACGAGTCCCCTTCGACCTCGGCCGAGGGCAGGTCACACGCCTTCTGCCAGAGGAGATCCTTCACGAAGCCGGGCAGGACGCGCCCTTCGTAGGTGGGGTCCGCGGCGGCCGAGACCCCCGGGACGAGAAGGGTGACAGCGAGGAGCAACGACGAGAGCGAGCGCATGGAGGCCTCCAGGGGTCGACGGCACGAGGCGGTGGGGACGGAGGTGATGCTCCTCGATTCAAACCCGACCTGCAACTCGTTCGCGGCTGATGGGTGCAGCCTGCGCCAACACCTCGGGGTCGCTCAGTCCGTGCGTGGGCGGTCGGGCCCGTAGATGACCTCGGGGGTGATCGTCACCACCCACGCGTCGCCATCCAGCGCGATCGCCAAGGCCTCGAGCCCGCGTCCCCGCGCGGGTCCCCACACGCATCGCCCGGTGTCGCCGTCGAAGCGCGCGCCGTGGTTCGCGCACACGATCGTCTTCCGGTCGTGGTCCAGGACCTCGCCGTCGCCGAAGTCGAGCGGGTAGGGCACGTGTGGGCAGCGGTTCACATATGCCCGCGGCGCACCATCGCTGCCGACCACCACGAAGCCGGTCGTGCGCTGTCCGTCGCGCACGAACGAGAACAGCGTGCTCTGCCCCGGCGCGACCGAGTCGGCCGGCACTCGCACGAACGCGTCGCTCTCGCCGTGCGCGGCCTCGGGCCACTCGTCGTCCGCGTCGTTCACGGGCGCCGCTCGCGCTCAGTGCGCCACGTGCTGGGTCTCGAGCCACTTCTCGCAGTCCATGGCCGCCTGGCACCCGTTGCCGGCCGCCGTGATCGCCTGGCGATAGCGCGTGTCGGCGACGTCGCCACACGCGAAGACGCCCTCGATGTTGGTGCCGGTCGGCCCGTTCAGGACGATGTAGCCACCCGCGTCGAGGGCCACCTGGCCTTCGAGGAAGTCGGTGTTGGGCGAGTGCCCGATGGCGAGGAAGATGCCGTCGACGTTGACGTCGGCCTCTTCGCCCGTGCGCGTGTCGCGGAGCCGCGCGCCGCTGACCTTCTTGCCGTCGGCGCTCAGGTAGCGGACGATCTCTTTTTCGTAGAGGACCTCGATCTTCGGATTGCCGAGCACGCGGTCGACCATGATCTTCGAGGCGCGGAAGTAGTCCTTGCGATGGACGAGCTTCACCTTCGAGGCGAAGCGCGTGAGGAAGTTCGCTTCCTCCATCGCGGAGTCGCCGCCGCCGACGACGATGATCTCCTTGTCGCGGAAGAAGAACCCGTCGCAGGTCGCGCACGTCGACAGGCCACGCCCCTGGAAGTGGGCCTCGTCAGGGAGGCCGAGCCACTTGGCCGAGGCCCCGGTCGCCAGGATGACCGCATGCGCGAGGTGCGTCACGTCACCGACCATGACCTTGAACGGGCGCGCGCTGAGGTCGACCTTGTCGACGTACTCGAAGTGGTGGCGCGACCCGAAGCGCTCGGCCTGCTTGCGCAGCGTGTCCATCAGCTCGGGGCCCTGGATGCCGTCGGGGAAGCCCGGGAAGTTCTCGACCTCGGTCGTGATGGTGAGCTGTCCGCCCGGCTGCAGGCCCTCGAAGACGATGGGGGCGAGGTTGGCGCGGGCCGCATAGATGGCGGCCGTCAGGCCAGCAGGGCCGGAGCCGATGATGATGACTTGTGCGATGTCGCTCACGGGGACTCTCCATTTGCATCGCGCGGCCCCGGCGTGCTCGCGAGGCGTCTGGGCGATGGCTGCAATCCTTAGGCTCTGCGGGGCGGTGCGACAAGGGGCGACGGGGCCGCCCCGGGCACCTCAGGGCTTCTTGCGCTCGGGCATGGGCAACTTCACGGCAGGCAGCTCGACCATGGTGTCGCGCGCGATGTCGCGCCTCGGCATCGTGAAGACGAAGGTCGCGCCGTGCCCCGCGGCGCTCTCGGCCCAGATGGCACCGTCGTGGGCGCGCACGAGCCCCAGCGCGATCGACAGGCCGAGGCCCAGCCCACGCCCCTGCGGGATCTCGGCCCGGAAGTAGGGGTCGAAGATGCGGCGCAGATCCGGGTCGGTGATGCCCGGGCCCTCGTCGGCGACCTCGAAGCGCAACTCACCCTCGGGCTCGGTCAAGCGGAGGACGACGCGCTTGTCCTTGGGCGTGAAGCGGATCGCGTTGGAGACCAGGTTCTCGAGGACCTGGGCGATGCGGTCCTTGTCACAGGCCACGAGCACGGGGTGCGGCGGGCGGTCCACCTCGAGGCGCACGCCCCGCTCGGCCGCGACGTGCCCGAGCTCGAGCGCCACCAGGTCGACGATCTGCGAGGCATCTGCGGCCCCGCGCATGAGGCGCAGCGAGCCCTTGTCGAGGGCCTCCAGGTCGAGCAGATCGGTGATGAGGCGCTCCATGCGGCGCACCGCGACCCGCATGGTGTCGGCGATGGGCGTGAGCTTCTCGGCCGATGGCGTCGGCACAGTGCCGTCCGCGCCCTTCCGGGTCATGCGCTCGATGAGGTTGCCGCCGACCTTCACGAGGTTCAGCGGATTCCGGAGGTCGTGCGCCACGACCTGCAGGATCCCCTCGCGCGCGGAGACCATCTTGCGTGTGCGGTCGAGCTCGTTCTCGCACGTCTCGAGCGCGCGCCGCGTGTTCACCAGCGCGACCTCGGCCTCGTCCAGCCGCTTCTTCATCATCGCCAGCGCGGCGGCGAGCTTGCTCTCGGCCGCGGCCGGCGCGGTCGGCGGCGGGGTCGTGGTCGGCGTGCTGGACGGCGTCGTCGTCCGCGGCTTCGCGAGCGGCGAACGCACATCGACGATCGTGTCCTTCAGGTTGCCGTGGCCCCCGAGGATCGACTCCAACCGCGAGCGCAGCGCCTCCTCTTCGAGTCGCGTACGCCTCGTCTCCGTGTCCTCCGAGTCCCTCGTCACGCCCACACCTCGGCATCCAGCTTGGGGTGCCGTGAAGTGGCTGTCAATGACGACGAAGGCCTCGCAGAGCCAGGCTGCCCAATGCGATGACCGCAACAGATGGATGGGCGCTCAGAAGCTCGCGGCCAGTCCGTGATCGTCGCGTTCATGTCGGGCGATGCGCCCGTAGCCGCGGCGCGCCGCGACGCTGTCGACCCGGCTCGGCATGCGTCCCGAGTCGTCGCTCGCCGCACGCAGCGGCAGGGTCGCGGCATGCAGCGCGAGGTAGCCCTCGGTCGGCAGCGGGGTCATGGCGCGATGCTCCCAGCCCGTCGCGGCCTGGGGTGGCGAGGCCTCGACCGGTGGCGCCGCGCGCATCCCGTGGAGGCGCGGCGAGGTCGGCACCTGGACCCACGCGTCCGCGTCGTGCTCGTGTGACGCCGCATCCCGCGTCTTGCGCAGCGCGAAGTGCCCGACCACGACCAGCTCCTCACGGGTGGAGCGCTGGCTCGCCGCAGGCTCCATCGCGCGTGCGGGCAAGAGGGTCGAGCGTATCGCAGGCAGGGTCCTCACGCGGCGATGAATCAGGTCATTCGCGCGCGCGCGCCAGTTTTTCACCCGCATCTGGTGGGCGCCCCGAGAACCAGGCCGTGGGGCCCTCCAGCGGTCGCCCCGTCAGTTCAAGAGCGCCGTGGACGCCGCGGGCAGGCGCGGGACGAAGGGTCGCCACAGCGGCGCCGAGAGCGCGCGTGCGGCACTCGGGTCGAGGGCCGGCGACCCCACCCAGTGCACGCCGAGGAAGCGCCCGTCGAAGGTCAGGCCGCGGAACGACTCGCGGTGGTCGCGCAGGGCATTCGTGAGGGCCGCGACCAGCGTCGCATCCATCCAGCGCTCGAGGGTGCCAGGGTCGTTGCCGCTCACCTTGCCGAGCCCGCCGAGCAGGCTCTGGAGGCCGCTCAGCGGGGTCAGCGGCGGCCCTCCGACCGGGGGCTCGAGCCCGTCGAAGCCGGGCGCCGGGAGATGCGGCGAGGCGATCGCGAAGGCCGCCGTCGTCTCGCGCAGCGGCGTCAAGATCGTGACGCTCGGCCCGCGCGAGCCCATCGCGAGGCGCGCGAACAGCGGCTGCCCATCCTCCAGGAAGTGCAGGTCATCGCCGTGGGCCAGCACCGTCGGGTCGGCGAGCCAGCGCTCGCGCACGCGATGGAGGGCCGCGGCCCGCCCCCGCGTCTCGTCCCAGACCGAGAACGCAACCCAGGCGCCAGCCGCGATGAAGGTCCCGACGAACCACGGGCGCGCCTCGGGACCGAAGACCGCGAGACCCACCCCGAGGAGCAGTGCCGCGGCGCCGAAGAGCCTTATCGGCCAACGCAGCTCGGGCTTCCGCCAGAGACCCTCGCCCTCGCTCACTGCAGGTGCTCGAACAGGAGGGCCGCGTCACGGCCGAGGTGCGGCACGATGATGTCGATGAAGCCGCGCTCGCCGGTCGTGCCGATCGCCAGGAGGCGCGGGGCACCGTCATCGCCATCGGCCCAGAGCTCGACCTCGGACCCCGGGATCCACGCGCCACTGGGACCCGCGACCGTGAGGTGCAGGAGGCCCGGCAGCGGCAGGCCGAGGTCGAAGCGCAGGCCCTCGTCGCCGACGACGAGCCCGGTCTCGAACGTGTTGGGGGCGCCAGTCCCGAGGTCCGGGGAGACGCGCAGGTCATAGGTTCCGGGGTCGACCCAGGTCACGTAGGCTCCGTCCTCGCCGAGCTGCGCCTCGAACGGTGCGGGCGCGATGACGAGCTGCTGGTCTTCTTTCCATTCGACACGACGCTCCAAGGTGAGCACACCCGCCTCGACGGGAAGCCCAAAAGCGTCGGTGACGTGCCCCACGAATGGCACGCGTGGCGCCAGCTCGATCTCGACCGCGCCGGCGATGGGCGAGAACGACGGCGACGCCAGGTTCACGTAGCCGTGCCAGGTCTGTGCGGCGCTCTGCGGCGGTGACGCGACGAGGCACTCGTACGCGCCGGGCAGGGCCAGGAAGCGGACCTCGCCGTTCTCGTCGGTGGTGCCGGTGCGCCGCAGCGTGCCGCCGGTGAGCACGCCGACGATGGTCACGGTGCGGCCGGCTGCTGGCAGGATCTCGTCGGCGCCGCCGTCGGTCCGCGACGCCCGTCGCTCACGCACACGAATGATTGCGTCGATGGTGTCGGCGCCGGTCGGCAGGTCGGGCACGATCAGGTCGACGGGAGCGTCCCCGTCCAGCGTGCGGAGGTCGGCCGAGAACTCGGGGAAGATGGGGCCGCTCGCCGGTGGCTCGGCCTTCACCTGCACCTGGGTC
>JAEUKJ010000718.1 GCA_016792665.1 Deltaproteobacteria bacterium | reverse complement strand
CGATCACACGCTGGCCGCGATGCAGCTCAGGCGCGGCGACATCACCCCGGCCGAGTTCCAGACCTCACCGTTCCGCAGCACGCTGTCGCAGGCCCTCGGCATGAGCCCGGCCCTCGAGGTCGACCTCCTCGAGCTGCGCTTCCTGCCGGGCGACACGCTGCTCGTGACGAGCAACGGCCTCAACCGCGCGCTGAGCGACGAGGTCATCGCGGGGTGCCTGGCGAGTCAAGGCACGACCGAGGAGCGCGCCGACCTCCTCATCCGCAAGGTCCACGAGGCCGGTGCCCCCGACAACACGACCTTCATCCTGGTCGAGACGGAGCCGCCGCCCAAGGCGCGCCTCAGCAGCGAAGACCTCGAGAAGGGGGTCCGTCGCTCGTTCCTGTTCCACGACCTGAGCGACACCGAGTGGCACCAGACCTTGAGCTACCTCGAGGTCATCGAGCCGCTGGCCGGCGAGGTCCTGTGCGCCGAGGGCGAGGGGCCGATCGGCTTCGGGGTGGTCGCGACGGGCGGGGTCGTGTCGATGCAGATCGGCGGTGAGCGACGCGAGCTCGGGGTGGCCGAGCACTTCGGCGCCATCTCGCTGGCGACCGAGTCGCCGAGCCTGGAGACGATCACGGCGAAGGCCAAGACGGTGCTCTACGTGCTGTCGCGCGCGCGCTACGCCGAGATCGTCCGCCTGAACCCGGTGCTCGGGGCGAAGCTCACGCTCGCCTTGTTGGAGTCGCTCGGTAACCGACTCGGGGTCCTCACGACGCGTTTGGGGCGGATTCTGGACGCTGCCAACGGGAAGCTCTGAACTCGCGCTCGCCCTTTCGGCGTTGGGTGCGTAACCTCGCGGCCGCCCCCGGCTTACGAAGGGCTCGGAGAACCCGATGACACTCGCCCCGAATCGACTGCGCTCTCTCCTGGCCGCGACCTTGCCGCTCGCGACCTTCGCGATGCTGGCCGGACCCGCGCCGGCGCGCGCGGACGGAACGCCTCCGACCCCGCCCACGTCGATGACCAAGAACAAGGTCCTGGTCGAGCTCGCGGCGGACGTCGACGCGATCACCCCGGGTGAGACCTTCCGCCTGGGGGTGTTCCTGCGGCCCGAGCCCGACTGGCACGTGTACTGGAAGTTCGCGGGCGACACGGGACTCCCGACCGAGATCGACTGGGTGGCGCCCGACGGCTTCGACTTCGGCGCGGTCGACTGGCCCGTGCCGCACCGCATCCCCGACAAGCTCGGTGGGCGCGCCTTCGGCTACGAGAAAGAGGTCCTGCACGCGACTGCGGTGCGCGTGCCCGAGCAGCTCCCCGAGGGGTCGACCGTCACCTTCGAAGCCAAGGTGAAGTGGCTCGCCTGCAAAGAGAACTGCGTGCAGGGCTCGGCGCACGTCGCGTTGTCGCTGGCCGTGAAGAACGCGCCCGCGGCCGAGCGGCGCTCGAAGCACGCCGACGGGTTCGACACGTGGGCCACCAAGGTGCCGGTCAAGGCCAGCGACCTACGCGTGACGAGCACCGTGACCGGCGCGCCCGTGCCTCCCGGCGGCGAGTTCTCGGTGACGCTCGGCGTGAGCGATCCGACCGGTAAGCCGCTCGCGCTCGACCGCGGGGATCTCAAGATCGCGCCACTCGATGCGTTCTATCCGGCAACCGAGGGCCTCGAGGTCCCCGAGGTCCTCACCGAGGTGATGCCTGATGGCTCCCTCCGCTTCACGCTGAAGGGGCGCGCGGCCGCTACCGAGGCTCTCCCCGGCAAGCTCGCCGGCGTGGTCAACCTGGTGCGCGACGGTGCGCCCTACGCGTTCGACGTCACGGTCGAGGTGCCGCGCCAGGCGGGATCGACGCCGCCGTCCGTCTCGACCAAGGCGACCCTCGCGCCGGCCCCGAGCAGTGCGACCGCCGATGGGCCGAAGGCGAGCCTCGGAACGGGCGACCCCTGCGCCGACGCGGGGCACGGCACAGGCACGGACGACAAGCTGTCGAGCTTCGCGCTGGCCCTGCTCTTCGCGTTCCTGGGCGGCCTCATCCTGAACGCGATGCCGTGCGTCCTGCCGGTCTTGTCGCTGAAGATCCTGGGCCTCGTCGAGCAGAGCGGTGACAGCCCCAAGGTCATCTGGCGCCACGGCCTCATCTACACGGCGGGCGTCCTGGCCTCGTTCCTCGTCTTCGCGATCATCCTGGTCGCGCTGCAGCAGGGCAGCTGGGCCTTCCAGTTCCAGGATCCGACCTTCGTCGCGATCTTCACGGCGATCGTCTTCGCGTTCGGGCTCTCGCTGTTCGGGGTCTTCGAGCTGTCGGCACCGGGCGCGGCCCACCTCGACGCAGCCGTGGCCGGGTCGCACGGCTACATGAGCTCGTTCAACTATGGCATCTTCGCGGTGCTGCTGGGCACGCCGTGCACGGCGCCCTTCCTCGGGCCGGCCCTGGCCTATGCGTTCACGCGGCCGCCTTTCGAGATGACCGTGCTGCTCTTGACGGTGGGTCTCGGCATGGCCTTCCCGTTCCTCGTGCTGGCGCGCTTCCCGGGCTGGCGCAAGCTCATGCCGAAGCCGGGGCCGTGGCTCCTCACCTTCAAGAAGGTGATGGGCTTCCTGCTCATCGGCACGGCGGTCTTCATGCTGTCCATCTTCGCGGCGCAGGTCTCGCGCGCGGCCCTCATCTCCTACATCGTCTTCCTGGCGGTGCTGGCCTTCGCGCTGTTCGTGTACGGGCACTGGACCGAGCCCACGCGCTCGGGGCGGACGCGCTTCATCGCGATCGTCGTGTCGCTGGCACTGACCGTGGTCGGCGCGTGGCGCTTCGTGTCGCTGGAGGCGCCCGAGGCGGTGGCCGGCTCGCGGGTCATCGACGGGGTGACGTGGTTCGACTTCGACCAGACCGACGTCAACAAGAAGGCCCAGGACGGACACCTCGTCTTCATCGACTTCACGGCCGACTGGTGCACGACCTGCAAGGTCAACGAGGCCACGGCGATCCACACCGACGCGACCAAGGCGCTGTTCGAGCGGCTCGGCGTGACGCCGGTCAAGGGTGACTTCACGGTGCACAAGCCGGAGATCGCCAAGTGGCTCCAGCGCTTCGAGGAGCCGTCGGTCCCGCTCTATGTGGTCATTCCGGCGGGGCGCCCGAACGAGGCCTTCAAGCTGCCGACCTTGCTGTCGGAGGGCGACGTGCGCGAGGGGATCTGCCGGGCGCATCGCCTCGTGACCTCGGCCAGCCTCTGAGCTGAGCGGCCCGAGCGCGGGTCGTTGTCACCCGAGGCTTTGCGTCGCGGTCGGAACGTGGCATGTCCCGCGCGCGCGCCCCGCGGATGGGGCGCCGGGCCGGGCTGCCCGAGGAAGATTCGATGCGCATCTATGCTCTGCTCGCCGGGCTCGTCATGACGATGGCCGGCTGTCCCGCGGACTCGAACAACGGCACCACCGACACCCTCGCGAACGACACGTCGGCAGACGTGGTCGACACGGCCGGTGACAGCAGCCTGCCGGACACGAACGACACGAGCGCGCCCGATACCAACGACACGAGCGTGCCCGATACCAGTGACACGAGCGTGCCGGATACCAGCGACACGACCGACAGCAGCGTCGCCAGCGATGCCGACACCACGACCCACACGGCCTGCAGCGCCGCGGGCGAGTGTACGTGGTGCACCTTCCCGAGCGCGCCGAAGACGGTCGCCGACTGCTACTGCACGATCTGCCCGACGACGCCCATGACCGCGACCGAGTGCACCGCCAACCAGGAGGCGTGGACCTCGGTCTGCGGCGGCGACAAGTGGTACGCGACCGCGCAGTGTCCGGTGCCGCGCTGCGTCCTCATGCCCGAGCTCACATGCACCGACGGCGCGTGCGTGGACAAGTGCGCGGGGGTCGAGTGCCCGGCCTTGGACTGCCCGGCCGAGCAGCAGGTGAAGGACGCGGGCGAGTGCTGCGCGCACTGCCCGTCCAAGCGCGCGTGCGACACGGGCGACGACTGCGCGATGTGCGCCTTCGACAAGAAGGTCGAGAGCGCCGAGGACTGCTACTGCGTGTTCTGCCCGTCGACGCCGATGTCCAAGGCGCAGTGCAACGCGAACTCGGCCTCGTGGCAGACGTTCTGCAACCCGTGGCCGCTCGAGTCGATGTGCCCGCAGCCGAGCTGCCTGCCGAGCTCGAAGCCGATCTGCGACGAGGCCGGCCAGTGCCAGCTCGACCCGAACCGCTGCTTCTTCGGCGAGGACTGCGGCCACTGCACGCGCACCGAGGTCCCGAAGACCGCCGCGGATTGTCGCTGCCCGGGGTGCCCGCAGCCGCTCGCGACGCGGCTCTGCGAGGAGATCGGAACCGCGTACAGCGAGGTCTGCCCGGACTTCGACGAGTCGGCCTGCCCGGTGCCGCCGTGCGTCTTCCCGCCGCCGGCCATCTGCGGACCGGACCAGACCTGCATCGGCGGCCCGCGCGATCGATGAGCTGATGGGCACGCGCGGCAGCGCCGAGCCCCCGGGGCGTCGCTCACGGGACCTGCGGGGACGTGCGTAGGCCGAGGTTGCCGAAGCGATGGTAGTCGTACGAAACGGTCTCCTCGCGGAGGTAGCGGAGGAGCTCGACCCGGCCCGCAGCCACGACCGGCGACGCCTCGACGTGCACGTGCGCGGCGTGGGCTGCGGTCAGGAGCTCGGGCTCGAGCGTGCCGAGGACGCGGAGGCGCTCGACGCCGAGGGTGCCGAGGCGCGCGGCGAACACGGTCGCCGACTCGAAGCGTGGCGGGCGCGCAGGCGGGGTGAGCGCGCTGAGCCAGGGCGTTCCCTCGAGCTCGGCGGCGCATGATACTTCGATGGACATCGAACGATCGCGGGGCGCGCAGGTGGCAAGCGCGCTCATGACGCGCGTGACATCGCGGTCCGTTGCGGATGCGGCGACCCGCACGACGATCCGCGCGGGGCGATAGCGGAGGGTGTTGTCCTGGCCGAGGATGCGTGACGGGTCGGTCGGGTGGGCGAAGTGGGTCGCAAAGGCGGCCGCGTCGTCGTCGGGCGGGGTGGAGGCGCGGTCCTGCAAGGTGACGAGCTGCAGGAGGTAGTTCGGCCCGCCGGCCTTGGCGCCCGGCCCGAAGACGCTCTGCTTCACGCCGCCGAACGGCTGGCGGCGCACGATGGCGCCCGTGGTACCGCGGTTCACGTAGAGGCAGCCGGCGTCGACGTGGGCCAGCCAGTGCGCGACCTCGCGGTCGTCGAGTGACACGAGGCCGGCGGTGAGGCCGTAGGAGACGCCGTTGGCGAGGCGGAGGGCGTCGTCGAGATCGGCGGCGCGCATGACACCGAGGATGGGGCCGAAGAGCTCGCTCTCATAGGTGCGCGAGCCGGGGCGCACGCCGAGCTTCACGCCCGGAGACCAGAGGCGCGGGTTCTCGGGGTCGGGGCGCGGGGCGACGAGCCAGGACTCGCCAGGCTCGAGCCCGCCGGCGAGGTTCCACGCCAGGTCGGCGCGTGGCTCGCGGATGAGCGGCGTGACCTTGGCGGCGAGATCCCAGGCGGAGCCGACGTGCAGGCTGCGGGTCGCGTCGGAGAGGCGCTCGAGGAAGCGCGGGTCGTCGTAGAGGGCGGCCTCGAGGATGAGGAGCGAGGTTGCCGAGCACTTCTGGCCGGCGTGCCCGAAGGCGCCGTGCAGGGCGTTCTTGATCGCCAGATCCCAGTCGGCCATTTCGCTGACGATCATCGCGTTCTTGCCGCCGGTCTCGGCGAACAGCGGCAGCTCGGGGCGCATCGCCTGGAAGCGGCGCGCGGTCGCGGTGCCGCCGGTGAGGATGACCGCGGCGACGCGCGGGTCGCGCACCAGTGCCGAGCCGGCGGGCTCGTTGGCGCAGGGCACGAACTGGAGGACCTCGCGTGGGATCCCGGCCTGCCAGCAGAGCTGCGCGAGCTCGAAGGCGACCCAGGGCGTCTCGGGGGCGGGCTTCAAGAGGACCGTGTTGCCGACCGCGAGCGCCGCGAAGACGCCGCCCGCGGCGATGGCGAGCGGGAAGTTCCAGGGAGGGGTCACGAGCACGACGGCGCGCGGGCGAACGTCGAGGGAGGCGCCGAGGGCATCGAGCTCGGCGACGCAGCGGCGGTAGTACTCGGCGAAGTCGATGGCCTCGCTGACCTCGGCGTCCCCCTCGGCGACGTGCTTGCCGGCGTCGGCGACCATGACCGCGATGAGGCGTCCGCGAGCCTCGCGCAGGTGACGGGCCACCTCGCCGAGCAGGCGGACGCGCTCTGCGGGCGGGGTCTCGGCCCAACCCGGGGCCGCGCGCTGCGCCGTCTGGAGGGCGCAGTCGACATCGCCGAGGCCCGCCTGTACGGCGTGATAGAGGACCTTCGAGGTCGACGGGTCGACACCCGGGGCCACGCTGCGCGCGCCCGGCTCGGGCGGGGTCGCGGGCGATGTGAGAGTCTCTCTCACTTCCTGGGAGGCGTCCGACAGAGGGCTGGCGGGCTCGGCCGTGCCGTCTGCGGTCAGGAGCTCGCCGCCGATCTGAGCCGGCACGAGGTGGGGCACGAGCGCGCGGACGGCGTCGAGGTGCTCGGCGATCCAGGCGCGGTTGTCGGGGAGGGACCAGTCGGTGTCGGGCTCGTTGTCGAAGGGCGCGCTCGGGTCCGACGATGCGGGCGCAGCCGCGCGGCGGAGGCCACGACCGAGGGTGGCATCCGCACGACGCGAGCCGACCCGCGGTACGTCGCGTTCGTCGAGGGAGCGGAGGAAGCGGGCCTCTTCGGCCGCGAAGGCGGGGCTGGCGACCGTCATGCCGAAGCTGGCGCGGAGGTAGTTGTCGGGGCCGGTGTTCTCGTCGAGGCGGCGGATGAGGTAGGCGATGGCGGCGAGGAGGTCGTCGTCGGTCGCGGTCGGGGCGTAGATCATGACGTCGCCCGAGACCTTGGCCATGACGCGGCAGAGGGGGCCCGCGATGCCGAAGAGCATCTCGAAGCCGACCCGATCCTCCAGGCCGCGGGCCGCACGCAAGACCAGCGCCCAGGCCAGATCGAAGAGGTTGTGGCTGGCGATGCCGACCTCGCAGACCGCGGCGTGGGCCGGCTCGAGCGCGTAGTCGACCATGCGCTTGTAGTTCGCGTCGACCTCGGCCTTGCTCGTGTACGGCGCCTGGGCCCAGCCGTGCAGGCTCGCATCGACCTTCTCCATGGCGAGGTTGGCCCCCTTGACGATGCGCAGGCGGATGGGCGCACCGCCGCTCGCCACGCGCTCGCGGGCGAAGGCGACGAGGCGGCGCTGCACGGCGTGGGCGTCGGGCAGGTAGGCCTGAAGCACGATGCCGGCGCGCAGGTCGCGGAAGCGCGGCTCGGCGAGCAGCGATGTGAACAGGGCCACTGTGAGCTCGAGGTCGCGGTATTCCTCCATGTCGAGGGTGACGAGCTTCGATTCGTGCGCGAGCGCCGCCACGTATAGGGCCCCTACCCGCTCGCGCAAGACGGTCAGGGTCGCGTCCCAGCCGAGCATCTGGATCTGCGAGGCGATCGAGCTGACCTTGACCGAGACCGCGTCGAGGTCGGTGCGAGCCAACGTGGCGAGATAGGCCGCGTGCCGCGCGCGCGCCTCGTCCTCGCCGAGGATCGCCTCGCCGAGGTGGTTGACGTTGACCTTGAGTCCAGCGGCCCGGCGCGCGGTGAGCGCGAGGCCAAGCGCAGGGTCCTCGGCGGGCAGGGTGACCTGCCGCACCTCGGCGCGGAGACGGGCCAGGACCCGCGGCACGAGCCAGCCCGGCGCGAGGCCCCCGACCGCCTGGAAGGCGCGGAGCTGGAGGCGTTCCCAGGCATTGAAGTAGCGCGGGACGCCGTGCACGCGGAGGAGGTGGCGGAGCTGGTCGGCGACGCGGGCCGGGCGCTTGGCGCGCAATGCCTGATCGGTCATGGCCAGCGTGAAGAGGCGCCCAGGCGCGTCGGCCATGAGGCGCTGAAGGCGTGCCTCGGCCCTGGCCTCCTCGGGACGCCGCTCGTTCATGGCCGCTGCGAGGAGCTCGCGCGCCAGGGCCTGCGCCTCCGCGACGAGCTCGGCGTGGGCCGGGACCTCGGCGCGGGCACGGAGTCGAGCGAGGCGAACCTGAGCGGCATCGGTGGGTTCCATGCCGTGATGTTCGCCCCGCTTTTTGCGCGGAACAACTTCTCGACCTGCCGCGAGCGTGCGAACATCCTCCCGCTGCGGTGGGTCGGTCCGACTTGGGTTGGATGACACGCCGCGCGCCGCACGCCCACCCCGGATCAGATTCCCGTTGGATCTCCCCGTTCACCTCCGGCTCTTGCGCCCACTGCGTGAGATGCTGCTCGGCGACAGCCTCATCGGGCGCGAGGCCGTGGAGCGCCTCGAGCTCGAGGACACGCGCTCCGGCCTCGGGCGCCTCATGGCCATCGGCCCGCTGCTGTTCGTCTTGCACCTGGTCCACGTGATCATCATGACCACCGCGGCGCCAGAGGGCGGGCCCGCGACCGTCCGGTGGCGCACCCTCATCGCGGCCAGCCACGCGGTCATGATGGTGTTCGCGACCGGCATGATGTTGCTCGCGTGGATGGTGCGCCGGCGGCTCGACACGACCGACCTGCGCCCCTCCGTCCTCGTCGTGGCGCTCTCGGTCGGCGGCTATGTCGTCGCCGCGGGCTGGTTCGCGGGCGTCGACCAGCTCGTCACGACCAACATCACCCCCTACCTCGTCGCCGTGATGGCGACCGGCGTGATGCTGCCACTGCCGGCGCTACCGCTCACGATCGCGCACGTCCTTGGCCTCGCGACCTTTGTCGGCAGCGTCAGCCACTTCGGGGGCGGCGGGGCGGGCGAGATGTCGAACCAGCTGAATGGGCTCACCGTCGCCCTGGCCGGGTGGATGGTGGCGCGCGCACTGCGCACCGCGCGTGGGCGCAACGTGGCCTCGGCCATGACGATCGAGGCGCAGAAGGCCGAGCTCGCGACGATGAACGCCGAGCTCACGCGTCTTGCGGACCTCGACGCGATGACGGCCCTGCCCAACCGCCGGAGCCTCATCGTGCAGGCCGAGCGCATGCGCGCCCACGCCGAGCGCCACGACGAGTCGATGTCGCTGCTCATGCTCGACGTCGACCACTTCAAAGAGGTCAACGACGCAGACGGCCATGCGCGCGGGGACGAGGTCTTGCTGGCGGTGGTCGAGGCGTGTCGCGAAGAGCTCCGCGGCGAGGATCTGTTCGCGCGCATGGGCGGTGAGGAGTTCGCGGTGCTCCTGCCGCAGGCCAGCGACGCGCAAGCCCGGGTCGTCGCCGAGCGGCTGCGGGCGCGCGTCGAGGGTCTCGGCCTGGCCCACCCGAACGGTCGCGTCGTGACCATCTCGCTCGGCGTGTGCGCGGTCGATCCGAAGGCCGCGCGCGCCATCGACGAGGCCCTGGCGCGGGCCGATGCCGAGCTCTACGCGGCCAAGCGCGCCGGGCGGAACAGGGTCGGCGCCAGCGCCTGAGCGCGCGTCGCCCGGGCCGGCCGCGACCTCACCGCTATCTTACGCGGTGCAAACGGAGGTTGATGCGAGCCCCCTCGGTCGCGCATCACTCTGGAGCCGACCCAACTTCGTCCCTTCTATGCGTCGCTCGCGCCGCCACGCCTCCGTGCGTGCGCAGCGCGACCAATGCGACGTTACAAAACGCTTCCAGCGTTTTGACATCTTCACCCTACGCACCGTATCTTCGCTTCGTACGCCCACGTCAGGGCGTTGCACTGGGGGATTGCGAAATGACCTTGAACAGCTTCATCAAGCCAGTAGCCACGCGCGTTATCTCCGACCTCGACGGCAAGGCCACGTCCATGTTCGGCGGCCAGCTCGAGAAGGCCATGTTCGTCGTCTTCAAGGCGAAGAACAACGACCTCTCCGTCGTGGACCCGGTCGAGCTCCCGTTCTACCTGAACCCGAACACGGTCAAGATCGACAAGGAGGTCGAGTTCAAGGAGGAGCCCTCGCCGCAAGGGACGGTGGCCCTCAAGTTCAGCGAGACCAAGCCGATCTGCCTCTCGGTCGGCGAGCTGTGGTTCGACACCTACGACACGCGCGAGTCGGTGCGGGCCAAGTACATCGACAAGCTCGAGCAGCTCATGGACTACGAGAAGGACACGCACGTCGTGAACGTCCTGAAGTTCATCTGGGGCGAGTTCGGCAAGGACTCGAAGTGCGACGACAACTACACCTTCGTGCTCTCCAAGCTCACGGTCGAGTACACGCTCTTCCTGCCGAGCGGCATGCCGTGTCGCGCGAAGGTGTCGCTCTGCCTGCGCCAGGCGATCACCCACGAGAAGATCGCCAAGTGGAAGCCCAAGGAGTCGCCTGACCACGCGAAGATCTACACGGTGAAGCGCGGTGACACGCTGCAAGGGATCTCGCGCTTCGCGTATGACGACCCGCGTGAGTGGCGCCGCATCGCGAACGCCAATGGGATCCTCGACCCGATGGGGCTCAAGCCTGGTCAGAAGCTGCTCCTGCCGCCCATCCTGAAGTAGCCGGTTTCCGAGCGGGCGCGGCGCACGTCGAGGAACTTGCGCATCGCCCGGGCCGTGACCAAGATGCGCACCGCATGACGGCCGACCCCACGACACACCGCTCCCAACACGTGGCCCGCCCTGGCTCGGCCTCGCGCTGCGCGCTGCTCGTCGGGGTCGTGCTGGCGTGGGTCCAGCCCGCACCCGCGCGCGCGGCCGAGGCAACCGAGCCCGCCAACGCCGCCAGCGCGACGACAGCGCCGCTGCCGGTCGAGTCCGACGATCGCAGGGCGCTGCGTGCGCTCGGGCGGTCGCTGCCGCGGCACGGGCTCCTTCCGCTGGAGAGCCCGTCGCTCGACGCAGACGATGCGGCGTGGGTCAAGTACGCCAAGAAGCTCGTCCAGACCTTCGCGCCCGAGTCGATGAAGCGCGACGCCAAGGCGGCCCTCCTCGAGCAGCGTCCGCTGAGCGGCGCCATCGAGCCCCTCGTCCCACGTCATCGCCGCTACAAGGCGCTGCAAGCCCTCCTCGAGGTGTATGCACGCCAGATGGGTGCCAGCACCGAGCCGATCCCCGCGGCCTGGTACAAGGTCAAGGCCGGCATCACCGCGCCCGAGGTGGCGCTCCTGCGCGACCGCCTGCGGGTCGAAGGCTACGGCGACGAGGGCGTCCAGGGACGGCTGCGCGAGTACTTCGACGACCGCCTGAAGCGCGCGCTGCAGGCCTGGCAGAAGGACCACGGGCTGGCGCGCACCTCGAGCCTCGACCCCCAGACCCTCACGCAGTTGAACGCGCCCATCACCCTGCCCGTGGCCGACGTCGCCCTGGCGTTGCAGCGCTTCCGCGCCCTGGACCTGCGGCGCGACGACGGCCGACAGCTGCTCGTCCACATCAACGCGTTCGCCCTGGTCGCCGAGAGGAATGGCTCGCCCGAGCTCGCGATGCCGGTCGTGGTCGGCAAGAACACCGAGAAGGACCGCACCCCGCGGATGTCGACGCGCCTCGAGACGGTCATCGCGAACCCGTCCTGGGCCGTGCCGCAGCGCATCGTGGAGGAAAAGCTCCGCCCCGGCGCCAAGGACATCCCCGAGATGCTCATCGACAAGGGCTACGAGGTCACCGTCGATGCGACTGGCAAGTGGCGCGTGCGCATGGGGCCGGGCCCCGACAACCCGCTCGGCAAGCTGAAGTTCCTCCTCGACGGGACCAACGGCGTCTACCTCCACGACACCAACACGCGCTCGGCCTTCGCCAAGGACGAGCGGTCGCTCTCGCACGGGTGCGTGCGCGTCTCCGACCCGATGGGCCTCGCGCGCTGGGTGCTGCCCGGGCGCGAGCTCGACCTCGAGGAGGCGGTCACCTACACGAGCCTGTCGACGAGCTTCGGGGCCGGCGACCTCCCGACCCACCTCATGTACCAGACCGCGCTCGTCGAGGACGGACGCCTCGTCCGCTTCCCCGATGTCTACGGTCTCGACCCGGCCGAGCTCGCGAACTTCGACGCCCACGCGCTGGCCCGCGCGGTCCGCGCGCTGGGCAACTGAGTCCGGTCAGGGAGTTCAGTCGCCGTCGCCGCGCCGGGTGCGGTCGCGCATCACCTTGATGTGATGGTCGACGGCGGCGAGTCCGCCCTCGGCGTAGATGCGTCGGAACTGGCCGCGCCAGTTCTCGAGCAGCGAGACCCCGTCGACCGCGACGTCGAAGGCCTGCCATACGGCCGGTTCCTCGGGGCGACGCGACTGCGCGAGCTGGAGCAGGACCTCCTGGCGACTCTTGCTGCGGCGCGACGCGAGCTCGATGCGGATCCGAGCGCGCGCGAGCTCGCCCTCGTCGCAGCGGATCTCGGACTGCGCGACCTGCACCACGGCGTCCAGCGGCGAGCCGAGGCGGCGGAGGTAGCGGCGCTCGAGCGCGTAGCGGAGGGTCTCGCTCCAGCCCGTGCGCTGCTCGGGCACGGCCGCGTCCCAAGCGTCGCCGAGGGCGAGGTCCGCGAAGTGCTCGAAGCGCACGAAGCGGCTCAAGAGCTCATCGAGCTTGCGGTCGAGGACGACCTGTCCCGAGGGCCCAGGCACGCGCACGCGATGGATCTTCTGGAGCTCGGCCAGGGCGTCCTCGATGGCGGTCCGCGCGCTGTCCCCGCTCGGACACGGCCGCAGGGCGGGCGGCTCCTCGATCGGATCGGCGGCCGCGGCCGGACGCGCGAGGCCCACCGCGAGCACACCGAACACCAAACCATGCAGGCGCTTCACCACGGGATCGATGCTAGCCACGACGCGCGCTTCCGGCAATGCAGAGGTGCGTGGCCCGTCACCGTTGTCTCACCGATCGAGCGCGCCCTCGACGTCGAGCCCCCACCCGGCCGCAAGCCGCGCGGCGAGGACCTTGGGCACCTCGCCCCGAACCGCCAGCGAGGCACGACGCACGGTGCCGTCCCAGCCCGCCGAGAAGATCGCGTCCCCGGTCGTGACGAGCTGGCCGATCCGCTCGGTGTGCCCGCCGAGGGTCGCGACCAGCCGGCCGGTAAGGTCGTGCACGCGAACCTGACCATCGGCGCCAGCGACCGCGACGAGCTCGCCCTGGACCTCGACGTCGGTCGGCTCGCGGACCTCGATGCGGGTGCCGAGCTCGACGATGGTCGCCTCGCGCGGGGTCACGACGACCGTCACCCCATCGACCGCGACGCAGACCGCACCGGGCCAGCGCCCGAGCTCGCGCAGGTCGAGGTCGCCGCCGATCGCGGGCGCCGCAAAGCGAACGACGCGCCCCCCGCCATCGGCGAGCACGACCGCCTCGCCACGGCGCGCGTCGAGATCGGCGTCGGCCGCGATGAAGGCGCCACTGGGCGTGCGAGAGGTGTCATTGGGGCCGATGATCTCGAAGGGTGAAGCATACGACAGCGCGAGCACCTCGCCGCTCGAGAGCGGCTCCAGGCGGCGAAAGAAGTGGCCCGTGTGGGTCGACGCCGTGTCGCGATCGAAGGCGATCGCGGTGATGCCATAGGTCGCCTTGGCCGAGGCGAAGAGGCGCCCATCGGCCGCGAAGGCGACGCGCTTGACGACCTGATCGCCGAAGGTCCGTCGGCCGAGCGAGCGGGCCGCGCGATCCCAGACCTCGACGACACCATCACCGCGACCAACGGCCACGCGGCCGTCGGGGCCAACCGCCAGCGATGACACGCCGCCCTGCCCGACCCGCCCCCAGACCCGCGCCTCGTCGCGCGCGGGCAAGCGCCAGCGCACCAACTCGACGCGGCCCTCACTCCAGAGGTCGCCGCTCGCGACCACGCGCACGCCGCGACTGCTGGCACGGGGCAAGCGCGTCGTCTCGACGAGATCCGCGCCATCGAGGATCGAGAGACCGAGGTCGTCACCGCGGACGACGAGGCGCTGATCGTCGGCGGTCCACGCGAGCTCGAGGGCGCTGCCGTGCTCTTCGGGCGGCGCCACCACCACGCGGCCGAGCGTGAGATCGAAGATGCCGACGCGCCCGCGCGGACTCGCGAACGCGACCCGGCGACCATCATGCGAGGCCGCGAGTGCGCGCCCACCAAAGGGGAGCACGTGCTCGACCCGCGCCGCGCCCGTGAGGTCGCTCAAGCTCAAGAGCCCCCCATCGCAGAGCGCCACCACGCGATCGCCGGCCAGGGTCGCGGCCTCGAGCGGGCGCTCGCGGCTGCACAGCGTGATCCGCGTCGGCAGATCGGTCTCGCCAAAGACCATGACGACCCAGCCCCAGGCCGCGAACGCGCGCGCGCCGACGGCGCTCAAGCGGTCGCTCTGGGTCACCGCGATCGGGCCCGAGACGGTCTCGCCACGGGTGGCATCGAGGACCCAGAGGCGCTGGGCCGCATCGCCGATGAGGATGTGCCCGCCGAAAAAGACCGCCGAGCGAGCATCGAGACGTCGTGCCCAGAGCCGCGTGGGAGCCCCATCTCCGAGCGCCCAGGACTCGAGCTCGGCGCCGAGACAAAGGGCGCGATCGACCTCGGGCGCGATCACGCGCGGCGCACAGTCAGGCAGGGCCCGCGTCTCGACGCGCTCCGGGCGGGCTCCGTCGAGGCGCATCAAGAGCCCGCGCGAGGCGGCCGCGGTGACCGGGTCGTCGCGACGCACGGCGAGCTCGAGGGCAGCCGATGCCAGCACCTCGGCCTCGGGTCGGGCGCCGAGGGCGGCCTGTCGCGAGGCCTCACCGACCAGGGCGCGGGACAGGTTCGCGTCCGCCTGACCCAGGGCCTCACGCGCCCGCCCCTCGGCACTCACGGCGCGATCCCGCTCGGCGACGATCTCGCCGGTCGCGATGACGCCCACGACGATGAGGGCCACGAGCGCGACGCCAGCCACCATGAGGGGCACGCGCCAGGCGCGCACCAGGCGGCGCAAGAGCTCGAGGGGAGAGTAGGCGTGGGCCTCGACGCGGCGCCCGTCGAGCCACGCGGCGACGTCCCTGGCGAGAGCCTTGGCGTCGGGGTAGCGGCGCGCGGGGTCGGCCTCGAGGCAGCGCTGCGCGATGGCGACGAGCTCGCGCGGGGCCTCGGGCGCGACCTCGGACAGGGCCGGGACGGCGCCGCGGCGGGCCTGATCGAGGAGCTCCGCGGTGGTCTTGCCTCCGTAGGGCGGCACCCCGGCCAGGACCCTGAAGAGGATCGCCCCGAGACTCCAGACATCAGAGGGCGGCCCGACCTCGCGGGCACCCTCGGGGTGGGCCTGCTCGGGGCTCATGTAGGCGGGGGTGCCGACCACCTCGCCGGCGAGCGTCTCGGCCGTGAGCCCCACGGGCAGGACCGCGTCGCGCCAGACGACCTCGCGACTCGCGATGGGGCGCGCGAGCCCCCAGTCGACGACGAGGGTCTCGCCGAACTCGCCGACCATGACGTTTTGCGGCTTGAGGTCGCGATGGACGATGCCGGCCTTGTGCGCGAAGGCGACGGCCTCGATGGCGGCCAGCACGTGCCGCATCACGCCGAGTCGCGCGGCGAGACCGCCGGTGGGCGCGGAGTGCTCGGCCAGGACCTCTTCGAGGGAGCGCCCGCGCACGAGGCGCATCGTGTAGTAGAGGCCGCCAGACGGGTCGCGCCCCGCGTCGTAGACCGCGACGATGCCCGGGTGTTCGAGCTGGGCGGTGACCCACGCCTCTTGCGCGAGGCGGCGCTGGTCGGCCGCGGTGCGCGGGATCTTGAGCGCCACGTGCCGACCGAGGCGCTCGTCCTTGACCAGCCTGACCCGGCCCATGCCGCCTTCGCCGAGCGCCGCGAGGTCGCGATAGCGCTGACCTTCGACGGTCTCGAACGGGTGCCCGGCCCCGACCGGATGGCCGCCCGCGTGGTCGGACCCG
>JAEUKJ010000660.1 GCA_016792665.1 Deltaproteobacteria bacterium | reverse complement strand
GCCACGCGCGCCTCGCCCATCGGGCCGTGGCGCTGCACGATGGCGAGCATGCTGAGGCCCTCCAGGAGCTCCATCGCGTAGTAGAGGGCGCCGTCGTCGGTGACGCCGAAGTCGTAGAGCACGACCGTGTGCGGCGAGGAGAGGCGTGCCGTGACCTCGGCCTCCTTGCGGAAGCGCTCGAGGAGCTCTTGCTCGAGCTTCGGGTCCGAGAGGGCCTGGCGCTTGATGACCTTCAGCGCAGCGGGGCGCGCGAGGGTGTCGTGCTCGGCGCGCCACACCTCGCCCATGCCGCCGATTCCCAGGCGCTTCACGAGGCGATAGCGTCCGTGGTTCGGCTCGGCTGCGGGCGGCGGGGTCGGGGCAGGGGCTGCGGGCGCGACGGGAGCGGGCGCGTCCGACAGCGAGCGCCGCGTGACCCAGGCCGCAAGTGCTGCGAGGACGGCCGCGCCAGTGGCCGCGAGCATGAGCTCGGTCGGCACGAACGCGAGGCCGGCGACGTCGGCGACGACCGCCAGCACCGGGACGATCGCCGCCGCGCTGAGCGCCGAGAGCAGGATCTGCGGGGCGCCGGCGGTCGGGCGGAAGACCGGCACGAGCGCGATGGCGAGGCAGGCGAGATAGACCGCGACCAGTCCGAGGGCGGCGAGCGCGGCGCTCGGCTCGGGGGCGTCGGACCCGGCGATGAGCGTGCCCATCCAGGCGCCCGTGCAGAGCCCCACGATGAGCAGCACGAGCCAGAAGCGATCGGGTCGTGTCGGGGCGACCGCGACCGGCAATGGCGTCGGCGGCCGGAAGGTGATGGCCGGCTCGGGCATTCGCACGAGCTTCGGCGCCTTCGAGGTGGTCTTGAGGACCTGGTCGGGGTTCATGTCGGTTCCTCGTTGGGGGCTTGAGGTCGAGGCCGCGGGGCGGCCGGGGTCATGGCTGGAGCGTCACGGCGAGGGCGTTGGTCGTCTTGTTGACGGTGACGAGGTCGACCTTGCCGTTGGCGTCGAGGTCGCCGAGGACGACCCAGTGCTCGCCCGCGCCGTCCAAGCCTGGGAAGGTGGTCGGCAGGAACGAGCGGCCCGCGTTGGTCTGGAGGAAGACGAGCACGTCGTCGTCGGTCTGATTGGCGGTGACGAGGTCGCGCTTGCCGTTGCCGTCGAGGTCGCCCACCGAGAGGGAGCGCGAGCCGGCGACCGCGGCGATGGGGCCGACGGTCGTGTAGGTCGGGGTGGCCGAGGTCCGGAAGCTCACGTAGAGGACGTCGGGGGTGCCGCTGCAGAGGACCGCGAGGTCGCCGACGACGCCGTCCTGATCGATGTCGCCGATCGCGACGGCCTTCACCGGAGCGGCGTAGGTGAGGGTCGTCCAGAGCGAGAGTGCGCCATTGAAGAGGCTCTGCCCGGTCGACGCGTAGAGGGTGACGCTCTTGCCTTCGGGGCCTGTGCCGCCGACCGCGACGTCGAGCTTGTTCAGGCCATCGAGGTCGCCGACACGCAGCGCGGTCGCGGAGCTGCCGAAGGGGGACGTGGTCGTGACACTGTAGCTGCCGTTGTTGGCGAAGCTCGCGATGAGCAGCGTGGCGGTGATGGGGTTGCCGGGGTTGCTTCGCAACATGAGCACCTCGTCGCCGGCGGCGTTGTCGATGTCGCCCGCGTCGATGTCGAAGTAGGCGTTCGAAGTCGCGCTGTTGCGCTGGGTCCAGGTGGCGCCGAAGAAGTCGACGAGGTAAGCGCGCTGGGTGGCGACATCGACCATCGCGAGGTCGAGCTGGGCGTCGCTGTTGACGAGGTTGCCGACGGTGATGCTGTCGGTCGCGGTGCCGAAGCTGCGGGTGATGTCGACCTTGGTGAGGGCGCCGGCGCCAGGGATCGTGACGAGCGAGGCGAGCGCGCTGCCGGTCGCGAGCGACACGATCGCTTCGGGCTTTGCGTCGCCGCTGACGTTGGCGAGGACGGCCTTGCTGGCGCCGCTGCTGCTCGGGAGCGCGATGGAGCGCGTGGCGCCAAGCGTGTAGGGGACGCTCGAGGCGTTGGTCGGGGACCTGCCGAGGGCGACCTCGAGGCCGTCTTCGAAGCCGTCGCCGTCGCTGTCCTCGTCGAGGGGATCGGCCTCGTTCAGGTACTCGTTCGCGTCGCTCAGCCCGTCGCCGTCGCTGTCGTCCTGGGTCGTGCCCCAGCTCAGCGTGAAGGCGCCGCTGACGCGCGACTTGCCGGTGCCGTAGCTCGGGCTCGAGGCGGTGATGGTGAGGGCCAGGGTGGCCCCCGGGGCGCTGCCGTCGACGTAGAAGCCGCTGGTCGGGACCTGCGCAAAGGTGAGGCCGCTGAAGGTCAAGGACAGCGGCGACGAGGTGCCGGCGATCGCGAGCTGGCTCGTGCCCGCGCCGAGGTTCATGAACGTCGTGTTCGAGAGCGCGGTGGTCGCGGTCGGGGCAGCGATCGACAACGGGCAGGCATCGAAGACGAGGTGGCTCGCCTGCACGTCGGCGACCTCGAGCTTGCCGTTCTTGACGGTCGCGTAGGCGGGCCCGACGTGGCTCAAGGTACCGCTGATCTTGCTGTCCTTGGCCTGCAGATCGAGGGTGCGGAGGCCGCTCACGGCGAGGTCGCGGACGCTGCTTGCGCCGCGGGCGAGGGAGACGGCGTGGGTCTTGCCGCTGGCGCCCGAGACCTTCAGCAGCGTGCCCTGGGTCACGAGCGACGCGGCCCCAGTCTGGGCACTGTCGAGGACGAAGAGGTCGCCCTGGACCTCGAGGTTTCCGGCGGTCATCGCGGTCGTGGCGGTCACCGCGTTCATGATCGTATCGAAGGTGGTCGTGCCTGCGACGACGATCGATCCGTTGCCCGTCATGGCGAGGCCCGCGTCGCCGATCGCGCCGCGATAGACGGTGAGGTTCCCGCCCAGCGTGAGCGTGCGGGTGCCGATCGCGAGCTTGCCGTCTTCGCGGACGACCAGCGTGTGGGCGGCGGGCGACAGCGTGTAGTTCGCGCCGAGCGTGACGCTGCTGCGGAGGTCGGTGCGGGTCGCGGCATAGGTGGCGCTTGCGCCGACGATGGGCAGGGCCGTACCGCGCAGCTCGATCGTGGCGCCGCTACCGGCGCTGAGTGAACCGCGCGCGACCTCGAAGGTGCCGTCGATGCGGACCGGGGTCGCGAACGTGACGCCGGCCGCGTTGTCGAGGAGGAGGTTCGCGAACACGTTGCTGGTGCCCGCCGCGAGCGAGACGGTCTGCGCGCTGGTGCCGTCGAGGACGACCGCCGTGCCGCCGCTGATGAAGGCCGCGGTCGCGCCGGTCTGAGTGAACGCGCCGCGCACCTTCAAGGTGCCTTGCGTCATGTTCGACGCGCTCGCGGTGCCCGAGGTCGCGTAGGCGCCGCCGATGATCACCGCGCTGCCAGGGGTCGTCAGGACGAGGCCCGCGGAGGCACCTGCGACCACCGACGCAGCGCCCGAGACGGTGAGCGTCTGGCCCGCGAGGTCGAGCCTGCCGGTGCTCGGCACATCGAGAGAGCCGCTGACGGCGACGTCGCCTCCGAGCGTCGCCGGGAGCAGGATGGCCAGGCTCGGGACGGGGCTGGTCAAGGTCGCGCCGCTCGCGTTCATGCGCACCGTGCCGGCGCCGACGACCGCACCGCCCCGCAGATCGCCCGCGACCGTCAGCGTGCGGGACGCGTTCACGGTGATCTGTGCATCGGCGGCCATGACGATCGACTTCGCGTTGGCGTTGCCGGTCGAGATGACGGGCAGGTTCTCGACGTTGGCGCACACGGTCACCGCGGTCGCGGCCGTCGGCACCGAGCGCTCGCGCCAGTTGTCGGCGGTGTGCCAGCTCGTTGCGTTGCTGGCTGCGCCGCCGACCCACAGGGACGCGTTGGTCGTGTCGATGCCCGCGCAGTCCTGGAGGCGTGCATCGACTGCGAAGGTGGCCTGGTGCGAGCCGCCGTCGTCGTCGCTCACGACGATCGTCACCGTGAAGGTGCCGTCGCGCGTGTAGGTGTGATCGAGGGGCACCGTGCGCCCGACGGTCGCCGCCGCCTGGAGGCCGGTGCCGTCGCCCCAGTTGACGGTCGCGGTCCAGGCGTCGTCGCCGGGATCGGTGAAGGTCACGGTCCTCTGCACGCGGCGATCGGGGATGGCGCGCACGTCGTCCCCGGCATTCACGATCGGGGCCACGTTCGCGACGTTGACGGTCACGGTCGCGACCCCCGAGAGCCCGCCCTGATCCGTGACGGTGACGCGCGCGCCGTAGCTGCCGTTGTCGCCGTAGACGTGGCTCGCCGCGACCCTGGCCTGGGCGGCGTCGACGCTGGCCGCCTCTTCCGGGCCCCCCAGGACCCAGCGGACCTTGGCCGTGTGCGTGTTGGTGCCGGGGTCGCTGAAGGTCGCGCTGATCGCGGCGCTGGTGCCCTCGTCGACGCTGACCGTCGGGCCCGCGGTGACGGTCGGGGCGACGTTGGCGACCTGCACGGTCAGCGTGGCCTGCCCGACACCGCCGTCATCGTCGGTGACGGTGACGAGCACGGGGTAGGTCCCGGCGACGACGTAGGTGTGATCGATCGGCACGGCGCCGACGACGCTGGGGTGCGTGACGGGGGCGGTGCCGTCGCCGTAGTCGACCGTGGCCGCGAACGTGTCGGTGCCGGGATCGCTGAACGAGACCGTGCGCTGCCAGCGCTCTGCCGCCTGGAGCTGCGTCACGCCGGGGTTCGTGACGGTCGGGGCGACATTGACGACCGTGACCGCGAACGTCGCCTCGGTCGGGCCGCGGTCGTCATTGATGCGGACGATGACCGGATAGGTGCCGTCGTCGGCCCAGGCGTGCGAGAGCGAGAAGGTCCCGCTGCCGAGGGCGAGCCCCTGGTCGCCGCCGTCGCCCCAGTTGACGAGGCCGCTGTGCGGGTCGTCGA
>JAEUKJ010000648.1 GCA_016792665.1 Deltaproteobacteria bacterium | reverse complement strand
CGGCCATCGCCCTGCCCTACCTCGCGCTCATGGCCTGGTCGGCTTGACCAGGTCGATCACCACGGGCAGAACGCGCTCGAGCGTGTCGGACGACTGGGGATCGTCGCACCAGAAGCCGAGCTCGACGACGGCCCACGGCATCGTCGCGTCGGTGTTGAGGGCGCTGAGGTTCACCGCGATCGGAGCGCGGCGACAGTGCTTACGCAGGTCGGAGGGTGGGGCGAACGCGTACTTGCGCGTGACCCGCTGGCCGTCGACCTCGAACGTCGCGACGACCTTGCGCGTGCCCTCGAGCCGAACGACGAGCCCGGCGTTCGGACCCCGGATCGTGCCATCGTCACCCACCTCGCTGGTCCGCGTCGCCGGCCTCAGGTGAAAGCGGGCGAAGGCGTCGTCGATGGCGGCTTGTGCGGCCGTCCAGACGCTCTCGGGTGAGCTGAGCTGCCCGGCGCCGGCGGCGTCGAACATGACCGGCGGTACCGTCACGAGGGTGCCCTTCGTCGCGGGATCGATGACCCGAATGCTCAGCGTGCGCCGCGTGTCGTAGGACTCGACTTCGTAGAGCATGAGCGCCGGGTGCGCGGCGTCCCCGCCGAACGCGAACACCAACGCGTCCGTGTCGTACGTGCCCCACCATGACTGCTCGAGCTCGATGCGGCCGGGTACGCTCGCGCGCTCGGGCTGCGGTGGAGGCTCAGCGGCCGCAAGAGGAGGATGGAGGACGCTCTCGTCGTAGGCCTTCATGGCCGCGTCGAGGACGGCCGGGTCGAGCTCCAGCGAGTCGAGCTCAGAGGTGGGCGATGCGGTCGGCGGGGCGGCCGGCGGTGGGGTCGCCACCGTTCCGCACGCCAGGGTGCCGAGGACCAGGAGGCCGAGAGACGCGTTGGACCGTGTCGAGCGAGTGATCATGACCGAAGGTACTTCCCCGGTAAGAGCACGTCTCTCAGCCCGCCTCGCGGTTCAGATCGAGGCGAGACGGGCATCCGCGCCGCGATGACGGCGACGAGATGGGCAACGTCGAGACCTCGTCGCAAAGCTCACGGCCTGGTCGCGTCGAGCTCGTACTTGATCGGGGTATCCTGGTTCTCGCGGCACGCCGCCTTGACGTTGCACCCGCCGGTCCACGCCTCGACCGGGCTCGTTGCCGCGTCGGCCGGCACCGGGCACGGGTTGACGAAGCTCGGGTCGGCGACGCCACTGCGGAAGACGGCGCGCTCGAGCCACACGGTCAGCGTGTTCTCCGGGGCGTCCGCGTTGCACGGCATGACGTAGGTCGTGGCGCCGCTGCCGCCGCCGTACTCCGACGAGCACACGATGTCCGAGGCGGACACCAGCTCGCCGCCCGCCTCGCCCTTCACGACGCGAAAGACGAAGCAGGTCTCGCCGAAGCGGTGCTCCTCGGGCAGCGCGGCGCTGATATCAAAGAAGCCCTGGTTGGAGTTCGGCATGATCACGAGGTTGTAGTCGACGGTCGTCTCGACCCCCGCGACGCAGTCGAAGGACAGAGTGCAGGGCGACTCTTCCGTGCACGGGCTCTGGAACGCAGTCTCGACCGCGGCCCCGTCCGCGTCGAAGAGCCCGGTGAGCGTGAGGGCGAGCTCGTGTCCTTGCCCGGGCGGGCAAGCCGTGACGAGCTGCGCATGCTGGGTGGTCGTCTCGCAGAAGTCGCCGGCCGCCATCGCGCTGGCGCGCGTCTCCTTCGGGTCGGTGGTGCCCTGCGTGAGCCAGGTCACGTCGTCGGTGCTCACGCCCGTGACCGAGAAGCAGCCGAGGCCACCCAGGGAGTTGAGCTGCGGCACGCGGATGCGCACGGTCGAGGGCGTCTCTTCGGGCGCGCTCGACGCGTCCAGACAGCCAGCGACGAGCCCACCGAGGAGAGCCGGGACCCACAGGATTCGCATAAGAGACCTCGCGATGATCATGATGACGGCACGCCGACAACCCGCGTGACGGCGCGGGCGATCATCGAAGGACTCCTGCGCGGCGTCAATCGCGCGGGAGGTCGACGTTGGATCGGGGTCGGACCGAGGTCGGCGCACGGCCTGGCTGCGCGGGTGCGAGACCGCGTCGGCTCAGAACGTGGGGGACTCCCAGGAGTCTTCGTAGGAGAGTCCGCTCTCGAAGTCCTCGATCCCGATCTGCTGATAGGTCATCGAGAACTCCGCATACGTGGCGAGCTCGCCCTGTTCGCGGGCGCTGTAGATCGAGAGGTTCGAGATGTTCGCGTTCGTCAGCACGAGGGCTCGGGTCTGCTCGTAGCTCGAAGCCGCATCGTCGCGCGTGAACCAGAGCACCCGGACGCTTGGCAGATTCTGGTTGGCCGTCAGCGCCTGCGCGACGAGGCTCGTGGCGCCGGCCATCCGCACGCGCAGCGTCAAGGGCCTGTGCTGACGCTTGCCGGTCGGCAGTCCGGACGCGGCGTCGCGCGGCGACGAGACGCTCCAGGCGAGGTCCTCGACCTGCCCGTACTCGGTCAGCGAGATACCGCCGAGCTCGTCCACGGGGTTGTACCAGTACGAGAAGACGCCCGTGAGCTGCCCCTGCACGCGGACGAAGATCTGGTCGGCCCGCGCGGTGCCGAGGCCCACCAACGACAGGGTGAGACACGTCGCGAGCGCGAAGAGGGCGGTCGTGGTGCGGCCTAGCATGAGCGGCTCCTGGATCACTTGAAGGTGTTGGCGAGGTTGGCGCCGGTGAGGTCGGCCCCGGACAGGTTGGCGCCGCGTAGATCGGCGCCGGACAGGTCGGCCCAGCGCAGGTTCGCCCCCGCGAAGGACGCACCGCGGAGGTTGGCCCCGCGGAAGATCGCGAGCCGCAGATCGGCGCCCGCGAACGAGACGCCGCTGAGGTTGCGACAACGGAAGTCCACGCCGCGCATGGCGCGATTGGCGTAGCCGCCGATCGGGACGACCGCCTTGTCCGGCGCGGGGCACGGGCCTGGCTCGATGACCTCGGTCGTGGGGCCGGAGTCGGTCGTCGC
>JAEUKJ010000620.1 GCA_016792665.1 Deltaproteobacteria bacterium | reverse complement strand
CGGGGCCTTCTCGGGCGTGACGGTCCTGACCCCGTGGCTCGCGGTCCTGCTCATCGGCTCCTACATCGTGCACTGGACGCCGCGGAGCTGGGTCGAGGCGACCTTCCACGGGTTCCGTCGCCTGCCCTTCGTCGCGCAGGGCGCGCTGCTCGTGGCGGTCTTGATGATCATCGCGAACGAGATCGCGGGCACCTCGCTCCCCTTCGAATACTTCCAGTTCTGAGAGGGACGCATGGCGGACTTCAACGAGATCAAGACCCCCGACATGGACGAGCCGTGGTCGGGACAAGGCCTCCCACCCGCGGTGGGCAAGGCGCTCCTGGCGTTGGCGGGGGCGGTCGCGGTGCTGGTGATCCCGTACCTCGCCGCGCCCGTCGTGCCCGACGCGTGGCCCGACGTGAAAGAGCGCGTGGCCGAGTATCGGGTCTGGTTGCCCGAGGATCCGATCCCGTTCTCGAAGCTCTTCCGGACGTCGCGCGCCAAGGCCAGCGAGGTCGCGCACGGCAAGGGGAACCCCGATCCGAGCTCGGCCCCGCCGGTCGAGGTCGCGGGCGCGGTCGACCCCGAGGTCGCGCCGGTGGCGATCGATCCGATCGCGGTGGACCCCGTCGTCGATGTGAAGCCCGACGCGGACGCGAAAGGTGGTGACGTCGCGGCGGCGCCCGAGGCGGACGCGAAGACGGGCCCGGCCAAGGTCGAGCCGACCGCGGCCATCGCGCGCATCCACATCCCGGCGGCGGCGTGGGAGGGGCTCGCCACCTTCATCGAGGACCCGAACGGGGCGATGAAGCCGTTCTACGACAAGCTCGCGCAGGTGGCCCTCAAAGAGCCCAACGCGGTCGTACGCATCTCGCACTTCGGGGACTCGGCCATCGCGGCCGATGGCATGCCGTCGGCGGCGCGGCGCCTCTTGCAGAAGACCTTCGGCGACGGTGGGCACGGCTTCTCGTTGGTGGCGGCGTCGAACAACTGGTACCGCCGAAAGGACGTGATCTGGTCGACCTCGGGGTTCCAGACCGAGACCTACATCCAGGACAACGCCAAGGACCGGCGCTATGGCTTCGGCGGCACCGCGGCCATCGGCTACGCGGGGGCCAAGGCGAGCTGGAAGACGGTCGAGGGGCCCGAGGGGACGGTCGGCACCAAGGCCTCGCGCTTCGTCGTGAGCTTCCTCGCGCAGAAGGGCGGAGGGCGCATCGCGGTCAACGTCGATGGCGAGGAGAAGCAGGTCATCGACACCGAGGCCGCGACCCCCGAGGACCGGCAGGTCGTGGTCGAGGTGCCCGATGCAGCGCACACCTTCGAGCTGAAGAACGCGGGGGGCGGCAAGATCAAGGTGTACGGTGTCGCACTCGAGCGCGCGAGCGGCGTCGTCTACGACGGGCTCGGCACCATCGGGGCGCGCGACTCGCGCTGGGTCAACGTCGACCCGGATCACGCGCGCGCGGCGTTCGCGAGCCGCGGTGTGGACCTGGCGGTCTTCATGTACGGAGGCAACCAGCTCGAGGACAAGATCTCGATGGCCCGCTACCAGGAGATGCTGACCGAGGTCGTCAAGCTCTGGAAGTCGGCGCTGGTCGGCAAGAGCTGCCTCCTGATGAGCTCGATCGATCACGGCGAGCGCTATCGCGGGCGCGTGCGCACGGTGCCGCGCCTCACCGAGATCATGAAGGTGCAGCGCGAGGTGGCGCTGGCCGAGGGGTGCGCGTGGTTCTCGCTGTACGATGCGATGGGCGGCCCGGGGACCATCGGCACCTGGTTCGACACCGGGCTCGCCGAGGGAGACCTCGCGCATCCGACCGCCAAGGGCGCCATCGTGCTGGGGCAGCTCTTCTACAAGGCCCTGATGCAGGGCTTCGCGGGCTACATCGAGGCGCGCAAGGCGGAGACCCCGAAGTGAGTGGCCGAGCATGAGCGCAATCGACGGTGACGTGACCAGCACCGTGCGACCGACCTTGAGCTGGATCGATCGCATGGTGGATGGGGCGCTGTACGCGGGCGAGAGGCGGCTCCGCTTCGAGGTCCTGAGGCGCCCGCTGGGCATGGTGCAGGGCAGCGAGGAGAACGCGCGCGAGGCGGACTGTCGGCACCTCGTGGCCTGGGTCGCGCGGGGCGGTGACGCGGGCGAGGCCGAGGTGGTCGGGTGTTCGCTGTGGCTCGGCGACGCCGATGGCGTGGGCGGCAAGCTCATGCAGATGGCGGTGGACTCGCACTGGCAGGGGACCGGGCTCGGGGCGCGATTGGTGCGTGAGCTCGAGCGGCAGGTGCGGGCCGATGGGTTCCGCGAGGTGCGCATGCACGCGCGTGAGACGGCCATCGGCTTCTATCGGAAGCTCGGCTACGAGGTCACCGGCGAGCCCTTCGTCGAGGTCGGGCTGCCGCATCGGCTGATGCGTCGGTCCTTGCTCTAGGCAAGGCCGATGAGGTCGGCGCTCCGGTCCGCCGGGTCGGGCGACCCTCCTCCCGCTCGCTGCGTGCCGCGTCGAGAATGTGGGCATCGGCGCGGCGCGAGAGGTCGTCGGGTCATCCCGATCCCGGCGTCCCGTCGCACTGTGATCGTCCTTGCCATTGTGGTCTCTGGGTCGGGCGACCCTCCTCCCGCTCGCAGCGAGCTCTGGCCTGGAATGTGGGCATCGGCGCGGCGCGAGAGGTCGTCGG
>JAEUKJ010000572.1 GCA_016792665.1 Deltaproteobacteria bacterium | reverse complement strand
GCAGTATCCTGGGCGGCCTCTTCCGCCGCTTCACGGCACCTGCGACCCCGCCGACGCCGAACCCTCCCGAGGGCGGCGAGCCGAACTGATCATTCCGATGGGCAGCCTGGCTCCGCCAGGCCTTCTGCGGTGATCACTCCGCGGACCAGCCTGGCTCCGCGGGGCAGCCTGGCCCCAGCTTCACGACACGACGCCGTGGGCTCATACCGGCCCGCGTGGGTGCCGGTCACTGGGGCGGCCAGATCACCGCGGACGCCGCCTTGAAGACCGCGCGCACGAGGTCTCCGAGCTCGGCCTGGGTGACGCTTTTCTCCTGCTCGGCCGCGCTCGTCGGGAAGCCGCTCCGCGGGTAGGCCTGGAAGCGCGCCGACATGCCGTTGTCGACCCAGACGACCTCCATCGCGAGGATCGCCGCGCGCGTCGTGCCGTCATCGACGTAGCTGCGCACGAAGGTCGACACGCCCTGCCGCATCGGCATGAGCTCGATGTCTTCGATCTTGAAGACCAGCCCCGGGTTCTTCGCGTGGAGGTCGCCGTACTGGGCCAGCTGCGCGTCCTTACGCGCCTCGACGTCCGCCTTGGTGACCGCCGGGCACTGATCGCAGAAGCCGATGCTGAGCTCGATCGCCGCAGTCTGGCCGCGATCATTGGGCGTCAGCGAGTCGAAGAGCAGGGTCGCGCTCTCGCCGCGCGCCTCGCCGCGCACACGCTTGAGCCCCGGCACCTCGAGGTTGGCCAGCGCCTCGATGACCTTGCGCCGCCGCTCGGCCTCGCTCGCCTGAGCCGCATCCGCCCCGGCCACGTCCGCGGCCGAGACCTCTCCGATCGCGCCACCATCCGCCACGGCCGGCGCGGCGGCCGTATCGGCCTCACCGGCCCCCGCATCGATGGCGCTCGCATCGGTCGCGTCCGCCGCCGTCTTGCCGCAGCCTCCGCAGGCCACCTGAACCCAGCTCGTCATCCCGACCAGCGCGAGCATCGCGAACAACTTCATCGCCGACTCCCTGCCGTCGCACTCCACGACGTCACGCGACTCTCGCCGCCGCTGGGCGGCACGTCAACGCCATCGTGTCGCCGCCCTCACCCCGCCGCAGCGGCCAGGGTCACCTCCACCGAAGTCCCCTGCCCCACCTCGGACCGGATCTCCAGCGTGCCCCCGTGCGCCTCGATGATGCGCCGCGTGAGCGACAGCCCGAGTCCGAGGCCCCCACTGCGCCGCGACCGACTGCGATCGGTCCGGAAGAACGGCGTCCCGAGCCGCGACAGGTCCTCGCTCGAGATCCCGATCCCGTGGTCGATGATAGTCACTCTCACATTTCCGCCCTCGCGGCGCGCGCGCAGCGTGACGACAGTCGCCGCGTCCGAGTAGGCACGCGCATTGTCCAGGAGGTTGTCGAAGGCACGCCGCAACAACACCGCGTCGCCCTCGACGGTCACGTGATCGGCCCCGAGCTCCAGGTCGAGCTCGAGGGCACGCCCCGGTCCCCGCGACTCGAAGCGGCTCGCCGCCTTCTCCAACAGCGCCCCGAGATCCAGGGCCTGCCCGGTCATCGAGATGCCGGGGCCCGCACGCCGCTCGGCGAGGTCCAGGCGCGCCGTCGTCAGGACCTCGGACACGATGTGCTCGAGCTCGGACAGGTCCTCGGTGATCTCCGACAGCGCCTCGCGCGCGCTCGCCGCGTCCCCTTCGGCCGCGATGTCGAGGGCCACCCGGATCCGCGCGAGCGGTGTGCGCAGCTCGTGCGAGACGTTGGCGAGGAGCTCCTGCTGCGAGCGCAGCAGCGCCGCGATGCGCTCGGCCATCTCGTCGAAGGCCTGGCCTAGGGTCCCGAGCTCGTCTTTGCGCGCGAGCTCGGCGCGCGCCGTGAGGTCGCCGCCACCGAGGAGTCGTGCCGCACGCGTCAGGCGATCGAGCGGCCGGGTCAGCGAGCGCACGAGGAACACCGAGGCCAGCGCGGTCGCGAGCAGCCCGACGATGACCATCCACACCACCGGCTCGAGCGGCGGCGTACGCCCCATGCCACCCATGCCGCCCATGCCACCCTTGCCGCGCGGCCCATGCGGGTGCGGCCCGCGGGGACGGTCCCCATCGGGCGGAGGGCGCCATCCCGACTCCGCGTCCTCCAAGCGCGGCGGCGCGAGCCGGAACTGCAGGTAGGCCCCGCGCGGCGCCGGGGACGCGAGCGGCACGGCGAGGAGCGAGGGGATCCCCGGCCCGACGTGCTGCACCTGGTCCGCGATCGTGGCCGCATCATCCCCCGACAAGGGCGGCAAGGGCGGCGTGGCGTTGCTGGCCAGCAAGCGCCCATCGGGCGCGTAGACCGAGGCCGAAGCGTAGACATCGGCGAGCACCGCGTTCAGGCGATCGATGTCGCCCAGCGCCGCCGAGACCGATGCCGCCGTGCGCCGCGCGAGGTCGAGCTCGAACTGCGGCGGCAGCGGCGTCGGGAGCGTCGTCGCGAGCACGATGAAGAAGCCGATGATGGCGAGGATCGGCGTCAGCGCGACGAGGTAGATGCGCAGGGTCAGGCCCGACGGCCACAGACGACGAAGGCCCCACGCGCGCGGCGGCGGGGCGGCGGGGTCGGCGCCGGGGGGAGGCTTCAAGGGGCCCCGACGCTGCGACTCTCGAGCGCGAGCATGTAGCCCAGCCCGCGGACGGTCTTCAGCAGTCGCGGTTGCTTCGGGTCGTCGCCGAGCTTGTGGCGCAGACGCGAGACGTGGACGTCGATGGACCGGTCGAAGGCCTCCTCGGCATTGCCGCGCGCCAGGACGAGGAGCTGCTCGCGCGCCAGCACCTTGCCGGCGTTCTCGGCCAGGGCGCGAAGCAACCCGAACTCGTAGGTCGTCAGGCCGAGCACGCGCCCGTCGAGCTCGGCGCGCATGGCGGCCGGATCGATGACCAGCGTGCCGACCGCGATGCGCTGCACCTGCGGACCGGCCTTGCCCCGCGCGCGTCGCACCTGCGCCCGGATCCGCGCCAGCAGCTCGCGCGAGCTGAACGGCTTGGCCAGGTAGTCGTCGGCCCCGAGCTCGAGGCCCATCACGCGGTCGGCCTCCTCCTCGCGCGCGGTCAACATGATGATGGGCACGTCGGTGCGCTGGCGCAGCTCGCGACAGACCGCGAGCCCGTCCATCGACGGCAGCATCACGTCGAGCAAGACCACGTCGGGCCGCGTGCGCAGGACCTCGGCCATGCCGTCGGCCCCGTCTGCCACCCACTGCACGATGAGCCCGTGCGACTCGAGGTAGCGCCCGGTGAGCTTGGCGAGCCGCTCGTCGTCCTCGATGAAGACGGCGCGGATGGCATCGGGGTTCGCGCGGAGATCGGGTTCGTGGGCCATCGTTGGCTCCTGTTCTCGGAGTTCTCTCGCAGGCAGCTCACCCTCGGCCGGGGTTCGGTCGCGCCTGCTTGATGTAGAGCTTGGGGACCTCGCCGTCTTCGCCGTCGAACTTGAACTCGACGTCCATCGCGTACCACCCGGTGTTGCCCGAGGCCGGCCCGTAGGCGGGCGAGAAGCGCGTGTGGATGGCGTCCAGCGCCTTGCCGAGCGCGTAGAGCTGGGCGTTGCTGAGGACGGTCGCGTTCGCGGCGACGAGGTTCGAGTGCGACAGATAGATCGCCGGCTGCCCGGGCTGATCGAAGAGGTAGACGATTTGATCGCTGGTCGTGCCGGCCGGCGGGTGCACGACCTCGACGTCGCCGCCGAACTGCACGTTGATGTAGAAGCCGGGCTGGTTGCCGGTCGGGTCGTACGGGTTCGCGGTCAGTGCGACGCCGTTGGCCTCCTCGTCCGGGAAGTTCTGATGGACCAGCAACGGCATGACCACGGCGCTGTGGTCGACGCCGTTGTAGGCCCGCTCCTCGAAGGTGCGGAACAGCCACGCCGAGGCCCAGGTCTCGCGGATCGCGTCGAGGGTGTCGCCCCAGTCGTCGGCGTCGCCGGTGTGCGACTCGTAGCAGCCTGCGCACGGGAACCCGTCGAGGTCCTCGCTGTTGGTGCTCGATCGGAAGCGCATCGACTGCCCGGGGTAGTCGGCGTTCAGCTTCCGGCGCAGCAACGTCTGGAAGGCATCGTCCATCGGGGCCACGCCCATGTCCTCGCGCAGCTCGGCCAGCGCCGCGTCGCGCACGGCCGGATCGGCGACGAACTCGGGGTCGGCCAGCATCGCGTCGACCCGATCGTAGAAGCCGTTCTTGGTCATGAACTGGACGTAGTAGTACGCCGGGATCGCGAAGGCCTTCTTGATCGGCACGTCGCTCGTCCGCGCCAGCACCGAGTAGTGCGCGGCCTTGCCACCGAAGGCGCGCACCGACTCGGCGATGGCCGCGCGGAGGCCGCTCGGGGTCGCCGGCTCGGGCGTGACCGCCTCGATGTCGACCAGATCGGTCACGGTCAGGTCGGGCTCGGGCAGCACCACTGGCGTCGGTCGATGCCCCTCCCACCATGCGTCGGCTTCTTCCTGTGTGGCCTCGCTGATCGACCACGCCAGCGCCCCGACCTCGAGCCGCACCCAGCGCCCGTCGAGCGCCGTCAGCGTGGCGTCGCTCATCGCCCCGACGAGCCCCATGTTGGGCGTCTTCCGGTTCTGCGAGAGCACGTTGATGTGCGAGAGCGGGGTCTGGAACTCCTCGGTGATGATGCCCGCGACCACGGTGATGTCGTTGGGCACCGCGTCGAGGACGACGATCTCGCGATAGCTCACGTAGGTCGTCGCGAGCTCGGCGGCCGTCAGCTTGTGGAGGCGCCCGTAGGCCACCGCGAGGTTCAACGGCTGGTAGGTGATGCCGGCGTAGATGTCGTCGGTCGTGACGATCGAGACCGCATCCGTGAGGGACGCCGCCTCGGCCGAGACGTTGTCCGAGGTCGGATGGAAGCCGAGCAACCCCGGGTCCCAGAGCTTGCCCTTCACCGCCGTGTAGAGCGTCGTGATCATCGCCGCGCTCATCGTGTCGTAGGGCGAGATCTCGAGCACCCAGAGGTCGGGCCCCTCGTAGTGCGTCAGCGCCCCGAGCAGGAAGCGACGGTCCGGCGCGTAGTACTGGGTCTCGTTGAACGTCGCCAACGACGGCACCACCGGCAGCCCCTGGCCCGACAGGTGCTCCGCCGCAAAGTCGTGGTGGATCGGGTACTTCTGGCTGTTCTGGAAGTACAGGATGTCGCCGCCCTCGCGGTCGAAGACGACCTTGACCGAGCGCGCGCCAGGGATCGACGTGTCGAGCGGCTCGGAGGCAAGGGCCTCGAAGTCGGCGACGCAACCGAGCCGCGGCAGTGAGTCCGGGGTCTCGGCGCCGTCGTCGATCGCGCAGCCCACCGCGACCGCAACGTCGTCCACGTCGCTCGCGTCACGCGTGTCGGGCTCGACCGCATCGACGTCGTCGGCACGCGTGTCGGTGGTGTCAGTGGTGTCGGTCGTGTCGATCGCGTCAGTGTCGCCCGGCGCGTCATCGTCACACGCCGCGAGCCCCAGCGCGGCCAGCAGCCCCGCGACGAGGACCGTCGTCCCTCGCACCGCGCCGCTCACGGCGTCTCCGCGAAGCAGTAGATCGCGCCGTACCCGCCACCGCACCCGACGCCCGAGCACCCCTGCGAGCCCGGCCCATTCTGGATGAGGTTCACGACCGCCGCGCAGCCCGCCGCCTGGTGCGCCGTCTGCCAGCCCTGCCCGCTCTGCGCCGGCCACGAGTGACCCAGCCGCGGCCGCCCCGCGACCGTGGTGCTCGTCCAGTTGTTGCACGTGTTCGAGGCCGTGTTGGAGTCGAGCCTCCCTTGCGCGTTCGAGCCCGTGAGGATGTCGTGGTTGTCGGCCGTCCCCTGCCCGTTCGAGCCCGGCTGGTTCTTCTGGCTCTCGCCACGCTCGTTGGGGAGGTCGTTCTTGATGGCCGCATCGCCATTGGGCCGCGTGGTCGTGAGCCCGGTCTTGTCCTGCGCCACGAGGCGCGCGTTGCGGTCGTACCAGGGGCCCGTGCCGATGCGGTCGATGGCGTTGACCGAGGCGCCGGTGCCGTCGTCTTTCACGCTGAGGTAGGCGTGCCAGATCTTCTGCCCCGCGCCGGGCATCTCGTCCTCCGCGATGGTCGTGCAGATCTTGTCGGCGCCCGCGAGCCCGGTCTCCTCGCCGAAGCGGAGGTCGCCACCGAAGCCGTTGTTGCTGCCCGAGAGGCGGATCATCGCCTCGTAGCTCGTCACGAAGAAGCTGAACTTCGGCAGCGACTCGACCGGGATGTCGGCCACCGTGTCCGCGGTGTCCTCGACCGCGGTGTCGACGACGGTCGTGTCCGCGACCGCCGTGTCGACCAGCTGCGTGTCCGCGACCGTGTCGTCGACGCTCGAGTCCGGGCCGGTGTCGGCGACACGCGTGTCCTCGACCGCGGAGTCGTGCGTGTCTTTGTCGGCGTCCACCTCGAAGGCGTCGACCGAGGCCAGGTCGCCTTCGTTCGTGTCCGTGGCAGCGACATCGCCGCCGTCGTCCGCCAGCGAGTCGGGCGTATCGGACTCGGAGGTCGTCCCGCCATCGCCGAGACAAGCCGTCATCGACGTGGCCATGGTCACCATCGTGGCCAGTGTGGCCAGCGTGGCAACACGGGCCATGACACAGGAGTATCGCTTCATCGGGGGTCTGCTCCTCAGCCGCAGGTGAGATCGAACTGGCAGGTCTGTCCGTCGGGGCACTCTTCGTCCGACACACACGAGGTGACGCCGGGCACGACGACCGGCACGACCACCTCGTGCTCGACCGAGAGCTCGACGCAGCCCGGGGTGATGGTCGCGGAGTCGGCCGTGCGCCGCGTCAGGGTCAGCGTCGGGAAGCCCGCGACGCCGATATCGATGAGGGCATCGACCAGCCGCGCCGGGATCTCGAAGTGCCCGTCGTCGTCCACACCTTCGCACTCGACCGAGGCCGCGATGCCTCCATGGTGAGCCAGGTCGAGGACGAACCTCACCCGCGCCGAAGCGTTGACGCCCGGGGTCCAGTCGATCCCCAGGGCCTGCCCGCGCACGAGCGACGCCTCCGCCTGCGTGACCACCAGCGGGGCCACGCCGCGCCCCTCGAGCGCGAACCCAGGCAACACGTCGCCCGGCGCCGCGAGCGAAACGACGTCGCCGTCTCCGAAGCCCGGGTGCGGGATCGAGGTCGCACCGTTGGTGTACGAGCCGGTCGAGGTCGGGGTCATGGCCAGGGCCACCGTCAATCCGTTGACGGTCACCTGGCCGACACTCTTGGCCGTCGGGTAGTCGATGCACTGCCCGCCGACGTCACAGGTCTTGCCCGACGCGCAGGTCGGGTCGCAGAACAGCGTGCGCCCCTCGAGCAGGCGGCAGCCCGCCTCGCGGTCGGTCTCCTCGCGCACCGCCGAGGGCACCACACCGGTCGCGACCCGCCCCTCGACCGCGGTGTAGCCCTCGGCCAGGAGCACCTTGAAGACCCCGACGCGCACGTCGGTGCTGCACGGGGCATAGGCGAGCGTCACGGCGTCCGGCCCCGCGTCGTCGCCATCGCGCTGCGCCGTGTCCGTTTCATCTTTTGTGTCGGTCACTTCAGCGACATCGACCCCATCGACCCCATCGACCCCGTCATCGGCAGTCCGGGTGTCGGTGCTCGTGTCGGAGGTGCTCGCGTCCCCGCCGCATGCCGCCTGCGCGAGAGCCGCCAGCGTGAAGGCTGGGCCGAAGCACCTCGAGCCCAGGCGCCGTCTGCGAACCATGTTCGCAATTATCGCGTCGTCTCCCATCGTCACCTTCATGACACATTCGCGTTTCGCGCCGATGTTCAGATTGCGTCGGTCGATGAAGCCAGTGGC
>JAEUKJ010000553.1 GCA_016792665.1 Deltaproteobacteria bacterium | reverse complement strand
CAGTCCTTCGACCCCGCGATAGAGTGCCTCTTCGTCGATGTCGGCCGGGGCCGGACACCACTCGGGGTCGGCTTGCAGAGGCTCGAGACCGGGCGCGCCGGACTGCGTGGGCCCGGAACGATCGAAGGCCGGTTGGGCGTGCGCTGGCCAGGCAAAGGCCAGGGCGAGGCTCGTCACGAGGAGAGGCGTGGACAGGTTGATGCGGCAGGCAGGGCGGTCCATGAAGACCACCACGGACGTGCGCCCCGACTCTTAGACGTGCGCCTCACTTTTTTTGCCGACCCCCACGACGTCGGCCAGGCGAGCCACGCGGACGAGTGCCGGGGCCGGGTCGGGGGCGGGCTCGGAGTGGCGCGTCGCGATGAGCGCGGTGACCGCCTGCGGGAAGGCGGCGTGCATGGCGTTGGCGTGGGCCGGCTCGTTCTCGGCGCAGAGCACGACCTCGCCTAGCGCCCGGCACGCGTCGAGCGCCCGGACCTTGAAGGCGTGGTCGCCTTCCTTCGGGTCGGTCTTCAGCCAGAGCAACGTCCCCACCGAGGCGTGGGGAAAGCCGAGGCGCGAGAAGCTCTCGACGGTGGCCGTGGCCATCGGGCCGGGGCGGGCGGTCACGTAGACGACGGTCACACCGCGAGCGGTCAGCGCGCGGACGGCCTCGGCCGCGCCGTCGAGCGCCGTGTCGTGGACGAGGAAGCTCGGGTCGAAGAAGGCGCTGCGCCAGAAGCGCAGGCCCTCGCCGAGCAGCGTGTCGTGGTGCGCGCGGTCGTGCGCGGCCAGCGCCTCGACGACCCGCCCGAGGTTGTCGCGGATCGAGAACGCCAGCGGCATCGTGCGGGCCTGCTCGCGCGCGCGGGTGAGCGTCTCGTCCGAAAACGGCACCGCGCCTTCTTCGATGCGCATCGAAGCTTCGGTGGATTCGATGCGCATCGAAGCTTCGGTTGATTCGATGCCCATCGAACCTTCCGTGACGCACGCCGCGGCCAGGTGGTCGAGCCACGCCGCCAGCACGGCGCGGGTGCGCGGGCTGTTGTCGATCAGCGTGAGATCGACATCGAGGACCGCGACCGGGGTCTTGCCCCGGGCCTTGGCGGCCTCGATGGCCCGGTCGAGCCGCGCCGCCGCATCTGGCTCATGGACGACCTCACCCTGCGCGATGCGCCCGAGCTCCTGCCCGCGTGCCTTCGCCGCCGCCATCGCGTGCGTGACCGTCCGGTCCCAGCCCGCCGCATAGAACACGTCCAGCGCGGCCGCGGTCGTCCCGGCCGGAGACGTCACGCGACGCCGCAGCTCGTCCGGCCCGTGCTCGCTCTGCGCCGCGAGTGCGGCCGCCCCATAGAGCGTCTGGGTCGCGAGCCGCTTCGCCACGGCTGTCTCGAGCCCCACGGCCTGGCCCCCCGCGATGAGGCTCTCCAACATCAGGAAGACGTATGCCGGCCCCGACCCCGAGAGCGCCGTCACCGCGTCGAGCTGGTCCTCGGGGACCGCCACGCAGATCCCGACGGCACCCAGCAAGGCCTCGGCCACGACCTCGCCGCGCCCGCTGCGCACGCTGCCCAGCGCGTAGGCCGCGGCCCCGAGCCCGACGGTCGCGGGCGTGTTCGGCATGGTGCGCACCACCTCGGTGCCGACCGGCAACGCGCCCTCGAGCGTCGCGATGGTCACGCCCGCCGCGACCGACACGAGCACCGCCGCGTCGACCCCAGGCACCGCGCCGACCGCGCCGAGCACCGCGGCCATGCCCTGCGGCTTCACGGCCAGGATGACCGCGTCGGCCCCGCGCACGGCCTCGTCGATCGACCCGCAGGCGCGCACCCCGAGCTCCGCCGCCAGCTTCGCACCGACCTCCGGCCGCGCGTCCACGACGCGCACATGCTCGGGCGCCAGCACCCCGCGCGCGACGACGCCCCGCACGAGGGCCTCGCCCATGTTGCCGACACCGATGACCGCAAGCTCGCGCATGGCCCTGCGCACGCCATCGACCGCGCTCACGTCTTCACCTTCGAGACCAGGTCCGCGGCCTTCTTCCAGAGCGGCCCGACCAGCACCGTCAGCGCCACCACGACCAGCCCGATGACGATCCCGAAGACGATGACCGCGACTTTCTCGAGGATGGCCAGCCACGGCTCGGTGGTCGTGACCTCCTCGGTGAGGTGCTCGAGCCAGTGCTTGTCGAGCCCCGGCAGCCCGTGCGCGATGATCTCGCCGCCGACGATGAACATCGCGATGGTGCCGAGCACCCCCAGCGACTTCATGAAGCGCGGCATGATGGCCAAGATGGCGCGCCCGACCCAGCGCGCGGCCCCGTTCTTCTTGACGAGGTGGAGGCCGGCGTCGTCGGCCTTCACGATGAGCGCGATGAGGCCGTAGATGCCGAAGGTCAGCGCGACCGCGACCAGCGTGAGCGTGAGCGCCTTCATCGCGAAGGTCGGGTTCCGCTCGGTGATGGCGTTCAGCGCGATGACCACGATCTCGGCCGAGAGGATCATGTCGGTGCGGATGGCGCCCCGCACCTTCTGATCCTCGAGCGCAGCAGGGTCGGTGACGGTGACCTCGGCGTGGCCCTCGTGCTTGCCGATCCCGAGCTTCTCCATCCCCTTGTGCACCCCCTCGTAACAGAGGAAGGCGCCGCCCATCATCAAGAGCGGCGTGAGGCTCCAGGGTGCGATGAGCGTGAGCAGGAGGATGAGCGGGACGAGCCACGCCTTGTTGAGCAAGGACCCCTTGGTCACGCGCCACACGATCGGCAGCTCGCGGCTCGGGTGCAGCCCGACCATGGCCTCGGCCCCGACCGCGAGGTCGTCGCCCGCGATGGCCATGGTCTTCTTGGTGGCGAGCTTCGCCATGACGGCGACGTCGTCGAGGACGGTCGCGAGATCATCGAGGAGCGAGAGGAGTCCAGCTGAAGGCATCGAGGTCTCCGTGGAGGACAGCGGCCGATTGCCTTACCTCAGGGTGCCATCGGGTGAAAGACCTCTCGACGCCGGGCCGGCGGCTTGCGTGCTCGGTGCGCTCCGGCTACAGCATCAGGCATGCTCTCAGCACGCATCCGCTCAGCTCACCTCCGTGGGGGGCTCGGGCTCGTACTCGCCCTCGCGGCAACCTGCGGCGGTCTGGCGGCGGCGGGCTCGAGCCGTAGCGTGCGGGTCGTCGCCGTGGACGATGTCCCGGTCGGCTTCTTCCCATCGCTCACGACCGACGCGCTCGGCCGACCGATCTACTCGGTGACCTACGGCGACATCTTCGACTCCGCCACCCTCACGCGCGTGACGGTCCTCCGCCACCTCGACGGGACGTGGCACCTCATCGACCTCCCCGGCACCCAGCCGAAGCCTCTGCGCTTCGTCCCGACGCTGGGACTGTTCGATGGCATCGACAGCGTCGAGCCGGGCCGCTACGCCCCCGTCGCCGCGGAGGACATCACCACGACGACCGACCTCTCCGGATCGCCGATCGATCTCGGCGGCCCTCTCGACAACGCCGAGGTCTGGGCGACCGACCTCGGCTTGGTGCGGGCCACCGCGGACGGGTTCGTGCTCGAGGGCCCAGATGCGGATGCGCCCGAGCTCCTGGCCCGCTATCCGACGAGGGCGGTGAACGACTTCGGGATCGAGGTAGGTCTCATCGCGGGCCTCGCCGGGGCCGCCGCCGACGCGGGTGGGCACCTCTTCGTGACGATGCGCGATGGCTACCAGGACGACGCGCTCGGCTACGTCTTTGTCCACTTCCCCGGGGACGACCTCGACCGATGGACCCAGGTCCCCGGCTTCTTCGGCCGCAACGCGCAGCCCATCAATGATGGCTCGGGCCACGTCTGGCTGGCCAATACCGGGGCGCTGCGCGACATCGTCTTCGACTGAGGATCGGCGGTCACCCCGGCCGCCGCCCCGGCTCAAGGCGAGGCTGGAACACACACGTTGTCTTCGCAGGTGGCCTGGCCGCTGCAACCGCCGCAGGGCTGGACGCGCCCGCAGCCGTCGTCGACGGGGCCGCAATCGGCGTGCCGCGCGCCGCAGTCGACAGGCGTACAGTCGCACACCGAGGGTGCGCTGGGCCAGGCGTTGTCGCCCGCCAAGCAGCGGGATCCGGCCCAGGCGATGCGGTCCACCGGGACGCGGGCGGCGAACCTCAGCGGCGCGAGCTTGCCGGTCGCCACGCTGTAGATCGCGACCCCATCGCGCAGGATCGTGATCGTGCCGAGCGCATCGCGCCGCACCTCGACCGACGCTGCGGTGTAGTTGTCTTCTCGGTGCAAGACCCGCCCGCCCACTCGGACCTCGAGGACGTCCTGATTGAACTCGTTCTTACCCACACCGACGACCAGGCGTCCCGGCGCCCCGCAGGTGGTCGTGTCCCAAGCGCCGAGCCCATCCCCGGTCGGGGAGAGCTCAGGTCCGTCGAGCGCGATGCTCGGGTCGCTGAGGGGATTGGGCGGGAAGCTCGTGGTCACCGCGAACGCGCCGTGCACGGTGGCCATCGGCTGAAGTCCAGAGCACCCATTCGGAGCGGGCGGATCGACCGCGGTGCCCGTCGTGATCCGGTCTGCGCCCACGGTTGCGAGGCCGAGCCCGGGGACGTCCTCGCACGCGAGGGTGTCGGCCGGGAAGGGGCCTTCGCGCCCGTCGGGATCGATCAAGGCCAGGCCGACGTGTCCCACAGCCTGACAGGACGGCGCAGGCGCCAGCGGCGACCCGGGCGCGCCGAGGCACGCGCTCGTCTCGGTCTCCGGAGGGCAGACGCAGCGCCCCGAGACACAGCTCGCACTCGGACCGCAGCGCGCCTCCCCGCAGACCGGTGCGGACCCGTCGCGGTCCTCGCGCACGACCCGAGCCACGACCTTCGCATCGCCGCGCGCCCCATCGCCCGAGCCCGCCCCTTCTTCCAAGACGGCGATGGCGTCGATGCCCGCGACGATGTGGAGCGGCCGGGTGAGCGCCGGGTCGAGCGGGGCACCGCTGAGCGGCCGCCGCAACACACGGTAGCCGCGGGCGAGGGTCACGGGCTCGGCTCCGTTGTCGGGCACGCGCTCGAGTCGCCAGTCGTTGTAGATCCCCGTGATCGGGAATCCGAGGTGCAGGTAGTCGGTCTCGCCGGCCTCGAACGAGGCGTCCTCGACGATGCGGAAGCGGACCCCGTCAGGGGCCGTGACGACGCCGGGATCGGCAGCTTCGAAGGCCGGGGCGAGGGCGCACACTGCGGTCTCCGGGTCGAAGCGGACGCGACCCCCGCATGCGCTCACGATCCCCCGGGTCGTGGCCTCGGCGAGGTCATCACACACCAGGCCGCGGGCGCACGCCGGTGCGTTGACGCGCGTCCCGTCGGCCTTGGAACACGCGATGCCATCGACCGCCACGATCCGGTGATCGGCCGGGCCCAGGGCACGCTGCCCGACCGCGCACCGCCAGAGCGCGTGGCTCCCGGGGCTCGTGACCCAGTGCTCATGGCCTCCGGGCCCGGCACCGACAGGCCACGCCCGCTCGGTCGCGGTGCCGTCGGTCGCGACGTGAACCACCCCGACCGCGAGGTCGCCGCGGGTGACGATGACCCCACCCGCGGGGTCGCTGACGAGTCGCGGCGAACCAACGCCAGGCACGCGAATCGCATGGCTCGTCGCGGCACCATCGAGGGCGAACGAGGTCAGCGACACGCAGCTCGCGTCCTCGCACGACGCCGGC
>JAEUKJ010000473.1 GCA_016792665.1 Deltaproteobacteria bacterium | reverse complement strand
CGGGTCGGGTTGCCGCTCACCTGGGAGGGCCACGGGGTCGACGAGGTCGGGCGTGGGCCCGATGGGCGGGTCCTGGTGGCGATCGACCCGGCCTACTTCCGCCCGGCCGAGGTGGATCTCTTGCTGGGCGACGCGAGCCGCGCGCGCGCCGAGCTGGGCTGGACGCCGAAGGTCACCTTCCGCGAGCTGGTCACGATCATGGTCGACCACGACGTCGCCGAGGCGGCGCGCGAGTCGCACCTCCAATCTGCACAAGGCCTGGCGGCGCCAGGGGATCGACCCGCGGGAGGCCGCTGATGTCGCTGGGCACGTTGACCGACAGGACGATCCTGGTGACGGGCGGCCACGGCTTCCTGGGCTCGTTCGTGGTGGAGGCACTGCGCGCGCGTGGCGCGAACCGGCTCTTGCTCCCGCGTCACAGCGAGCTCGATCTCCTGGACCGCGACCGGGTCCGGCAGACCCTCCTCGCCGAGCGCCCCGACGCCATCATCCACCTCGCCGCGGTGGTCGGCGGCATCGGCGCGAACCGCCGCCACCCGGGCAAGTTCTTCTATGAAAACCTGGTGATGGGGGTCGAGCTCCTCGAGGCCGCGCGCCTCGCCGGGGTCGGCAAGATCGTGACGGTCGGCACCATCTGCGCCTATCCGAAGTTCACGCCGGTGCCCTTCAAAGAAGACGACCTCTGGATCGGCTACCCCGAGGAGACCAACGCCCCCTACGGCATCGCCAAGAAGGCGCTGCTCGTGATGGGCCAGGCCTATCGTCAGGAGTACGGGCAGAACGCGGTCTACCTCCTGCCCGTGAACCTCTACGGGCCGCGCGACGACTTCGACCCGTCGACCTCGCACGTCATCCCGGCGCTCATCCGCAAGATGGTCGACGCGCGTCGGGCGGGCCAGCCCGAGGTCGAGGTCTGGGGCGACGGCAGCCCGTCCCGCGAGTTCCTGCACGCGCGCGACGCGGCCCGCGGCATCGTCATGGCGCTCGAGGGCTACGACGATCCCGAGCCGGTGAACCTCGGCACGAGCCAGGAGATCACCATCAAGGACCTGGCCGAGCTCATCCAACGCCTGACCGGCTACGAGGGCCGGCTCGTCTGGAACCCGGACCAGCCCAACGGCCAGCCGCGCCGCTGCCTCGACACCAGCCGCGCCGCAGAGCGCTTCGGCTTCCGCGCCGAGATCGGGTTCGAGGCCGGCCTGCGCGAGACCATCGCGTGGTGGGAGTCCGAAGGCACCTGATCCAACGGCGCTCGGCGAGGCCCGTGCCTGCGCGACGGGGTCGACCCGCGCCGCGGGTGCCCGGCCACGGACCTCGTGTCCGCCTTGACACGCGCGCGCACGGGGTCGGCCAAAGATCTCTTGGGAGCAGCCTCTGACAAGGCGATGCGCCCGTGCTCGCCCATGGCACGCGCCTTGCGAAGTCAGCGTCCGCACCCTGACGGAGCCGCCCCATGAAGACCACCCTCGCCCGCCTGAAGCACCTCGCCCTCCTGCCCGCCCTGCCCTTCTCCTTCGCACTCGCCTGCGACGACGGCCTCAACGCAGACCCCGACGCAGCCGACGCGGCCGACGTCGCCGACGCCGAGAGCCTCTCGCGCTACGCCGCGCCGCTCCAGCCCGCAGCTCACACGGCCCGGCTGCCGGCCGAGGCCCACATCGCCGAAGGCCCCTCCGCCCCCGCCGTCGCGCACTTTGCCGGCGCGCGCACCCCCGCGATCGAACAGGTCATCGCCACGAGCCTCGCCAACCTCGAGGCCGACATGGCCCGCGCCCAGGACCTCGCCTTTGCCGGGCTCCGCCCCGCCCCGAGCACGCGCTGGCTCGTCGACCAGGGTCGCGTCGTCGTGAAGTCCGGCGAGGCGATCCAGCCGAGCTGGCTGGTCGGCGCCCCCGAGCTCGTCAAGAGCGCCAAGGACGGCTGGGACGGTGACGGCCTCTTCCTCGCGCGCCGCGCCCTCGACGTGAACGCCCTGCCGCTCGACCTCCGCGCGCTGGCCGGCGTCGAGGTCAAGGTCTTCGACCTCGAGCGCGAGGTCTGCCTGGCCCGCATCGCGCCCGAGCCCGGGCTCGCCGGCTTCGCGGTGCAGGCGACGCTCGTGAACTTCCCCAACGGCTGGGACGGCGAGGACGCGCCGATCCCGACCCACGACGCCCAGAGCGTCTTCGACCAGGGCCTGAGCGTCCTGTCCGCGAGCCTCGTGCCGCTCTCGGGCGACTGCTCGAAGGGCCGCTGGGCCGCCCCGGTCGAGGCCCCGCGCCCCGACCTCTTCAAGCCCTTCAAGCCCTCGGCCGAGCTCCGCCAGAAGGCCATCGCCGCCTTCCGGAAGCTCCCCGCGTGGGCCGACGCCCAGCACGAGATGCTTACGTTCTTCACCGACGCGCCGGCCGACGCCCGCGCGCACCGCGCCCAGCGCTGGGACAGCCTCGACGGCACCAAGCCCGAGGTCGTCGCCTACCGCGCGGACTCCGGCCGCGAGGTCCTCATCGTGAGCGCCGACAGCTGGAACGGCTGCGGCAGCGAGGGCCAGCAGATGGTCTCCGTGCTCGAGGTGAAGCGCGACGGCAAAGCGCTCACCTTCGCGTCGCTCGGCGCCCTGCCCTGGACCGGCGTGCCCGAGGGCCTGGTCGACTGGGACGCGGACGGCACGTTGGAGATCCACGCCGGCTACGGGCCGCACTCGCAGAGCCGCTACGGCGGGACCCTCATCGAGCGCTGGCACCCCGAGCGCCCTGCCCCCTCCGAGCAGAACGACTACCGCGACGAGCGCCACGAGCCGCTGCTCCAGCTCGAGCTCCCCGACCTCACGAGCTACGGCTGCCCCTGCTAAGCTCGCCCACTTGTGATAGTCACTCTCAGCGGCGGATCGGACCGGGGTCCTTCACGGGGCCCCGCTCCGGCACACCGCCCCGCGCCCGGGTCGCCCCGATCGCCCTGGCCGCGTCGACCATCGCGTCCTTCAAGCGCGGGCTCGGCTCGACCTTCATGCGCGCCTCCAGGAAGCGCTCGGCCGCCCCGCTCCCGAGCTTCCTGAACGCGCGCACCCCATCTTCGCGCAGCGCTTCGTCCGGGCTCGCGAACAGCGTCGCCACGACGTCGGCCTTGGCGTCCGCGAACGCCACCGCCAGCGCCAACGCTGCCTTGCCACGCAAGCCCACCGGCAGTCGCTCATCGACCACACGCGCTTCGAGGAAGGTCGCCACCTCGGGCCGCGGGTAACGCCCGAGGCTCGCCAGCGCACGCGCCGCGGTCACCGTCTGCCCCTCGGGCTTCTCGGCGATCGCCATGAGCGCGGCCGAGACCTCCTCGGCACTGCCGACCTTGTCCCAGTCCTCGGCCTTCGGCACGAGCTCGTAGCCCGAGAGCAGCGCCCGCACCCGCGCCTCGACCTCGGCCGCGCGCGCAGCGTCCTTCGGAGCACTCGGCCCGCTTGGATCGACCCGGTCCGGCGGGCTGGCTCGCCCCGCCGAGCAACATGCCGACCCCATCGCCAACGCAGCCGCAAACGCCACCCCCGACGCGAGCATGCGCCGACCCTTCGCCCCCCAACGCGTCCTCGAAACGTTCACGTCAGCACCTCCGCACTTTGCTCTGTCGCCGCCACCGACACCCACCTGATTCACTTCGTCGCCGGATTGCGGCGCAGGACGCGCCCCTGCTCGGGCGAGACCTGGTCACTGCCGTCGGCCGCCAACCAGAACATGAAGTTCTCGCCGCCCTTCCCCCGGCACTCCTCGGTGGTCACGTAGCCATCGAAGTTCGAGTCGTTGCTCGACTTGCACTGCGCCGTGTCGGGCAGCGGGTCGTGCGAGTTGCCGTTGCTCTCGCTCGTGTGGAAGAGGCCGAGGTAATGCCCGCCCTCGTGCGCCATCGTCTGCCCGAGCACGACCGGCCGATCGCGAAAGCCCATCATGGTGAGCGCCACGCCGCTGTGCACCGTCCCCTGGATGGCCGGCGGACCCGGGATGCCGCCCGCGATCCCGAGGATCGTGAAGCCCTCGTCCCCGCCCACGATCTCCTGCACGAAGAAGAAGTTGATGCCCTGGCCCTGGTCCCGGCTCTTCGAGAAGAGCTGTCCGAGCTCGTTGTTCGGACCGTCGACCGAGTCGATGACCTTCAGCGCGTCCGCGCCGCTCGCGTCTTCGTAGACGACCGTGCCGAGGTCGATCCCCAGCGCGGCATACAGCGTCCGGAACTTGGTCATGGCCTGTTGGAAGGCCGCGTCCGTCTTGGCCGTCGTCGCGTTCACCCCCTCGGGCGAGCCCACGAAGGTGAGGACCACGTCCAGGGTCTGCCGCTCGGGGAAGCCCTGGACCACCTTGCCGAAGACGCGGATGTCGGTCGGGGCCGAGCCACTCTCGCGCACGAAGCTCACCTTGTAGGTGCCAGGGATGAAGTTGAAGACCGGCCCTGGCGGGATGAGCGCCGTGAAGTTGCCCGCCGAGGGCAAGAGCCCGAAGCGCGAGTTGACCGGATCGGTGATGTCGAAGACCAGCGTGTCGCCGGGCACGCGCACCTGCCAGAGCGCGATGAGCTCGTTGCGGTTGTCGGTCGCGTGGACCACCGCCGACACCGCGTTCTCGGGCACGACGAACTCGAGCACCGGGCTCCCATCGCCGGTCACGGTGACGGTCTGGCGCGCGAACTCGACCACCGAGGCGGCCAGGGTCGACTTCTCGCGGCACCGCCCGCTGCCAGTGTCGCAGACCTCGTCGTTGCCGCAGTCGGTGTCCGCGCGGCAGGCGGGCAGGCACGCCCCGTCGTCGCAAACGTAGCCGAAGCGGCACTGCCCCTCGCTCGCGCACGCCGCACGGCACTGGTTGCCGACGCAGGGTCCAGCGCACCCGCCGCACGCGCTCGTGCAGTAGCCGTTGGGCTGCGCCGCGTCGCACTGCCCCGACGCGCAGTCGGCCGCCTTGGCGCAGAAAGCCCCGACCGGACCGGGCGACGCCACGCCGTCGACGCACTGCCCGGTCGCCCCGTTGCAGCTCTGGCCCTCGGCGCACCCGCCCGTCTCACAGCGCGGCTGGCACCAGGCGAGGACCTTGCCCTGCTCACCGCCCGAGGCGATCTCGTTACAGCGATAGCCGGCCCGGCAATCGCCGTCGCCTTGGCAGAGCGCCATGCACGAGGACGACCCGTCGCCGACCGAGAAGCAGTCGCTGCCCGGCTCACAGCCCTGGAACTGCGTGCCACACGGGCTCGTGCAGTAGCCGCCCGGGAAGCTCGCGAGGCAGGTGCCGGAGTTGCAGTCCTCGTTCTTTGCGCACGGCGACCCGACGCCCTTGTCGGCGCCGACCTTCGGCACACACGCGCCGCTCGCGAGGTCGCAGCGGTTGCCGACCTCGCAGGCCGCGTCCGAGGTGCAGCTCAAGACGCACACGCCCGGGTTCGAGCACACGCCGAGGTCGAGGTAGATATCGAGCTCGGGGCGGCGCGCGCACCGGAACCCGTCGCGGCAGTCGTTGTTCGAGCAGCAGCCGTCGACGCAGTAGACGGCCTGATCGCCGAGCTCCTCGCACACCGATCCCGACGGACACCCGAACTGCCCGAGCGACGCACAGCTCGTCGCGCAGTAGCCCGCCGGACCGATCTTCAGGCACTCGGGCGAGCTCACCTGCGTGCACTCCTCGGCCACAGCGCAGGCCGCTCCGATGGTGCCCGCCTCGGCCTTGCCTGGAGCGATCGACGGGTCGCACGCGGCCGCGCCGAGCGCGAACACCGCGAGCGTGAGTGAGGACAGCGCAGCGCGCGCGTTCGGACGGGTCGTCATGAGGCCTCCGCGCGGCAGTCTACCTGTCGCGGCATCCGCGCGATAGAGGCGTCGGTCAGACCGGCTCGGCCCGCGCGGCGCCCTCCTCGAGGACCGCGCTCACACGTCAGAATGACGCGGTCAGTTCGAGCGCACCGGTGAGGACCGGGTCTCCGACCTCGTAGTCGTCGGCCCGCAGCTCGGCCACGCCCGCCACCCCGGACGCGATCGGGAAGAGCCAGGCCAGCGTGAGCTCGCCGTTGCGCCGGCCGAGCTCCGGCTGACCTCCGAGCCCGGCTTCCGCGTCGAGCCAGCTCGCACGCAGGGTCAGGCTGTGCGCGCCGAAGGCGTAGTTGCCCTTCACGGTGAGACCCCAGGTCGTGGCGTCGCCCTCGCCCACGCGTTGCCTCCCGAGCAACGCCTCGACCCACACGCGCAGATCGCCGACGACCAGCGACAGGTCGAGGTCCAGGAGCAGCCGGCGGCCTTCGTCACGGAGCGGCCCGACCAGCGCGGTGAGGCCGATGGTGCGAGTGTCGCTGCTCACCTGGACGCGCCCGCCGAGGCTCAGCGCCGCGGGCGTCCCCGGCTGGTCCCAGTCGTTGGTCGCGAAGAGCTGGGCCTCGAGCCCCTTGCCCGACCAACCCGCGAAGAGGCCGGTGAGGTTCGAGGGCTGCGCGTAGAAAAAGAGCGGCGAGTAGCTGAACTGGAACATGTCGACCGGGTCTTGCAGCTCGATCCCCAGCGGCGCGTTGAGCTTGCCGAAGCGGAGGAACCAGCCCGCGCCCAGCCCGATGTCGACCCGCGCCTGCTCGACGAGCGCATCGAAGGACACGGCGTCAGACGTCGGAAACCAGTTGAGATCCATCCGGATCGCGACGTTGTCAAACGGGTTCGCGAGGACGTCGAGCTCGACCTGATCGACGCCGAGAATCACGCCCCGCGAGCCAGCGGCGTAGCCGGAGATCGGCGCGAAGAGCGAGCCGTCGACGAAGCCGTGGAACGCGATACGGGCGGGCTCTGGAGCCGGCGCTTCGGCATGCGCGGCCTGCGCGAGCGCGACGACGACCATCGGGAAGAACAGGGCACAGGGGCGCGATCGCATGGCGGCTCCTTGCGAGGGATGGGCTCCTGGGGCGGCCTGACGCGAGGCAGCCCTGAGCGTGAGCGTGTCCCGACCCCACCAGGCCCGAGTGGGCTTCGTGGAGGCGGGGCCGAGGGTCTTGACGCGGTGCGTCATGAACACTAGCGGCCCCGGGTTTCGGCCCTGTTTCGGGCCCCGGCGACCCCAGCAGGTTGCCCACGGACGGCCTCAAGACGGTGCTGGCTTCTTCGCGGCGCGTGTCAGGAAGGTGCAAACATGCTAGGCCCCGACCCCGATGGACGGCTCCGATCCGAACTTCCACCGCCTCCTGGCCGACCTCCTCGAGCGCGGTGAGCCGTGCGCCACGGTCCAGATCGTGCGCGTCAACGGCTCCATCCCGAACGAGCTCGGCGCCAAGATGCTGGTGGCCGGCAACGGCGACCTGGTCGCGGGCACGGTCGGCGGCGGCCAGATCGAGCTTCGCGCCATCCTTGCCGCGCGCGACGCCATCGCCGAGGGCCGCTCACGCCTCTACTCGGCCAAGCTCACCGAGGCCGAGGCCGGCGGTATCGGCATGATGTGCGGCGGCCAGGTCGACTGCTTCATCGAGGTCCACCGCGCCGCCCCGCGCCTCGTGCTGTGCGGGGCCGGCCACATCAACCTCGCCCTCGCACGCCTCTCGCGCGGGCTCGGCTTCCGCGTGACGGTCATCGACGACCGCGCCGACTGGGCCAACGCCCAGAACTACCCCGACGCCGAGGTCCTCGTGCGCCGCCCCGAGGACGTCCTCGGCGAGCTCGGCCTCGGCAGCGACAGCTTCGTCATCGTCGGCACCCGCGACCGCGACCTGGAGGTCATCATCGCCGCGAGCCGCACCGACGCGGGCTACATCGGGGTCGTCGCCTCGCGCCGCAAGGCGATCCAGATCGGCAAGCACCTCGCCCTGCGCGACGCCAGCGAAGCGGTCAGCGCGCCGCCTGACGGGTCCCATCCCCTGCCCCGCTTCTCGCTCGAGCGCCTCCTGCCACGCTTCCACGGACCGATCGGCCTCCTCCTCGGCGGCCGCTCTCCCGAGGCCGTCGCCCTGTCGATCCTGGCCGAGGTGCAGGCCCTGCGCTACGGACAGCCGGCGACCCCCATGCGCGTCCCGCCCGAAGAGCTCTTGCGCCACGCCGAGCGGAGCACGCGCGCCCCAGAGCAGGACCGATGAGCCCCGAGCCTCACGCTTCGGACGCCTCGGGCTGGGACGTCATCGTCGTGGGCGCGGGCTCGGCCGGGGCCGCCGTCGCCGTCCAGACCGCGCGCATCGGGCTCCGGACCCTGGTGCTCGACAAGCATCCCCTCGACCGCGCCGGCGCGACCTGGGTCAACGGTGTCCACGGCCAGGCCTTCGACGAAGCCGGCCTCGCGCGGCCCACGGCCCCCGAGCTGCGCGCCGCCGGCCACCGCTTCCACCTGGTCGCCGGCTGGGGTCCGACCACCAAGGCCGTCAGCGATACCGGCGTCCTCGACATCGACATGCGGCTCCTCATCGCGCGCCTCCAGCACGAAGCCCGCCTCGCCGGCGCCGAGCTCCGCGGCCAGGAGTCCGTCCTCGCCCTGGGCCCCGGGATCGTGACCACCGCGACCGCCACGCTCCGGGCCGCGCTGGTCGTCGATGCCTCCGGGCTGGGCGGGCTCTATCGGGTGCAGAAGCCGCGGCCGGGCGATGTCTGCGCGGCCGCCCAGGGCGTCTACGCCGTGACCGATCGCCCCGCCGCCGAGGCCTTCTTCCGCAGCTTCGGGGCGGAGCCCGGCGAGACCTTGTGCTTTGCCGCGGTGGCCGGCGGCTACTCCATCGCGAGCATGCGCATGGAGGGCGACGAGCTCGCGATCCTGACCGGCACCCTGCCCGCCCTGGGCCACCCCGCGGGCAAAAAGGTCCGTGACGACCTCGCCGCGCGCCACACCTGGATCGGCCCGATGGCGTTCGGCGGCCACGCCCCCATTCCACTCCATCGCCCGAGGAAAGACCTCGCCTTCGGCGACGATGACGGCGCCCTCGTTCGCGTCGGCGACGCGGCCGGCCTGGTCTACGCGGCCCACGGCTCGGGGATCGGCGCGCAGCTCGTCGCGGGTCGCATGCTGGCCGACGCGCTCTCCGCCCACGGCCTCCGACCGGGACTCCGAAGCGGGCTGGGGCGCGCGGTACGCGCTTGGGAGCGGGCCTGGCACCGCCGCTTCGGCGCGCGCTTTCTCGTCGCCGACGCCTTCCGTCGCCTCTCGACGCGCCTCACGCCAGAGGTCCTCGCGTGGGTCCTTCGCTCGGGGCTCATGCCCGAGCCGCTCTTGCGTGTGGGCTTCACCGCCGGCCTCTGACGGTCCCGTGGCGCAGTGCCTTTCCACACCGCGGATCGGGCAGCCCCGCCCGCCTGGCCCACGCGCGCCGCGTCTCGGGCGCGTCCTGGGCCGCGAGCACGTATGCATCGGGCTGGCATGGGCCGTGCTGCACTGAGGATGGCCGCACTCGCCAGAAGGAGGACCCCATGCAGGCGCGCGACATCATGACGACCTTCCCCATCGCTCTCGAGTCGAAGACCCGCATCGCCGACGCGATCGAGATCATGCAGGAGAACGACATCCGCCACGCCCCGGTGCTGCGCGGCCGCACGCTGGTCGGTATCCTCTCGGACCGCGACCTCCGCGCGCTGTGGCGACCGGGGTCCGACATGCACGGCGATGGCCGCATCTATGACCGGAAGGTCGAGGATTTCATGTCGACCGACCCGGTCACCGTCGAGGCCGAGACCGACCTCGACGACGTCATCGCGCTCCTCATCGACCATCGCATCGGCGCCGTGCCGGTGCTGGACGCCGAGGGCACGATGGTCGGCATCGTCAGCACCATCGACATCCTGCGCGCGGCCCAGGGCAAGCTCTGAAGCGGTCCCGGACGCTCACTCGACGACCAGCGAGAGCGGCTCGCTGTAGGTCCCGCAGCGGCTGCTGGTCGGCGCGTAGACCATGACGGCCTTGGCGCCGGCGCTCTCGAAGATCGACGCCGGCACGACCGCGGTGAGGTGGTTGGGTGACAGGTAGGTCGTCTCGAGCCGCTGCCAGTCGATGGCCACGATGGCGTCGGGCAGGAAGGCCTCGCCGTGCAGCGAGAGCGTCAGCGTGTCCTCGCCGACCGCGACCGCCGCGGGCTCGATGGCATGGAGCAACGAAGCGGTGAGGACGGTGAACGTCTCGCCGCACTCGAGGCGGCCGAGCCAGGTCACGCACACGGGACCGGTCCTGACCCCGAGCGGGACGACGACCTCCAGCAGGCCGACGTCGTTCACGATCTGGGTCTCCACACCGCCGACCGTGACCTCGCAGGTCCCTGCCGCGGCGCAGCCGCTGGGCTCGAAGGCGGTCAAGAGCGTCACGTGCGTACCGCTCAGCCCGAGGTTCGGCCCGAAGCGACTCACGAGGAAGGGCAGCGTATCGGGGTCGGCCGACTGCGGATCGTTGCCGGCATCGGCAGTGTCCGCGCTGCTCGTGGCGTCGGTGCGGGCCAGATCGGCGGCCGGTTCCGAGGTATCGCAGGCGAGGAGCGAGAGGGGCGCGAAGAGGGCGATGGACAGGCGGCGCATGGCGGGACTCCCGGTTCGAGTGAGGACTCTTTCCTTGTAGCGCCTTCGCCCCTCCGCATGAATGCACACAAAAGCACGATGATTGTGCAATGATGCACATCGCATGAACTGGGACGATCTCCGCTTCGTCGTCGCCGTGGCCCGCCACGGCTCGCTACTCCGGGCCGCCAAGGCCCTCGGGGTAGAGCACACCACCGTCGGGAGGCGCATCGACGCCGCCGAGCGCGCGCTGGGGACGAAGCTCTTCGCGCGCAGCACCGCCGGCCTCGTGCTGACGGCCGAGGGCGAGCAGCTACTGGCCCCCCTGCAGGGGGTCGAGGACGCCGTGGCCGCGCTCGAGCGGCGGGCCAGCGCCGACCAGCACGAGCTCGTGGGGACGGTGAAGGTGACCGGACCGGAGAGCTTCGGCATCGCGTGGCTCGCGCCGCGGCTCGCGACGTTTGCGCGCCAGCACCCGGGACTGCACATCGACCTCGACCCGTCGGGGGCTGTGTTGGACCTGGCGCGGCGGCAGGCCGAGGTCGCGGTGCGCTTCTTCCAGTCGAAGGACAAGTCCCTGATCGTGCGGCGCGTCGCCGAGGTCGGCCACGGGCTCTACGCGGCGCGGTCGTACCTGGCGCGCTACCCGCTGCGCAGCGCCGCCGAGCTGGCCGATCGCCCGCTGCTCTCGGGGCCACCCGGTGACGCCGAGTCCGCCTGGTTCGCCAAGCTCGCCAAGGGCCGAAAGCCCACCTTCACGAGCGTCCTGTCGGTGGCGCTCCTGGGCGCGGCCAAGGCAGGCGCCGGCATCGCCGTCCTGCCACGCTACCTCGGCGACGCCGAGCCCGACCTCGAGCACCTGCCGATGCCCGACGAGCCGCGCGAGGCACTATGGCTGACAGTGCACCGGGACCTGCGCGCGACCCCAAGGGTGCGCGCGGTGATGGACTTCCTGGTCGCGCAGTTCACGCGCGAGAAGGTGGCCCTGCGCGGAAAGTGAGAGCCACTCTCACTTCACCATCGCGGCCGACGCCGCAGACGCCCAGCGCAGCCGCACGTGCCCACCAATACGAGCGCGAGCGAGCCGAGATGCCGGCGAAGAGGCGCCCAAAGTGAGTGACGAGGCGGGCTCACGCCCGCCGTAGGAACGAACGAGGGCCCGACGCAGCCGGCGCTCGGCTGAGCCGCGCGTGCCTCAGAACGCAGCGTCGAGGCCGAGCGAAAGAAGATCATACCCCGACTCGAAGCGGCCCGCGTTGCTCGGCACGCCGGACCAGCCCGCGCCGTTGTCGCAGGTGCCGGGGCACGGGTCGAGGGGGCGCTGCTGGTAGACCTTGCCGGTGCGCTCCGAGACCTCGCGGTCTTCCTGGAAGACGTGGCTGTAGGACGCGCGCAGCGTGAGGCCGCCGAAGCGCCCGCCGAGGCCGAACCCGAGGCCGACGCGCTGGAAGGCGAGGAAGTCGAGGTGCTCGTAGTTCGCGGGGACGGCGGCCGACTCCCAGTAGGCGCCAAGCGAGATCTGGAGGGCGTTCGCCTCGTTGTCGATGGCGTTCCAGGTGCCGCCGAGGCGCACCGAGAGCGTGTCCTTCCAGCGCTTCTCGATGACGGTGTCCGGGGCCTCGGCGCCGACGAAGAGGTTGATGGTGCCGTCGAGCTGGACGTCGTAGCGCTCGAGTGCCGACCAGTTCTCGTAGGCCACGTCGAGCTCGACGTCGAAGACCTCGCGGGCACCGTCGAGGTGCCGATAGCGAAGGCCGCCCTTCACGGTGATGGGAAGGGTCAGGTCGAGGCGCGCGGCCGAGCCGGGGACCGTGAGCTGCTGCTCCGAGAACTGGGTCTGGCCCGGGATGTTCTTCAGGCTGAACTTGCCCTCGAGGTTCAAGGCCGCCGGGACGACGCGGCCGGCGACGCCGAGCTCGAGCTCCGGGATGGGGCGCCACCAACCGCCGACGATGGCCGAGAACGAAGCCATGTCGCTCATGGCGATCTTCGCCTCGACGTCGTTACCGCTGTAGTAGGCGTGGAGTCCACCAGCCTGGGAGCCGTCGACCACGAGGCCCATGTCGAGACTCGGGGCCATGACGTATTGGAAGGTCACGCCGACCCCGAAGCAGTCGTCCTTGCCGTAGGCGACCGCAAGGCTCGGCATGAGCAGCACGGCCTCGAGCGAGGTCAGCATGTAGCGCTGGCCGCCCTCGGTCGGGTAGGTGCGCTGGCCGTGCGCGTTCGGGCCGTAGACGCCGGCGGCGAAGGTCCAGTCCGCGAGTCCGAAGTCGGTGGTCGCGATGAGTGTGCCGCCGAGCGCGAAGATCGTGTCGCCGTTGGAGACGGGCGCCAGCGGGTCGAAGCCGTAGTCGGTGCCGGGTGGCAGGTCGCTCGGAGCGCGCGTGAAGGTCGAGTGCTCGAAGACGAGCGCGTGGTTGTAGAGGAGGTGCGTGCCGCGCAGGCGTCGCAGGCCTCCTGGGTTCAGGATCATCGCGGTCGGGTCGTTCGCCAGGACGATGAACGCCCCGCCGCGGCCCAGCGCAACGGTGCCGCTCTCGGGGATCTCGAAGCCGCCCGCACGAGACGGCGCGGCGCCGAGGAGGGTCGAGGCGAGGAGGGAGGCGACGACGAGGTGGTGACGATGTCGGGTGCTCACCCGATCGTTTTGCTCGAAGTGGGAGGTTCGTGCAATGCTACGTCGGTATGTTCACCGCTTCACGTCTCGTCTTCCCTGGCCTCGCGGCCGTCCTGTCCGTGGCCCCTGCGTGCTCGAACCCGGTCGACACGGCCGAGAACGAGCTGCCCTATCTGTCGGAGCAAGACACGACCCCCGACGCCGAGGTCGAGGTCACGGGCGAGTGTGATTGCCTCACCGTCGGGACCTGGTACCGCTTCGACACGCTGGCGCTCGTGACCATCGACGGCGAGGAGCACCCGGTCATCCCGACCCTCAACAACCTCTGGAAGTCCGACATCGAGGTCCTCGAGCTCAACGTGATGATGGAGATCACCGACCTCAGCGCCACCGAGGTCAAGGTGCGCGTCCTCAACGGGGCCCGGGTCGACGGCACCCAGACCATCTGCGGCCTGCCCGACAGCGCGGTCGAGCTGACCTTCCCGCGCGAAGGTTGCCGCCTCGGGACCTCGTCCGAGTCCTCCTTCAACGTCTACGCCGGCACCCTCGACTTCCCGAAGACCTGCTCGCTGCAGCTCCCTGTGGAGAACGCCATCCCGGTGGCCAAGGCGCGCCTCGCGGGCTCGGTCGTCGAGGAGTGCGGGCGCATCGCGGGCGGCACGGTCCCCAACGGCGCTCTCGGCCAGGCCGAGCTCGGCAAGGTCTGCACCTGCCTCCTCCTTCCCGGCGCCCAGGCCGAGCAGTGCGGCGCCCTCGACGCGAGCTACGAGGTGGCCCCCTGCCTCGGCTGCAACGCGAACTACCAGTCGCTCGGCGGCCTCCTGAACGCCTTTGGCGAGCCCGCCTGGAACTGCACCACCGAGGACGGCGCCCCGGCCGCCTGCATCACCGCGACGTGGAGCGCCGTTCGTCTGGAGGCCGGCCCCGCCGACTGCAGCCAGTAGGTCCGCCGCGACCCGCGGCAGCGCGAAGATGCTGCGAGCTGCGCTCGAGGCATCGCGCCGGGTGAGCGAAGGGGTCGGACGGTAGGTGATGGGTCGAGCGCCTCCCGCAGGCGCGACGATGCCCGAGCTGCGCTCGAGGCATCGCGCTGGGTGAGCGAGGACGTCGAGCCGCGTGGTGCGGTCGGGCTGCGGAGTTCACCGGTCGCGCCCGGGTCGGCGCCTCCGCCTCGGTCCTCGCCGGGCCCCGAGCCTCGCTCGAGGCCGGCCTGCGGAGGTCGGCGGAGGCATCCGACTCCGGACGCTCCCTGCTGGATCGGCTCGCGACGCGAGCTGGCTCCGCGCGTCGCCTAGATGCGTATTGCGTGGAACCGGGCGTACACGTCATGGCCGCAGGCGCGCGTGCCCCCAAATGCGAGCGCGAGCGGCCGACGCCGCAGACGCCCGTCGCAGCCGCGCGTGCCACCAATACGAGCGCGAGCGAGACGGCAAGGAGGTCCGCGAAGCGCGCGACGAGGGGCACGTGGGTGCCCCGCAGGAGCAAGCGAACGAGCGACGCCCCGGGCGCTCGGCGCAGCCGCGCGTGCTTCAGATCTCGAGGCGGACGCCGACCTCTTCGACCTGATCACTCGGCAACTGGAAGAAGGTGGTGGCGGGGCGCGAGTTGCGCTGCAGCATCTGATAGATGCGCCCACGCCACCGCGCAAAGCCACGTGTCCCGGTCGGTACGATGGTCGAATGCCCGACGAAGATGTCGGCCTTGGCCGCATCGATCGGCAGGCCGCGCGCCTCGAGCTCGGACAACAGCTCGCGCAGGTCCGGCGACTCGCGGAAGCCGTAGCGCGCTGTCACCCGCACGAACCCGTTCTTGCGCACCTCGAAGTCCATGCGCTGCGCCCGCGGCACGGTCGGCACATGCAGGGTGTCGACCGTCAGCAGCACGACGTTCTGATGCAGCGCGTGCGAGTGTCGCACGTGGTGGACCAACATCGGCGGCGCGCCGAGGTCGTTGCGCGTCAGGAAGACCGCCGTCCCCGGGATGCGGATGCAGTTGCAGCGCTGGAGCTCGGTCTTGAGCTGCTCGAGCGGCACGCTCATCTCCTTCAAGCGCCGCTTCACCGCGTCCGAACCATCGATCCAGACGAGCATCAGCACCAGGATGAAGAGGCCGGTCGCCAGCGGAATCCAGCCACCGCTCGGGATCTTCGGGATGTTGGCGACGATGAGGACCAGGTCGAGAGCGATGAAGCCCAGGGTCAGGAGCCCGGTCTTCCAGAAGCCCCAGCGGTGCCGCATCGACTCGAAGAAGAGGACCGTCGTGACCAGCATCGTGCCGGTGACGGCGATGCCGTAGGCCGACGCGAGGTTGCCGCTCTCGCGGAAGAAGAGGACCAGCCCGATACAGGCCAGCGCGAGCAGCCAGTTGGCCTGGGGGACGTAGACCTGCCCCTCGAGGTCGCTCGAGGTGTGGACGACGGTGAGGCGCGGCAGGTAGCCGAGCTGGATGCCCTGGTGGGTGACCGAGAAGACGCCCGAGATCAAAGCTTGCGAGGCGACGACCGTCGCCGCGGTCGCGATGACGACGAGCGGAAGGAAGAGGACATCCGGGGCCATCTCGTAGAAGGGATTGCCGACCGGCAGCTCGAGGTGCTCGAGCACGTAGGCCCCCTGGCCCGCGTAGCTCAGGAACAGGGCCGGGAAGGCCACATAGAACCAAGCCTTGCGGATCGGCGCCTTACCGAAGTGGCCGAGGTCCGCGAACATCGCCTCGGCACCCGTGACGGTAAGGACCACCGACCCGAGCACGAGGTAGCCCTTCCAGCTCGAGGTAAGGAGGTCGAACGCGTAGCTCGGGTTCAGCGCACGGAGGACCTCGGGATGTTGGACCACCCACGGGATCGCGATGCCCGCGATGAAGAGGAACCAGACCATCGTGACCGGACCGAAGAGGGCCCCGATCCCGGCCGTGCCGCGCTTCTGGAAAGCGAACAGCAAGAACAGGATGACGATCGCGACCGGCATCGCGTAGGCGTGGAAGCCCTCGTAGCGCACCGCGAGACCCTCGACCGCGGAGAGCACCGAGATCGCCGGGGTCAGCATGCCATCGGCGTAGAAGAGGGCCGTGCCGAACAGGCCCACCAGGAGCAGCGTGCGCGGGATCCGCTGGCGCCCCATGCGTCGCGCCGTGAGCGCCATCAGCGCGAGGACGCCGCCTTCTCCACCATTGTCCGCGCGCAGCACGAAGGCCGCGTACTTGACGCCGACGACCAGCACCAAGGCCCAGAACACGCACGACACGATGCCCAGCGTGTGCGCCTCGGTCGCGGTGATCTGATCGAAGCACTCGCGGAACGCGTAGAGCGGCGAGGTGCCGATGTCGCCGTAGACGATACCGAGGGCGCCCAGCGCGAGCTTCCAGCCGTGGTTCTTGTGCCCATGCGGGGCCGGCGTCGTCTCGCTCGGCGGCTGGATGTTGCTCGCGTCGAGGTGCGGGCCGGCGACGCGGCTGGCAGCGTTCGAATCGGAAGGCTCCGAGTCGGGCGCCGCGGCGGGGGGCTTGAGGTCGGAGCCCGGGTTCGGGCTCGACGGAATGTCCTTGGCGGACATGGTTGTTGGCTGGTCCTTTTGAGCGCGCGAAGGTCTCGGGGCCGCTCGCAACGGTGCTTTGCGCCACCTCGTCCCACGCACACAGGGCGCGCGTCCTAACGCCGCACGATGGGCCTTGCAAGTGAAAGCGTCGCGGCGCGATCACTCGAAGGTCCGCGCGCTACCGAGTCAACGTGAGCGACTTCACTGAACCTTAGCCAGACGTTGCTCACGAAACCACGCGACCGAGGCCCTGATGGCGTCGGCAAGCGGGCGTGGTGAGTAACCAAGCTCGCGACGGGCGCGCTCGCACGAGAAGTAGCGCCAGTTCCCGGCCAGATAGCGCACCGATCGCTCGGTCATCATCGGAGGGCGCCGCGTCAGCCGGGTCGCGACCGCCTCGGCGAAGCGCCCCGCCGCGATGAGCGCCTCGGGCGGGACGACCAGCCGCGGGGGCTTCCGGCCCGCAGCCTCGGCCACCGCGGCCGAGAACTCGCCGAAGCTCACGTTGTGGGCGCCGAGGATGTAGCGTCGGCCGCTCTGGCCGCGAAGGGCGGCGAGGAGATGGCCCTCGGCGACGTCGCGCACGTCGACGGCGCAGAAGCCGCCGGTCGTGACGAACGGCATCCGCCCGCGCAGCGTGTCGAGCACCATCTTGCCGGTCGGAGTCGGCGCCGAGTCGTTCGGCCCGAACGGGAAGGCGGGGTTGACGACCACGACATCGAGATCCGCATGGCGCGCTGCCAGCGCCTCGAGCTCGGAGACATACTTCGAGACGACGTAATCATCGCCGCCCCAATCGGAGAACCCGTCGTCCTCGTCGGCGACCTCGTGGCCTGGTCGCAAGCCGACGGCCGCGATCGACGAGGTGTGGACCACACGGCGGACACCCGCGCGGCGCGCAGCCTGGACGATGTGGCGCGTCCCCTCGACGTTGACCTCCCACATGAGGCGGGGACGCGGGAGCCAGATCGCGTAGATCGCGGCGAGGTGGATGACGAGGCTCGCGCCTTCCATTGCACGGGCCAGCGCATCGACCTGCGTGAGGTCGCCGGTCACGCGCGAAAGTCGCGGTCCCGCGAGCGCTTGGACCGCATCCAGGGCGGGTGCGCGGTCGCCCGGCAGCAGCAGCACGACGACCTCCGAGCCGGCCTCGATGAGGCGCTGCACCACGTGGCTCCCGATGAAGCCCGAGCCGCCCGTGACGAAGACCCGCGGAAAGCGGGCCAGTAGCTCGGCGTCGGAGGCCCGACCCTCAGTAGGCATAGCAGGCCTCGACGCGCCCGTCCGAGGTGATGCGGACGAGGATGTGGTCATCGCCGTGCTCGGTGCCCGAGGTCTTGATGTCGTCGCGATTCTCGGTCGAGAGGATGTGGTTGGGCAGCAACGTGTCCGTCAGCGCACCGAGCGTCTCGGTCGTGGGCAGGGTCACGCCGCCGAAGCTGCGACGCCCCGATGAGATGACGGCCCAGGTCTCGTTGTTGGCGCTCGGGAAGACGCGCGCCAGGAAGCCGCGCGTCGACGAGCTGCTCGACCCGTGGTGAGCGACCTTCAACACATTGGAAGTCAAAGAGATTTCGCCGCCGTCGTGCGCGGCGATGAGCGCCGCCTCTACCTCTTTCTCGAGGTCCGCGAGGAGCAGCACCTGCTTGAAGCCCCAGCGGATCGAGAAGGCGACCGAGGTGTTGTTGATGTCGGTCCCCGACGGGTTCGAGACGTTGCCCGACGGCGGGGTCTTGGCGGCCCATAGCAGCTGCGCGTCGACGTAGGGGCCGAAGAGGTCGGTGTCTGCGAAGAGGCGCGGCACCAGCTCGGGCACGGCCGGCGAGGAGATCTTTCCGCCCAGGCGACGGACGTCGGCCTCGCACGCGCCGCGGGCCGAGAGAAAGCCGGTCGAGCCGGCGTCGAAGCCCGCGTCGACGTAGCGCGCGATCTCGAAGGTCGAGGCGACGCGCGACGCGCCGCCGTAGTGGTCCTCGTGCGCGTGCGTGATGACCATGGCGTCGAGGAGCTCGCCCACCACCATGCCGTTCGACAGCATGTAGTTCACGATGACGTCGCCGCCCGGCGAGGTCCCGGGCACCGAGCCCGAAGGCCCGGCATCGATGAGGATGTTGCGCGTCTCGAGCGACTGGGTGTCGTAGTACGGGGTCTGGATCCAGATCGCGTCACCCTGCCCGACGTCGATGAGATGGATGCGAAGCTCCTCGGGCGGGAAGTTCGAGAGCACCTCGGGGGAGCAGAACGGGCCATCGGTGCGCCCCTCCCCGAGCTCGCGCGAGAGGTCGGGGATGCTCGTGTCGACACAGCCCGAGGCACCCGCGACGAGGGCGAGGGCGACGGCGGCCGCGAGCGGCGGAGTGGCAAAGGGCAGCGTGCGCATCGCGCGCTTGATACCACAAAGCAGTCGCGCTAGACCACCGGACCGTCGGGTACAGGCCGGGAATGGCCTCTCTCGGGCCATGGTTCGCCTGCAGCCGCTGGGCAGGTCCGTGCGCCACCCCGGCTGCCCGGTATCGAGACACGTTAGCGGTGGGGAATCCAATCCGAATGCGAACCCTGGCTCTGCTCCTGGCCCTCTTCGCGCTGAGCGCTTCGGCGTGCGGCACGACCTATATCGCGGACTCCCAGATCCCCGACACCCCGGAGAACCGGGCCGTCTGGAATCGCGTCGTCGAGTACCGCAAGGCGGTCGAGACGCGCAACGCGGACGCGCTGCTCGCGATGGTGAGCCGGGCCTACTACGAGAACTCCGAGACGACGGACGACGCGACCGACGACTACGGCTACGACGAGCTCCGCGACATGGTGCTGGCCGACTTCAAGGACAACGTCCTCGAGGTCCAGTACCGGCTGCTCATGCGTCGCATCCAGGTGGACGACGACCGCGCCTACGCGGACTACGAGTACTACTACAACTTCAAGTACGTCGAAGGCGGGGTCACCGCCTGGAAGCCGAAGAACGACTTCAACCGCCTCGAGTTCACGAAGGAGAACGGGGTGTGGATGATCTCGGGCGGGTTGTGACGCGATGAGAGGCACGTGGGCCGCAGCGATCTTGGCGCTCGCGCTCGCCGCGAGCCGGGTCGCACACGCGGCTCCCGAGCCCGGCCCGGCGGCCGATCCCCTGGCCGCGGTCGATTCTGCGCTGGACGCCTGGCGCCTCGATGAAGCCCAGGCCGCGCTCGCCAAGGCCAGTGCGAGTGGACCGGCGGCGCTGCGCCTCGAAGTCCAGCGGGCCCGCCTCGACGCGATGCGCTCGCGCTTCGGCGAGGTCGTGAAGCGCCTGGGCCCGATCGTCGCCAAGGGTAGCGGCGAGGCGCTCTTCGAGGCGCGCGTCGTGCTCGGAGAGGCGCTACGAGCGCTGGGCAAGAAGGACGAGGCCTTCAAGGTCCTGGACGCGATGGCCGAGGACTACAACGACGACCGGGTCACGACGGCCGAGGGGCTCGTGTGGCTCGGGGTCGGGCTGCGGCTCACCGACTATCCGAAGAACGCGCACCGGGTCTTTCGCGAGGCGCTCGAGAAGGACCCGACGCTGGTCCTGGCCAAGCGCGCCTGGGCCGATCTGTACGCGGCCAAGTACGACTACGCCAAGGCCGACCCGCTCTATCGAGAGGTCGAGAAGGCGCGGCCCGACGACGTGATGGCGCGGGTCGGGCACGCGCGGGTCGCGATCGACAGCGACCGGGCCTTCGCCGAGGCGGTGGACCTCATGACGCCGCTGGTCGCGAAGAGCCCGGCGTGTGTGCCGTGCAACAACGTGCTGGCCCTCGTGGACCTCCACAACGAGCGCCCCGAGGAGTCGGTGAAGCGACTCGAGGGATCGTCGCTCAAGGTGGCCCCGGACGACCCCGAGGCCCTGGCACTGCTCGGGGCGGCGTACTACTTGTTGGATGACCTGCCGCGCTATCGCGCAGTCGAGAAGAAGGCCCTGGCGGCGAATCCGAAGGCGGCCGACTTCTACACGGTGGTCGCCGAGCACGCCGAGCGCGAGCACCGCTACGTCGAAGCGATCGACCTCCTCGAGAAGGCGCTGGCCCTCGACCCCGAGCACTGGGGCGCCATGGGACAGCTCGGCACCGGCTACTCGCGCACCGGCCAGGACGACAAGGCCAAGGCGACCCTCGACCAGGCCTTCGAGGGCGACCCGTTCAACGTCCGGGTCTACAACCTGCTGGCCCACTTCTACGACAAGGCGGACAAGCGCTTCGTGTGGTTCGACGCGGCGCCGATGCGCGTGCGGGTCGACAAGGGCGAGGCGCCTGTGTTGTCCGAGGTCTTGCCGCCGCTCTTGCAAGAGGCGGAGCAGGCCCTGTCGAAGAAGTACAAGGTCAAGCCGAAGGCGCCGCTGCACATCGAGATCTTCAAGGACACGCAGACCTTCGCGGTGCGCTCGACCGGGTTGCCCGGGCTGGCCGCGCACGGGATCTGCTTCGGCCATGTCATCACGGCGCGCTCGCCGTCGACCGGCGACTTCAACTGGGCCGAGGTCCTCTGGCACGAACTCTCGCACGTCTACCACATCCAGATGTCGCAGGGCCGGGTGCCGCGATGGTTCACCGAGGGCCTGGCGGTGCTCGAGTCGCGCGACGCGCGGCCCGCCTGGGAGCGTGAGCAGGACCGGGAGCTCCGCGCGGCGCTGCGCGCGGGCAAGCTCCGCGGCATCGCGGACTTCAACTTGTCGTTCACGCAGGCCAAGTCGATAGGCGACATTCTTGTCGCCTATTACCAGGCCTACGAGGTCACGCGCTTCCTGCGGGACACCTTCGGGTTCGACAAGCTGCGCGAGATGCTCGAGCGCTGGGGCAAGAAGCAGGCGACCGCCGAGGTCATGAAGGCGACCCTGGGCCTCGAGCTGGCCGAGATCGACAAGCGCTTCTTCGCGTGGCTCGAGCGCGAGCTCGCCTACCTCGACAAGGCCTACCCCTTCGACCTCGTGATCGTCGCGACGCGTGACGAGGCGACGATCGCCGCGACCCGGGCCCAGGCCGAGGGCGGTGACCGGAAGGCCAAGGCGGAGCTCGCGCTCTGGTCCCTCGCCAAGGGCGAGGAGGACGCCGCGATGGCCGCCGCGGAGGCGCTGCTGAAAGACGGCGACGAGCCCGCGGCGCGGTACGTTCGGGCCCTGCTGAGATCACGGTCCGACGCGACGCGAGCCACCGCCAAGGACGACTGGGAGGCCCTGCGCAAGGTCGGCCTCGGCGGGGTCCCAGCGGCGATGGCGCTGGCGGCACTCGCGCGCGCGGCCAACGACGACGCACGAGCAGCAGACCTCATCGGCGAAGCGGTGGCCCTGGACCCCAAGGACAGCGACCTGGTCGAGGCCTGGGTCGCGGCCCTGGCGAAGGCCAAGCGCAGCGACGCCGAGTGGAAGGCGCGCCTCATGTTGGTCAACGTGGACCAGATGAACGCCAAGGCCGTGGTCGAGGCGCTGGGGCTCGCGGCCGCCATGAAGGCGAGCCGAGCGGAGGTCGTGAGGCTCGCCGAGCAGGCCACACACATCGCACCGTTCTCGCTGGAGGCGCAGCTCGCGGCGGCCAAAGCGCTCGCGGCCATCGGCGCGAGTGACCTCGCGAAGAGGGCTGCGCGCCTGGCGCTGACGATCGATCCATCGAACGAAGAGGCCAAGACGCTCGCTCGCTGAGTGCTTCAGACACTCGAACGCGAGCGAGCGACGACCCGGCGCTCGGCGCGGCCGCGGTCAGGACTACTTCGAGAGGCCGTGGATCTTGACGAGGATCTCTCGCATGATCTCGGAGGTGCCGCCGCCGATGGTGATGAGACGGGTGTCGCGCCACGCGCGCGAGACCTCGTACTCGGCCATGTAGCCCGCACCGCCGTGGAGCTGCAGGCAGCGATCGACGACCTTGTTGGCGAGCTCGCCGCCGATGAGCTTGGCCATCGTGATCTCGCGGATCGCGTTCTGCTTGCGGTTGACGAGATCGACGGCGCGATAGCAGAGCTGACGCGCCGCCTCGAGCTCGGCCTCGAGCTGGACGAGCTGGTGGCGCACGGTCTGGAAGCCCAGCAGACTGCGGCCGAAGGCCTTGCGGTCGTTGCAGAACTCGATGGTCTGATCGAGCACGCGCTGCGCGCCCGCGACCGACGAGAGGGCGCCGACGAGGCGCTCTCCCTGGAAGTTCTGCATGATGTAGTAGAAGCCAGCGTTCTCGTGGCCGAGCAGGTTCTTCGCCGGGATCTTGCAGTCCTCGAAGAAGAGCTCGGCGGTATCGGAGCTGTGATTGCCGAGCTTCTCGAGCTTCTTGGTGACCTTGAAGCCCTTGGTGTCGGTCGGGAAGAGGACCAGCGAGATCCCCTTGAAGCCATCGGCCCCGGTCCGCACCGCGAGGGTGATGAAGTCGGCGCGGGTACCGTTGGTGATGTAGGTCTTGGCGCCATTGATGACGAGGTCATCGCCGACCCGACGCGCCGTCGTGCGGAGGTTCGCCACGTCGGAGCCGACGTCGGGCTCGGACACGCCGAGCGCCGCGATGGCCTCGCCCTTGACGGCCGGGGCCAGGAAGTTGGCCTTGTGATAGTCGTTGCCGATCTCGTGGATGACGGGCGTCGCCATGTCGGACTGCACGAGGAGGGCCATGGTCAGGCCGGCCATCCCACAGGTGACCATCTCCTCGGCGTAGGCCGTCGTGTACCACCAGTCGAGCCCCTGCCCGCCCCACTGCTCGGGCACGCGGATCCCCAGGAGACCGAGCTCGCCGGCTCGGTTGAAGACCTCGCGCGGGAAGAGGCGCGCCTCCTCCCAGGCGTCGGCGTGAGGACGCAGCTCTTGCGTGCACCAGTCGCGCACCGTCTTCCGGAGTAGCTCGTGCTCGGGGCCGAACTGCGGGTAGCTGCGGTAGCGGATGCTGTGCTGGGACGAGACGGCCATCGGAGATCTCCTGAGCGACGAGCAGGTCGGTCCACGGCCCCGCCGAGACCCCGACCCGAAAGCGGTCGGAGGATACATGAGTCGACGCCGTTGCGACCAGCCCACTGCCCGCGCGTGCGTCGCGATGAGTACCCGCGACGCGACCGCGTGAGGCAGCACGAGCCCGGGTCGACACGCCCTGCGACGCCCACCCGGCGAGCGCTTACGCACAGGTTTTCCACAGGTGGAGAAACGCAGCTCGGGTGCGTTCTCGCGGGCCTGGGAGGCGGGCTCGAAGGGGTTTGCTCGGTGGTCTTTCCACGCGCGGCCCAGGGCCTGTGGAAAACTCTCGAGGGGTCTTCCCCCGTCAGCGTCGCGGCGTTGTAGCGGTCTCGCCACAGGGGGTCAAGCGTGTGTCGTCAAGTTTTCGAGCCACGCGTCTTCGTCCTCCAGATCGCGTGTGCGCACCGCGCGTTGCAGACCTCCCCGGAACGTTCAGAGGATGTCGCGACGCGCGAGCATCGGGCGCGCACCCTCCGCACCCACCGGCGCCGAGATCTCGAGGAGCAGTCTCTCGAAGGCGAGGCGCGCCTGCATGTTGAAGGTGCGCGTGAGCTGGCGCGTGTCCTCGACGAGCTCGAGGCGATGCAAGATCGACTCGGACGACTGGCTCTGCGCCCAGGTCGTGAGCGCGTCGACGAGCGACCGATGAAAGAGACCGTGGGCTGCGGCACTCGCGCCGGTGCGGATGAGGAGCGCGTCGCGGAGGAGCCGCGCCACGCGATCGAAGACCGCGTCGAGCTGCGGGATCTCCGCCAGTGAGGCCGCGAGCGCGTGCACCGAGGGCTGGTCACGCACGGTGAGGAGCTCGCGCGCGAGCGGCTCCCAGATCGCCCCGAGCGGATCATCGAGGAGCTCGATGGCGGCGCGCGCGCTGCCCTGGGCAAGCGGGATGGCGCGGGCGATCGCGGCGGGGTCCGCGTTGAGCTGCGTGAGCATCGTCATGAGCTCGGCGTCCGAGAGGCGCGCGAACGCGACCTTCTGGCAGCGCGAGCGGATCGTGACGAGCAGCGACGACGGCAACGACGTCAGCAGGATGAAGCGCGTGCGGGCCGGCGGCTCTTCGAGCGTCTTCAGGAGCGCGTTGGCCGCCTCGTCGTTCATGAGGTGCGCATCGTCGATGACCACGACGCGGACCGGTGCCTCGACGGGCTGGAACGGCACGATGCGCAGGACCTCACGCACCTGCGAGATCTTGATGTACTGGCCGTGCGGCAAGAGGGTCATCACGTCGGGATGGCGCGGCGCGAGCTCGGGCGCGTCCTCCTTGGCGGGGAACGGGGCGCGATCGTCGTACCAGGTCGGCGTCTCGAAGACGCGGATGCAGTTCCTGCAGGCCCCGCAGGCCTCGAATCCCAGGGACGGATCTGCGCCCGGGGACAGCGCGATCGGCTGCTTGCAGAGGAGGCGCGCGATGAACGCATAGGCGACCCGCCGCTTGCCGATGCCGTCGGCCCCCGTGAAGAGGTAGGCGTGATGGGCGCGCTCGCGGGCCTCGGCCTGAGCGAGGAGCGCCTTCTGCGGCGCGTGCCCGACGATCTCGGCGAAGCGTCGGATGACGACAGGGGGCTTGGGGGTCGGTTCGGCCATCGTGCCCGGACCCTACACGGGATCGCGCGGGCCGCGAAGCCCCGTGCGGAGGCCGGCCTCAGCCCGTGAGCCAGCGTCGCAGGATCCCCACCGCAGTCGCGCCTGGGCGCCCCGCAAAGCGCGAGACCACGGCGCGCAGTGGGTCGTCCCAACGAGCAGGCAGGCGCCCGAGGATCGCCTCGCGCGGGACCCGACCGTCATCGTGTGGGGCAGCGTCGCCCTTGGTCACGATCCCGCGAGCGTCACACGCGATGACGCGATGGAGGACGAGGCGGGTCGGCGTCGCGACCAGGACGAGGTCGCCGACGCGCGGCGCGCCGAGCAGCGGCAGGACCGTGACGACCGCGCCGTCGCGCACGGAGGGCCACATCGAGTGCCCTCGCGTCAGGACCCGCAGCGCACGTCCGCGCCCGAGCTGCTCGCGGGCGAGCGCGACTGCGACCTCGAGCGGCCACGCGAGCGACAGGACAGCGGTCGCCTCGGCGCGCGCATCGGCCACGGTCAGCTCGCGCGCGGGGCGGCCCGAACGAGGAAGCGCGGGCGCGCCTCGGCAAGGAGACCGGCGGGCATCGGCGGCTCGGGGAGGCCGAGCGCCTCGGCGCGGGCCAGGGTGCGGGCGCGGGTCTGGAGGCAGAGGTTTGCGATGGCGGCGTTGGGGTCGCGCGTCTCGACCCAGGCCTGACCCGCACAGAACTCGCAGTCCTCGCGGACCTCGCAGCTCAGGCAGATCGCGCGGTCCTGGCGCCGCATGCTGCGCACCTGATCGATACCATTGCGACCCGCCGCGCCGCCGCGCCAGAGGTCGGCCAGGCGGTCGCCCTTGGCGAGGTTGCCGAGCGGCATGGGCCACGCAACGCACGGGGTCACGTCGCCTTCGGGGGACACGTAGAGTGCCAGGTGCCCAGCGACGCAGTTCTTGCCGCTGCCCCAGTCGATGTCGGGAGCGCCTGCGGGCGGGGGCGGCATGGCCGACTCGCCGACCGCGCCGGGCACGTCGCAGTCCTGCCCGAAGCGCTCGAGCTGGAAGGTCTCGAGCTCGGACAGACGCGCGACGTCGAGAGACAGGTCCTTGGGAAACTCGGCCCCCGAGTGGGCGGCGCGCATCTGCCCGTCGAGCGACGCGATGACGCCCATCGACTCGCAGTCGGCGACGACGTCGCGCCAGTCGTCCGCGTTGCGCTGCATGACCGCGATGGATGCGATGGCCACGACACCGGCCTGGGCGAGGTGGTGGAGCGCGGCGCGCGTCTTCTGCTGCGAGCCGGGGCGGCGCGTGATGGCGTCGTGGACCTCGGGCCGCGTCGAGTAGTAGCTGAGCCACACCGAGGTCACGCCGAGCTCGGCCAGGCGGCGCGCGACGTCGGCGTCGATGTGGCCGCCGTGCGACTTGAGATGCACGAAGAGGCCGCGCGAGCGGGCGTGGGCGACGAGCTCCAGGAGGTCTTTGCGTAGGAAGATCTCGCCGCCCGAGAGCAGCACCTGGAAGACCTGGAGCTCGGCGGCCTGGTCGAAGACGCCCTTCCAGAACTCGGTCGACAGGATCCGCTTCTTCTTGTCGTCGAGGTAGCAGTGCTCGCAGTCGAGGTCGCACTGATAGAGCAAATCGAAGTGGAGCTCGTAGAGCATGCCCTGCGCCGCATAGGCGCGCCGCAGCTCGCGATGGAGACCACCGAGCATCAGGCCTCCCCTCCCGCGAGACGCGGCGCGAGGGCCAGGAGATCGTCGTCCAGACGCGAGCCGAGGGTCGAGGCGCGGACCTCTTCCGCCAGGGCCTGCATGACGCCGAGGACACGCGCATCGGGCGCCGCGTAGTAGATCGTGCGGGCGAGGATCGCCGCCATGGCGCTGGACGGCGACGCGAGCGTGAGCGCGAGCGGGCGGCCCTTCTGGAGGGTGACGATGTGGGTCAACGGCGCGGTGCGAGCCGATCGGGCGAGCCCTTCCTTGCCGCGCAGCGGGGTCCCTGCCACGTGCCAGCCCGAGCCCGTCGCATCACGCCACACCAGCGCCGCATCATCGGAGAGGACCTGCCAGGGGAGGCGCCGCGTGAGCGTCGTCTTGCCCTCGCCACTGGGCCCGAGGAAGACCACGCCGCGCCCCTCGGGGTCGACCATCGCGGACGCATGCAGGAGGAGCCCGCCGGCGTGCGGGGCCGCCAGAGACAGCGCGGCACGCAGCGCGCTCGTGACCAGCTCGCGACGGATGGCCCAGCGCGGGCTCGCGCCGATCGGAGGCTCGTCGCGCAGCGCGAACGTCGCGACGAGCGGTTCGGCCTGACCTGCGCGGAGGCCCGGTGCTGTTCGGTCGCCGAGACGGACCTGCGCATCCCAGCCCTCGGAGGCGTCCACCCAGGTGTCGTCCTCGAGCGCGAAGCGCGCACTACGGGGCAGCCCGTGATGCGTTCGCGTCGCGGTCGTCAGCGCGAGCTCGAAACGAAGCCGCTGGCCGAGGTCTGCGGGCACCTCGGCGCGCGCGAACCCGGACAGCAACAGCGCGAGCGCCTCGTCCCAAGGCGGACTCGCACTGACGGAAAGACGGAAGGGACCGACCTCCAAGGGCTGCGCGGGGACTACGGTCCCATGGCGGAGCACCTCGAGCCGGTCACCCGACGTCATGAGCTCGTGCGTCAGCAGGGGACGTCGCAGCCGTCGAAGATCCCTTCGTTACAGCCACTTGCGAGCTGGACACGCTCGAAGGCGTCCCCGCTCTCGATGCGCGGCCGCTCGTAGGGGCGGCGCGTCTCGATGACTTCGCCCTCGACCCGCTCACTCTTCTCGTTCGCTTCCATTCAACCCTCCGCCGTCGCGCTCAAAGGCTCGGCTCGCTGTCAGCGTGCCAATTCCTCAGCGCACGATCAACACTTCCCCCTGATTGCCACCGGTGATGATGTCCAAGAGGCCATCGCCCGTGAGGTCCGCGCCACCGTCGATCCACACGGCGATGGCGTTATCCGAGTTGTGATACCAGTTGAAGAACTCGCCGTCGATGACGGGGAACGAACCGTGAACGATGGTACCGCGGGTGTGGTTCGTCCGGATCTCGATCGAGTCCGGGTTCGCGGTGGCGCTGTTGACGCCGATGGCGAGGTCGATCGACGGCCGCGACGGGTTGCCCGTCGAGAACGAGTTGAAGTCGCCGATGGCGCGCACCCCGCGGTTGTTGTTGCTGGCTGACGAGCGCAGCACCCAGCCGTTGGTGCCGGTCCACGACTCGAGCACCGGCTGACCGGCCACGACGACGCGCACATCCTGACCGACGAGGGCCTGGAGCTTCGCGCCATTGAAGATGTAGATGGTCTTGCCGTCGCCGGCGATGCCACCCTGGATGTTCTCCGGCGAGCGCGCCCCGTTGGACACGAGGATGTCGTTGACCCCGTCGCTGTTGAGGTCGATGGCGCCCTGGAAGTTCGTGCCGAAGCCGCCGCGGATCTGGTCGGACTCCTGACGGAGACGCAGGGACCGCTGGTCTTCAGCGCTCGCGGCGCCCGTGAGGTCGGTGACCGTCTCGGCCTGGCCGCCCGCGAACTCGCGTCCGGGGAAGATGAAGACGCGGCTGTCGGCCGTGCCGGACTGCACCACGAGGAGCTCGCTCTTGGCGCCGGAGCCGAGTCCGGTCGGGGTCGCCAGGACCTCGCCGCCCGTCCCGCAGCGCACGCCGAACTGGGAGGCTGCGCCCCCCGTCGCCGTGACCGACCACGCTCCGTTGGCCGCGAGGACGCCCGCGGTCGCGATGTTGATCGTCAGGTTGGTCGAGCTGTCCCAGGTGCCCTGGCCCGGGATGACGTGCAGGGTCGCCGCGAAGGGCTCGCCCACCGCGATGTCCGAGGTCAGCCGGCCATTGGTCGTGACCCCATCGAAGTCGCCCGGCGAGCACACGCCGACGTAGAACGTGCCGCCGGTGAGCGCGCGCATGCCGCGGATGCGGAGGTTCGGCGCCGTGAGGTCGGGGAGCTGGTTGGCGCGACCGAAGTAGACCGCGAGGTAGCCTTCGCTGGCCGCCCCACCCGTACCGTTGCTGATCTTGCCGGAGACGCCGAAGTCCGCGACGCCGTCGCCGTTGACGTCGCCCATCGCCTCGATCTGATGCCCGGTCTGCGTCACGCCCGGGAAGAGGTTGGTCACCTGCGACGAGAGCAGGCAGGTGTGCGTGGCCGAGCTCGGGGCGGTGATGGTCTCGTCCAGGGGCGGGTTCACGCGTCCCAGGAAGACGCAGAAGCCCTGCACGTTCGACGAGCCGATCGCCCAATCCTGGCGACCGTCACCGTTGATGTCGCCGATGATGCCGCCGCGCAGCGTCAAGAAGCTCATGTCGAGCGGCGCGCCGCCGGCGTTGGTGCCGAAAGCGCCGCTGGTATTGTCGATGCGCACCCGGCCGAGCTTCAGCGACATCTCGCCCTTGGTGACGCCACGCGTGCTGAGCGCGCCGAGCGGCGACCAGTTGTTGGCGGCATCGCGGGCACGGATGGCCCAGTACATGGCGATGTCGGTCGACGGCGAGCCGTCGTCGATCGCGATCTCGAGCTTGCACGGGTCGGTCATCGGGCGCGTGTCGGGCGCGCCGACGAACGTGGACATTGCGGTTCCGGGCGCGGCCGGCGCTGGCATCTGGTTCGAGCCGAAGAGGTCGCTGCCCTTGCAGGCCGCGTCCCAGGTCTGCTCCGTGATGGGGGCCGAGCTGTAGCGGATGTCGTAGGCGGCGACGGCGCCACCGGTATTGCCGTTGTCCCCGACGGCGGTCCACGCGATCGGGAGGAGGCGCGGACGACGGACCTGAACGGTGATGCCCGTGATCGGGACCTCGGCGGGCGGCGTCACGTCGACGGTCGCAGTGAACGAGGCCGAGCCGCTATTGCCGGCGGCATCCACACCGGTGACCCGGACGACCTGATTGGCACCGTCGGGCAGCGTCGCAGAGAGGAGCTGTGTCGTGATCGGCGACGCCCCCACCAGCGCGACCGGGATCGCGACGTTGCCCGGCGTGAGCACGGACTCGCCTGAGCCGTTGGTCACGGTGTAGGCCGAGAGCGAACCGCCCGCGGCGTTGGTGTCGGTCACGCGGGCCACGGTGTGGAACTGCATGCCCGCGGTGTTGACGTCGCGGTCCTGGCTCTGCGTCCAGGTGACGTTGGAGCCGCCGGCCGGCGTCGTGAAGCCGCCGATCGCGGTGGCGACGAACTCGACGACGGGCGGCACGAGGTCGACCCCGACGGGGGTCACGCCGGTCGAGCCGATCTCGCTAGCGCCGTTGTAGGCCACGGCCTCGAGGTTGAGAGCCACCCCGTTGTTCACGGTGATTGTGAAGCTCTCGGCCGAGCCCGGGTTCGGCACCGTGCCGATGACCGTCGCGCCGTCGAAGAGGTCCAGGCGGTTGGCCGCGCAGATCCCGATCACGTTGACGTTGACCTGCACGCTCGCCGACGCGCACGACGGCGGGGTGGCGCAGCGGGTCGCGTTGAACCATCCGTTGCTGGGCAGGTTGGCGAAGGCCACCGTGCAGCTCGTGACCACGACCGTCACGCCGACCTGGACCGTCGCCACGTTGCCGACCGCGTCGACCGTCTGGAGCACGATGAGCTGGTTCGAGATCAGCTCGTCGATGTCGAGGGTCACGAGCTGGTTCGGCTCGTTGCCGCCAGGGTTCGTGACCGCGCCTGTCGCCTTCTGGACGAGCGGCTGGCAGTTCGTGAACAGCGGCGAGCAGCCCTTGGCGGTCCAGAGGCTCCAAGAGACGGCCCCGGCGCCGGTCGCGAAGCTCACCGAGGCCTGGAAGCCCGGCGTGCCCGGCGCTGCGTCCGCGCTGCCGTCGAAGACCTCACCCTGGAGCGGGGCGTCGATGCGCCCGGTCGGAGGCGTGAGGTCGACCACGACCGTAGCGGGCGAGGTC
>JAEUKJ010000467.1 GCA_016792665.1 Deltaproteobacteria bacterium | reverse complement strand
TAGCCGAGCGAGAAGTAGCGGTCAGATTGGTAGCGTCCGGTGCGCTCTTTCTCGAGCTGCATGAGGACGTCGTTCAGGAGCGCCGAGGCCCCGAAGCGGAACCAGTCGGGCGAGAGCCACGCGTCGCCCAGGGTCTCTTTCACGAGGACCAGGTACTTCAGCGCGGTCTTCGAGTCGCGGATGCCACCGGCCGGCTTCATGCCGACCATGCGCCCGGTGTTCAGGTAGTAGTCGCGGATGGCCTCGAGCATGACGAGGGTCACGGGCAGGGTCGCCGCAGGCTGTACCTTGCCGGTCGAGGTCTTGATGAAGTGGGCGCCCGCGTCCATCGCGATGTCGGAGGCCAGGCGCACCTTGTCGAAGGTCTGGAGTTCGCCCGTCTCGAGGATGACCTTCAGGTGGGCTTCGCCGCAGGCTTCGACCGTGCGGGTGATCTCGTCGTGGATCTTGTCGTAGCGGCCCGCCAGGAAGTCGCCGCGCGAGATGACCATGTCGATCTCGTCGGCACCTGCATCGACCGTGCGACGGACTTCGTCCAGGCGCTCGCTCAGCGTCGCCTGCCCCGACGGGAAGTAGGTCGCGACCGCGGCGACCTTGACCCCGCTGCCCTCGAGGGCGGCCTTGGCGATGGGCACCATCGGCGGATACACGCACACCGCGGCGGTCCGCGGGATGTCGTCGCGGCCGAGGATCGGCTGGCGCGCCTTCTGGCAGAGGGTGAGGATCTTGCCAGGCGTGTCCGACCCCTCGAGCGTGGTGAGGTCCATCATCGAGATGGAGAGCTTCAGGCCCTGCACCTTGGCCGCGGCCTTGATGGAGCGCGTCCCGAGCTTGTCGACCCGCTCGTTGATCGAGACCTCGTCGACATGGACTGCGCGCGGCGGAACGAAACGGCTCGTGGACGTGCCCGTAAGCGACATCAGAAACCTCCTCTTCGAGGTCTTCCTATGCGATCGCCGCGGCGTCAAGCGGGTCGCCGCGCGAGACCCTGGGCGCGACCGGGCGCGGGAATGCCGTGACGCGAGGCGACCTTGGGCATCCGTCTCGGCACCAGCGTCGGCCGGACCGCACGTCACGCGGTTTGGGTTCGAGGGCAGTCTCGGCTATCCTGCCGCGGCTCCCTCCGAAAACGCATCTCCTGGGCGACCTGCTCCGTCAGGCGTCGTCCGGTGCCGTCCTGCCTCTCACCGTCACGAGGTCCTCATGAAGTCGTATCCGGCTCTCTGGAGCCATGGGTTCAGTGCGTCCCGTTTTCCATCGAGGGCCCGGCGCGCCGCGCTCGTGGCCCTCGTGTTCGCGGTCGGGGCGTCATGCTCCGACGCGAGCTCGGACACCGACACGAGCGTCGACCCCGACACCGCCGTGGCTGGTGACGCCGACGGCGACACGGGCACGCCGAGCGACACGCTCATCGACACGACCGGCGCGAGCGACGCGACCGACGCGGCCGACACCAACGTCCCCGACACGACCGACACGAACGTCCCCGACACGGACACGACCGACACCAACGCCACCGACACCTCCGACACGACCCTCGCGGACACCCTCACGGACGACACGACCTCGGACACGAACGTCGCGGACGCCGACACGAGCGACACCGTCATCGTGGTCCAGCCGCTCTGCTCGACGCCGGGCGGCGTCGGCTGCGAGTGCACCTTCGACTCGCAGTGCACCTCGCGCATCTGCCTCCAGAACGAAGGGGTCTGCTCGGCCGGGTGCGCCAGCGACGCGGACTGCGCCTTCACCGGCTTCCGCTGCGGACCCTACAAAGACTTCCTCACGACCATCCGCGCCTGCATCGTCGATGACCCCGATCGCTGCGTCACCTGCACGAACGACGCGCAGTGCGCCGACGGCTACACCTGCGTGAACATCGATGGCGCCAAGGCCTGCGCGTACGCGTGCTCGTCGAGCTTCGACTGCCTCTCCGGCACCGACTGCGTCCGCCCGACCGGCGCCGCGTTCAGCGATCGCGCCTGCCTCCCCGACTCGGGCACCTGCCGCGACTGCTTCGACGGTGACGGCGACGGCTACGGCGTGGGCCGCGACTGCCCTCAGCAGGACTGCAACGACGGGGTCTTCGGCATCCACCCGAACGCGACCGAGCTCTGCAACGAGCGCGACGACGACTGCGATGGCGCCGAGGACGAAGGCTTCGACGTGACGAGCGACATCGACAACTGCGGCGGCTGCGGGGCCGCGTGCAGCCGCGTGCACAACACCCCGACCTGCGACGGCGCGTGCCACCTCGGCCCGTGCAGCGATGGCTACGCCGACTGCGACGGCCGCGCGGACACCGGCTGTGAGGTCAACCTGGCCGATCGCTGCGGCTCGTGCGACGGAAGCAAGAACGCTTGCGGAGGCTGCGGCACGCTGTCCAACGCGCCCAACGGCGCCTGCGGCACCTGCGGCACCTGGACCTGCAGCGCCGACAAGCAGTCGGTCTCCTGCGTCGAGCCGGCGACCTGCGCCCCGTCGCTGGCGATCGGCAGCCAGACCGTGAACCTCGACGGCGAACACACCTACAATGAGCTGTCCATCGGCGCTGGCGGCACCCTCTCGGTCGGCGGCGTCGGTGGGGGACGGACCGGGACCTTGACGATCGATGCCGTGTCGGTGCGCATCGGCGCGGGCGGCACGCTCGACGCGACGGGCAAGGGCGGTGGCAGCGGCGCACCGGGGGCCGGGCTCGATGGGGGCTCGCTGGTCAACGACTCGGGCGCGGGCGGTGGCTACGGTGGGCGCGGCGGCAACGGGGCGCGCGACATCCTGCAGGGTGGGCTGCCCTTCGGCACGGTCGGCGGCGACGACATCGCGCTGGGCAGTGACGGCGGGACCACGCAGTGCCGGAACACCTGCGCGCCGTGCGCCCCGAGCGACAAGATCGCGGGGGGCCGCGGCGGCGGACGCATCGTCATCCGCGCGACCAACGTGGTCATCGATGGATCGGTCCTGGCCGATGGCCTGCCGGGCGCCGACGGTGGCACGGTCGAGCTCGGGGCCGGCGGCGGATCGGGCGGCGGCATCTTCATCGATGCCGACTCGGTCACCATCAGCAACACCGGCATCGTCTCGGCCAATGGTGGTCGCGGTGGCATCGGCACCCAGCACCCCTTCGGCAGCGGTCAGGTGTGCCTCGGCTTCGGCGGCTCGGGCGGCGGTGGCGGTCGCATCAAGATCCGCGCGACAAGCTACAACGTCACGGGCATCGTGCGGGCCCAGGGCGGGGCGGGCGCCAGCGGCCCGGCCTACAACGGTCGCCCTGGCGCGGCCGGCACCGTGTCTACCCCGGCGGTCGCCTGCGCGGCCCAACGCGCCGACTGCGACGGCAACGTGCTCACCGGTCCGAACGGCTGCGAGGTCGACCTCGCGACGGCCACGTGCGGAAGCTGCGGACCCTTCCCGGGCACGGTGGGAGCGTCCTGCGGGACCTGCGGCTCGGGCCAGTGGAGCTGCGATGGCACCGGCGGCATGGTCTGTACGAACGACGCCGGGCTCGCCTCGCGCAACGTGTGCGGCGGCTGCACGACGCTGTCCAACGCGGTCGGCGCGAGCTGCGGGGGCGGCTGCGGAACCTACCAGTGCACGTCCAACGACACGGTCGCGTGTAGCTCGCCCGGAGCCAACGTGTGTGGCGGCTGCGTGGCCTTGGCGAACGCGCCCGGCGAGAGCTGCGGCACCTGCAACCAGGGGACCTGGGCCTGCAGTGGCACAGCACTCGTGTGCATGAACGCCGACCTCTGCGAGAACAACCTGGTCGTCGACGCGGTGTCTTTCGATCTCTCCGGCTCGGTCTCGTACGACCACGTCACGGTGAAAAACGGCGGCATCCTGCACGTGACGCCGTACGTCGCAGCGACCGCGGGCACGGGCCAGCTCGTCTTGAACGCCAAGACCATCCTGGTCGAGGTGGGCGCGACGATCGACGCGAGTGGTTCGGGCGGAGCGGGCACGTCACCAGGCCAGTCCATGACGGCAGCGCTCGAGAACTCGGCGGCGGGTGGCGGTGGCTATGGCGGCGCGGGCGGCGACGGCTTCGGCTCGGGCTCGATCCTGAAGGGTGGGTCCGCCTTCGGCACGCTGGCTGGCAGCGACCTCTCACAAGGGAGCGACGGGGGCGGGACGCAGTGCCGCAACACGACCGCGCCGTGCAAGAACACGCCGGCCGACGAGCGCGTCCTGGGTGGGCGCGGCGGCGGCATGATCGATCTCATCGCGACCCAGTCGATCACCATCAACGGCCGCGTCTTCGCCAACGGCAACCCCGGCGAGGACGGCGGTGACGTCGAGCTCGGCGGCGGCGGCGGCAGCGGCGGTGGGATCCGGATGAACGCGCCGCTGGTCGCGTTCGGGCCGAGCGCGTCCATCACGGCCGATGGCGGCAAGGGCGGCGCAGGGATCCAACACGCCAACAGCCTCGGCTTCGGCGGCGGCGGTGGCGCGGGCGGGCGCATCAAGGTGACGGCCCAGACCTATGCGCCGCAGGGAGGACCGGTCCGCGCCAGCGGTGGCGCGGGGGGCACGGCGCCCGCGACCTACCAGGGCAAGGTCGGTGGGAACGGAACGGTGTCGGTGCCGCCGACGCCGTGACCTGAGGGACATCGCGGCGCCACGCGTGACCTCTCGATTCGCGTCGAGAGGTCACGCAGGTGACCCGAACGGCCCGTTCGAGAGGTCATGCACGCGACGCGAACGGCCCGTTCGAGAGGTCATGCACGCGACGCGAACGGCCCGGTCGAGAGGGCGCTCACAGCTTCGCGATGGCCGCGTCGACCGAGGCCTTGATCGACAGCTCGTCGGCGGTCGGCGCGGCGATGGCCGCGTAGTGATCGCCGAGCGCGCGCAGGAGCTCGACCGCGCCTGCGACCGCGCTGGTCGGCAGCTTGTCGATGATGGCGGTCTTGAGCGCCAGGGGCTCGCCAGCCCGCGTGATGAGCGCGAAGAAGCTGTCCATGACGAGGGCGGCCTGGGTCTCGTTGTAGGCCGGGAAGTCGAGCCAGATGTTCGGGTAGTTCGGCAGCCAGTAGGCCGTCACCTGGTGGCGCGAGTAGAGCATGTAGAGGGCCAGGCGACCGCGGAGACGCGGGTGGGTGACGCAGCTCTCGCGGCAGTCGATGCGCGCCAGGAGCTCCTCGACCGAGACGATCGGGGTCTCGTCCCAGGTCTCGTAGGTGGTGTTGACGAAGCTGCGGAGGCGCGTCAGCTCGGCATCGAGCTCGCCGTTCTGGAGGACCTGGTCGACGATGTTGGCGCGGGCGGTGGGCGGCGTGTCGGCGAGCAGCGCGTCGACGACCGCGAACTGGTAGCGCAGTGGATTGCCGAAGTCCCACGGGATGCAGGCCGGCTCGAGCTCGGTGGTCTCGTCGGTGCAGTAGAGGTACTCGGTCGAATGCGGGCCCTCCTTGCCGTACGCGTAGCGCATCGCGTCGCGGTCATAGCTGCCCGGGTCGAGCATCCCGACGACGTAGTCCATGGTCGAGGATGCCGAGTGCGCGGCCTTCTCACGGTGCTTGTCGGCCGAGGCGATGAAGTTGTGGCGCAGACCGAGGTTGTGCCCGAGCTCGTGGAGGAGGAAGTCGATGATGACGATGCGCGCGAGCTCCTGGTTGGTGAAGTCGCGACCGAGGCGATCGCGCTCACGCATGAGGTCGCGGAAGGCCGCGCGATCGAGCGGACGGGACACGAAGGCGCGCGTGCTCAGGACCCGCGGCTCGAGGTCGAGGGGACGGCTGGCGCGCGCGATGGTGCGGGCGCGGGCCTCGATGTTGGCGAAGGCCTGCGCCGCGTCGCGCGCGTCGGGCGTCGCGAAGGGCAGGGCAGGGGCGCCCGGAGTCGCGAAGAATCCGGCCGGGGTGCTGGGGTCCGCGGGCGGGGTCGGCTCGGTGGGAAGCGGGGCGATGGCGTCGCCGACCTCGGGGTGGCGCGTGAAGAAGTCGGAGTAGCTCGCGACGAGGTCATCGAGCCCGCCGAACCACATGACCACGAAGCTCTGGAAGATCTCGCCGGTGTCGGGGTCCTCGGCGAACGGGGCGACCGCGCCCCCGCTGCCCGACTCGTCCCAGAGGACGGAGTGGAAGCGCGGGTCCCAGGCGATCATGCCGGCCGGGGCACGCTCGACCGCGAAGGGGCGGCGCCCGGTGATCTCCTCGAGGGCGTCGTTCCACGCGTCGAAGGTCTCGATGGCCGCGGGCACGTACTGCTCGGGGAAGCTCGTGGACAGGTAGTAGGTGAGGGTCTGCGGCGGCTCGTCGACGGCGATCCCCGGCAGCCGGGTCATCACTGGGACCGCAGAGCTGCCGGCCTGGAAGAAGCCGAAGGGCGCGCCCTCGACCACGGCGCGGGCCTGGAAGTCGCGCCCCACATCGGCGTGGCGCAGGTAGTGGACGTGCAGGCCGCGCGCCTCACGAGGGGCCCAGCCGCACTGGCCCGAGCGCGTGTAGAGCTCGTTCGAGGGCCACGTCATGAGCCCGTCCGCGTAGACCGGGTCGCCGGCCAGCGCGAAGGTCGTCAGCGAGTAGCGGCAGTTCGACGAGAGCGCGATCTCGAGCTTTGAGGACGGGGCCGTGAAGTCGATGCGCACCGTGTCGGCGTCGACATCGGTGTAGGGGTAGGCCTCGACCAGACCGGCCGCGCTCATGATGGGGCGCCCACTGTTCGGGTCGACCGCGCGGATCTCCGCGGTGCCACCGGCCTGCCCGGCGACCAGGTTCACGAGGACCTTCATCGGGGCGAGGCCACCGGCGCCGCCGCCGATGCTGGCCACGACGCCCGACGGGTCCGCGCCCATCCCGAAGAGGAAGAACCCGTCGAGGGCAACCTTGTCGACCACCAGGCCCTGCCCGTCGGTCACGCCATGGGGCAGGGGAGGCGGCTCGATGGCGTCGTAGTTGGTGCCGTCGACCTCGATCACCTCGAGCGAGATGGCGTCGGGGTCGACCGTGTCGGCGACGTCCTCGGTGTCGGGGCCGACGCTGTCGTCGCTCGCATCCGGCGCGGTGTCGGCCAGCTCGGTGTCCGCACCGCTGTCGGTCGCGTCCGTCGTGTCGGTCGTGTCCGCGACGTCACTCGCCGTGTCGGCGACCTGCCCGGCTTTGTCGTCGTCGCAGGCCGCGAAGGACAGCGCCGCTGCCAAAGTGGCCACGAGCGGGCTCGAGCGCGAGAAGGATCCCAGGGTGCGTCGCATGTCGACTCCTCCCTCACTGACTCGTGAGGACGATGGACCGTAGGGCGACCCGGTCGGCGCGCCAAGGCAACAGTCGCGGTCCTCTCGTTCGATGTTTGGAACCCTCGCGGCCGCGCGCCTTGTCGCGCTGTCCGCGAACGCCTATGCATCGGGAATGGACCCCGTTCGCCTCACCCAGCTCGCCAAGCGCGCCGGCTGCGCCGCCAAGCAGCCCCCGGGCTACCTCTTCGGTCTCATCGGGCGACTGCCCCCGGTCACCGATCCCAACGTCCTCATCGGCTCGGCCACCGCCGATGACGCCGCCGTCTATCGCCTGGACGACACGCGCGCGCTGGTGCTGACGACCGACTTCTTCACGCCGATCGTGGACGACCCCTTCGACTTCGGGCGCATCGCGGCGGCCAACGCGCTCTCCGATGTGTACGCCATGGGCGGGCGCCCGCTGACGGCGCTGAACCTCGTCGGCTTCCCCGACCACCTGCTGGCCCCCGAGGTGCTGGGAGAGATCCTGCGCGGCGGGGCGACGGTCGCGAAGGAGGCCGGCATCGACATCGTCGGCGGCCACACCATCAAGTCCGACGAGCCGATCTACGGCCTCGCGGTGACCGGCATGGTCCACCCCGACCACGTGTGGAGCAACGCCGGCGCGCGACCAGGCGACCTCCTCGTCCTGACCAAGCCGCTCGGCTCGGGCGTCATCACGACCGCGGCCAAGCAGGACCGCGACGACGAGCACGCCATCGCCTCGGCCATCGCGATCATGGTGCGTCTCAACCGCGACGCCGCGAAGGTCGGCGCGAGCCTCGGCCCGGCGCTGCACGCGGCCACCGACATCACGGGCTTTGGTCTCCTCGGCCACCTGCGCAACGTGTGCAAGGCGAGCCGCGTCGGTGCGACCGTCTCGCGCGGCGCGGTCCCGGTCCTCGCGGCGGCCGAGCTGTACGCCCATCGCGGCATCGTGTCCGGCGGTACGCAGGCCAACCGCCGCTTCCTCGCCGCCCCCAACGATGGCCTCGTCGCGGTGCACTTCGGTGAGGGGCTCGGCGAGGCCGACGAGATCCTCCTCTGCGACGCGCAGACCTCGGGCGGGCTGCTCTTCGCGATCGCGCCCGAGGCGCGCGACGAGCTCGCGCGGGCCGCACTCGAGCACGACGTCGAGTGCTGCATCATCGGGGAGGTCACCGGCCAGGACGGCCGCCGCCCCGGCGCCGCGGGCGACGGCATCGAGGTCGTCGCGTAGGTCCGCCGACGTTGGTCAGAGACCTCCTTCTCAGTGACCTGTGCCGCTCGGGTTCTCCGAGCCCATGAGCCAGTCCATGTCGTAGTCGTGCATGAAGACGACATAGTCGCGCTCGATGCGCGCCTCGTCTTCGGGCGAGAGGACGACGATGGCGGCAAAGAGGCCGCGGGCCAGGTTCTCCAGGGTGCGCGCGTGG
>JAEUKJ010000452.1 GCA_016792665.1 Deltaproteobacteria bacterium | reverse complement strand
CAACGGCGAGATCAACACGCTGCAGGGCAATCGCAACTGGATGCGCGCGCGCTCGGCCGGCCTGCAGTCCGCCAAGTTCGGCGGCCCGCTCTCGCGCCTCTTCCCCATCATCGACACGAACGGCTCCGACTCGGCGCAGTTCGACAACATGCTCGAGCTGCTCCACCTCGCGGGGCGCCCCATCGAGCACGCGATGATGATGATGATCCCCGAGGCGTGGGAGGACCGCAGCGGCGACGACACGGCGATGTCGACCCAGCGGCGCGCATTCTACGAATATGCCAGTAATCTGATGGAGCCCTGGGACGGCCCGGCGGCGATCGTTTTTACCGATGGCAATCTCGTCGGTGCGACTCTCGACCGCAATGGACTTCGCCCCGCGCGCTACATCGTCACGACCGACGACCGCGTCATCCTGTCGTCCGAGGTCGGCGTCCTCGACATCCCGCCGAGCGAGATCCGTCAGAAGGGGCGCCTGCAACCCGGCCGCATGCTGCTCGTCGACACGCAAGAGCAGCGCATCATCGACGACGCCGAAGCCAAGAACGACGTCGCCAGCCGCTGGCCCTATGCCAAGTGGCTGAAGGCCAACGTCGACAAGCTCGAGCGCTTCCCGGACGCACCCGCCCCCGACCCGCACCAGGGCGAGTGGCTCTCGCGCCTCCAGCGCGCCTTCGGCTACACCGACGAAGACCTCCGCGTGCTGCTGGGGCCGATGGCGACCTCGGGCGAAGAGCCCAATGGATCGATGGGCACCGACATCCCGCTGGCCGTCCTGTCCGACCAGGCGCCGCCCTTCTTCGACTACTTCCACCAGCTCTTCGCGCAGGTCACCAACCCGCCGATCGACCCCATCCGCGAGGCGCTCGTCATGACGCTCGCGACGTCCATCGGTCCCGACGGCAACACCTTCGAAGAGACCCCCGAGCAGTGTCATCGCATCGCGCTGAAGTCGCCGATCCTGAGCAATCGCGAGCTCGCCAAGCTGCGCAGCCCGAACGTCGGCATCTTCGAGCCGACCACCCTCGACATGATCTACGACGCCTCGGTGAGCCTCGAGACGGCCGTCTCGCAGCTCTGCAAGGTGGCGGTCGACGCCATCGACGAGGGCTTCAACATCCTCATCCTGTCCGATCGCAAGGTCGACTCGAAGCGCCTCCCGATCCCGTCCCTGCTCGCGGTCTCGGCCGTGCACCAGCACCTCGTCCGTGAGGGCATCCGCTTCCAGACCGGCCTCGTGGTCGAGACCGGCGACGCCCGCTCGGTCCACCACATCGCGTGCCTCTTCGGCTTCGGCGCCGGCTCGGTCAACCCGTGGCTCGCGCTCGACTCGGCCAAGGACCTCTCGCGCCGCGATACGATCAGCGTCGACGCCGACGTTGCCGAAAAGCACGTCATCAAGGCTCTCGAGAAAGGCGTCCTGAAGATCATGTCGAAGATGGGAATCTCGACTCTTCAGTCCTATCGCGGGGCACAGATCTTCGAAGCGGTCGGTCTCGACCAGCGCCTCATCACGCGCCACTTCACCGGCACCGCCTCGCGGCTCTCCGGTGTGGGTCTCTCCGAGCTCGGACGCGAGGTCCACGAGCGCCACCAGCGCGGCTTCGGGCCGGCCTTCGAGCAGTCCACCTGGGAGACGGGCGGCGAGTCCGAGCTGCCCGCCGGCGGCGTCTACGCGTGGCGTCGCCGCGGCGAGCGGCACAAGTGGAACCCCGCGACCATCGCGAAGCTGCAGCACGCGACCGGCCTCGCCTCGCAGATGTCGTGGGACGAATATGCCATGCTCTGCAATGACGAAGACAAGGCGCGCATGACCTTGCGCGGGCTCCTGGAGCTCGTGACCGACCCGGCCCAGGCCATCCCGCTGGACGAGGTCGAGTCCGCCACCGACATCGTCAAGCGCTTCGCCACCGGCGCCATGTCGTTCGGGTCGATCTCGGCCGAGGCGCACGAGACTCTCGCCATCGCCATGAATCGCATCGGCGGCAAGTCGAACTCGGGCGAAGGCGGCGAGGAATCGCGGCGCTATTTCCGCGAGAATCCCGACGAAGATCGGCGCAGCAAGATCCACCAGGTTGCCTCGGGCCGCTTCGGCGTCAACGCCGAGTACCTGGTCCAGGCTGACGAGCTGCAGATCAAGATGGCCCAGGGCGCCAAGCCCGGCGAAGGCGGCCAGCTCCCGGGGCACAAGGTCGACGAGCGCATCGCCAAGGTCCGCTGTGCGACCCCGGGCGTGACCCTCATCTCGCCGCCGCCGCATCACGACATCTATTCGATCGAAGATCTCGCGCAGCTCATCTTCGACCTGAAATGTGTCAATCACGACGCGCGAATTTCGGTCAAATTGGTCGCCGAGGTCGGCGTCGGCACGGTCGCCGCGGGCGTCGCCAAGGCGGGCGCGGGCCACGTCGTCGTCGCCGGCAACACGGGCGGTACCGGGGCCTCGCCGGTCTCGTCGATCCTGCACGCGGGCCTCCCGTGGGAGCTCGGCCTCGCCGAGACCCAGGAGGTCCTGGTCCAGAACGACCTTCGTTCGCGCATCAAGGTCCAGGTCGACGGCGGTCTGCGCACCGGTCGCGACGTCATCATCGGGGCCCTGCTCGGCGCCGAGGAGTTCGGCTTCTCGACCGCGCCGCTGGTCGCGACCGGCTGCATCTTGCTGCGAAAGTGCCACCTCAACACCTGCTCGGTCGGCATCGCCACGCAGGACCCCGAGCTGCGCAAGCTCTTCCGCGGCCAGCCCGAGCACGTCATCCGCTTCTTCTTCTTCGTCGCCGAAGAGGTCCGCGGCTACATGGCCGCGCTCGGTATCCGCCGCTTCGAGGACCTCGTCGGGCGAAAAGATCTGCTGCGCCCGACCGCCAACCCCGGGCACTGGAAGGCCGCACGCCTCGACCTCACGCCGCTCCTCGACATGGCGCGCGTGCCGCCGACCGTCGCGCGTCGCTGTATCAGCGGCCAGTCCGGCGTGCTGGACGGGCACCTCGACAAGACCATCGTGGCCCAGGTGCGCGACACCATCGACGGCGGTGCGCGCAGCGAGATCGCCATGAAGATCCGGAACGTCGACCGCGCCGTCGGCGCGCATCTGTCCGGCGAGATCGCGCGTCGTCACGGGGCGCGGGCGTTGGTCGACGACGCCATCACGGTGCGCTTCAAGGGCACGGCCGGGCAGAGCTTCGGCGCGTGGCTGTCCAAGGGCGTCACCTTCAAGCTCGAGGGCGAGGCCAACGACGGGGTCGGCAAGGGCCTTTCCGGCGGGCGCATCGCCATCCGCCACCACGCCGAGTCCATCTTCAAGGCCGAGGACAATATCCTCATCGGCAACGTCGCGATCTACGGCGCGACGGGCGGCGAGCTGTACGTCGCAGGGCGCGCGGGCGAGCGCTTCGCGGTGCGGAACTCCGGCGCGCGCGCGGTGGTCGAGGGCCTGGGTGACCACGGCTGTGAGTACATGACCGGCGGCGTGGTGGTGGTGCTCGGGTCGACGGGGCGCAACTTCGCGGCCGGCATGTCGGGCGGCGTGGCCTTCGTCTACGATATCGACCGGACCTTCGCGCGGCGCTGCAACATGGGCATGGTCGAGCACGAGCCGCTCGTCGACGAGACCGATCTCTGGATGGTCTACACGATGATCGAAGACCACGTGCGCATGACCGACTCGGCGCTCGGGCGGCGCATGCTCGAGAACTGGGAGATGACGGTGTCGCGCATGGTGAAGGTCATGCCGATCGAATATCGCAGGGTCCTCCAACAGAAGCGCGCGTCGACGCGCCCGGTGATGCCCGAGGCGCTGAGGATGGTGGGGCATGGGTAAGCCGACCGGATTCAAGGAGTGGGGGCGCGAGCTCCCGAAGAAGCGCGACAAGGCGGCCCGGCTCGGGGACTTCGGCGAGTTCGTCGCCCCGCTCGAGCCCGACAAGTCCAAGGCCCAGGCGGGTCGCTGCATGGACTGCGGCGTGCCGTTCTGCCAGCAGGGCTGTCCGCTGGGCAATCGCATCCCCGACTGGAACGACTTCGTGTTCCGCAATCGCTGGCGCGAGGCGTACTCGGCGCTGGACGCGACCAACAACTTCCCGGAGTTCACCGGCCGACTCTGCCCCGCCCCGTGCGAGGCCGCGTGCGTCCTGAATGCCAACCAGGACCCGGTCACGATCGAGCAGATCGAGAAAGAGATCATCGAGCGCGCGTTCGCCGAGGGGTGGGTCGTGGCGCGGCCGCCCAAGGCCCGGACCGGCAAGCGCGTCGCGGTCGTCGGCTCCGGTCCGGCCGGGCTCGCAGCCGCGCAACAACTGAACCGCGCGGGCCACACCGTCATCGTCTTCGAGAAGTCCGATCGCCTGGGTGGCCTCCTCCGCTACGGCATTCCCGACTTCAAGATGGAGAAGCACGTCATCGATCGCCGCCTGGCGCTGATGAGCGCCGAGGGCATCCAGTTCCGCACCAAGGTCGAGATCGGGCGCGATCTGAGCTGGATGGAGCTGCGCGTGACCCACGACGCGGTGGTCGTCGCCATCGGTGCCGAGGCCGCGCGCGACCTCGCCGTGCCCGGCCGCGACCTCGGCGGGGTCCACTTCGCCATGGACTTCCTGACCCAGCAGAACCGCCTCGTGGCCGGCGACACGCTGCCCGCGGAAGGCCGCATCTCGGCCCAGGGCAAGCGCGTCGTCATCCTCGGGGGCGGCGACACCGGCAGCGACTGCCTCGGCACCGCGCACCGTCAGGGCGCGCTCTCGGTCACGCAGCTCGAGCTCATGCCCGCGCCGCCGAAGGTCCGAACGCCGAACAATCCGTGGCCCGAGTGGCCGGTCGTCTACCGCACCTCGTCCTCGCAGGAGGAAGGTGGCGATCGGCAGTTCGCGCTGCAGACGACGCACCTCACCGGCAAAGAGGGACACGTCCAGGCGCTGCACGCCGCCACCGTGAGGCCCGAGGTCGTCGCGGGCCGCATGCAGCTCACGCGTGAGGAAGGCGGCGACCTGACCCTTCCCTGCGACCTCGTCATCCTGGCGATGGGCTTCGTGAACCCGCTGGCCCAGGCCCTCTTCGACGAGCTCGGCGTGGTCCTCGACCCGCGCGGCAACGTGAAGGTCGACGCCGGCTTCCGCACCTCGGTGCCGGGGGTCTACGCGGCCGGGGATTCGCGCCGCGGGGCGAGCCTCATCGTGTGGGCGATCGCTGATGGCCGCGAGGCGGCACGCACCGTGGATGCCGATCTGCGCGGGCAGGCGAGCTGGCTTCCGACCAAGGGGATCGACCAGCCCTTCGAGGCGCGCTGACCCCGCGGCATCCGCGTCGGCCGCACGTCCCACACCCGCAGGAGTGGTCATGTCGATCCCTTCGCACCCGAACGTCACGCTGCCTGCCGACCTCGTCGTGGCAGATCACGCGCTCGGCCCTGTGCGCCTCCACGTCGCCTCGGCCGGCCCCATCGACGGCCCGCCGGTCGTCCTCGTCCACGGCTTCCCCGAGACCTGGTGGTCGTGGCGCCACAACATCTACGCCCTGACCGAGGCGGGCTTCCGCGTCCACGCCGTCGACCTTCGAGGCTACGGCCTCAGCAAACGCGAAGGCCCCTACGACATCGACACCCTCGCCGCCGACCTCGATGCGTTCATCCGCACCCTGCCGACCCAGCGCGCCCACGTCATCGGTCACGACTGGGGTGGTGCCGTCGCGTGGCACCTCGCGCGCCGCCACCGCGACCGTATCGATCGCCTGGTCATCATCAACGTGCCCCCGGCCGAGCGCCTCTTGAACGCGCTCTTCGCGCGCCCGCGCGCCGCGCAGATCAAGAAGAGCTGGTACATCTTCTTCTTCCAGCTCCCGCTCATTCCCGAGCGCCTCCTGCTCTCGAAGAACGGCGGCGGCGTCATCCGCGCCATCAAGTCGGGCGCCCTCGATCGGACCCACTTCTCGACCGCCGAGCTCGAGCCCTTCCGCGAGGCGATCCTGCGTCCCGGCGCCGCGACGTCCATGCTGGGACCCTATCGCGACAACGGCCGCCTCGCCCTGGCCGACCTCTTCCGCGGGCGTCGCCCTGGCACCTCGAGCGCCGAGCGCGCCACTCTGATCACCACCCCGACGACCCTCCTCTGGGGCGACGCCGACCCGGCCCTCGACTTCGACATCCTCTGCGAAGGGCTCGAGACCCTCGTCCCCGACCTCACCGTGCATCGCCTCCGCGGCGTCGGCCACTTCGCCCACGCCGAGCGCCCCGACGTCGTGAATCCGCTCATGTTGCAAGCCCTCGGGGCCGGCCCCGCGCGCGGCTGAGCGACGTTTTACAGCCGGGGTCGTGCGTGTCACTCTCCGTGAACTCGCGGGCCACCAGGATGTATCGATGTCTGTCCCCTTGCCGGCCGACTTGACGCTCGCGCGTCGGGACCTCGGCCGAATCTGCCTCAACGTCGCGTCGGCGGGGCCGCAGGACGGCCCGGTCGTGGTGCTGCTGCATGGCTTTCCCGAGACGTGGTGGTCGTGGCGACATCAGCTCTTCCCGCTGGTCGCGGCCGGCTTCCGCGTCCTGGCACCCGACCTGCGCGGCAGTGGCCACAGCGATCGCCACGGCCCCTTCGACCTCGCGACCCAGGCTGCCGACATCGCCGCGCTCATCGCCACCCTGCCAGGTGGGAAGGCGCGCGTGGTCGGTCACGACTGGGGCGGGACGACGGCGTGGTGGCTCGCGCGCCACCATCCCGAGCGCGTCGAGCGCGTCGTGTGCGTGAACGCGTGCCTGCCCGAGCGCCTGATGGACGCGCTCATCGCGCGGCCCAATGCGACCCAGATCCTGAAGAGCTGGTACTTCTACCTCTTCCTCTTCCCCGGCCTCGTCGACCGCCTCCTCGTGCTCGGACACGCCAAGGCCCTGACCCTGCTGATGCGCAGCGCGGCCGTCGACACGACCCACTTCTCCGACGCCGAGCTGCTGCCGTTCTGCGATGCCGCCGTCCTCCCGGGAGCAGCCCGCGCCATGCTCGGATCCTACCGCGACAACGCCGCGCTCACGTTGAAGGACGTCCTCGCGGGCCGCCCCCCTGGCGGTCCTCGGCTGCCCATCCACGTCCCGGCCACGTTGCTCTGGGGCAACGCCGACCCGGCCCTCGACTTCGACGCCCTGTGCGTCGGCATGGATGCGCTCGTGCCCGCGCTCGCAGTCCAGCGCTTCGACGGCGTCGGCCACTTCGCCCACGAAGAGCGACCCGACCTCCTCAACCCCGCCATCCTCGCCGCGCTCTGACGTGACCGCCCCCGCCTGGAAGAACGAGCGCTACCAGCACCTCGGCCTCCTCGGTCGCGGCAGCTTCGCCGAGGTCCACCTGGCCTTCGATCGCCTGCGCGGTCACGAGGTCGCGCTGAAGCTCATGCACCGCGGCGACGAGCTCGCCATCGGCGAGCTGCGCAAAGAGTTCCGCGCGCTCCGCGACATCGACCACCCCAATGTCGTCGCCCTCCACGAGCTGCACGCCGACCCCACCGAGTGCTTCGTCACGATGGAGGCCGTGCGCGGTCTCTCGCTCGGCGACTACGCCCGGCAGGAGGGGCTGGCGTCGAGACCCGAGCGCGTCCCCGAGATCCTCGCCTGCCTCGCGCAGCTCTGCGAGGCCGTCGCCGCGCTCCACGAACACGGCCTCCTCCATCGCGACCTGAAGCCCGCCAACGTCATGGTCTCCGACGAAGGGCGCCTCATCCTGCTCGATGCCGGCCTCGCCAAGAACATCGAGAGCCAGCGCACCGACGAGCGCTACGTCGTCGGCACCCTCGCCTTCATGGCCCCCGAGCAGGCCATGGCCGAGAGGCTCGACGAGGCCTCCGATTGGTACGCGTTCGGCGTCATGGCCTTCGAGCTCTTCACGGGCAAGGTGCCCTTCCACGGCGAGAGCTACATCGCGCAGCTCCAGGCGAAGACGCTTGGCGACGCGCCGTCGCTGGCCAGCCTCGCCCCGCACCTGCTCGCGACGCACCCCGAGACGGTGCGCATGGTCGACCGACTGCTCTCGCGCCAGCGCGAGGTCCGCCCCGCCCTGGCCGAGCTCCGCGCCTGGCTCGCACCGTTTCGCAAGGTCGACTGGTCGTCGCGCCGCCGCGTGCGCCTCGCCGAGAGGGTCGCCCTGGTCGGTCGCGATCGCGAGCTCGGCGTCCTCGACGAAGCCCTCGTCCAGGCGCGCGCCCGCGGCCGCGCTGTCGCCGTGGTGGACGGCCCCTCCGGCATGGGCAAGAGCGCGCTCGTCCACCACTGGCTCACGCAGCGCGGCGCGCTCGGCGCCTGCGCGCTGGTCGGGCGCTGCTATCAAGGCGAGCTCACCCCCTTCGCCGGCCTCGACGAGATCTTGACGACGCTGATCGGCGGCCTCGATCGGAGCGACCTCGAGGCGCTGCTGGCGCCGCACGAGATCGCCGTCCTGCAGCAGACCTTCGGGCGCCGAATCGTGACCGACGACGCGCCGAGCGCACGGGGTATCGCGCCTCCCGACCCACTCATCCGCCGCCGCCTCCTGCTCGAGAGCCTGCATCGCCTCGTCCTCCGCCTTGCCTCGGCCCGCACCGTCATCCTCGCGCTCGACGACGCCCAGTGGGCCGCACCCGAGACGCTGGCGCTCATCGCCGAGCTCGCCGACCGGCCCTGGCCCGACGGCCTCTGCCTGCTCATCGCCAAGCGCCCGGACGACGAAGGCGAGGCCGCGCTCCCCCTGCGCGCGGACCTCATGATCCGCCTCGGCCCCCTCGATCGCGACGCCGCGATGCAGGTCGCGCGACGCGTCACCGCCGGGAGTCCCATCCCCGAGGACGCGCTCCTCCGCGTCGTCGCCGAGGCCGCCGGCCACCCCTTCCTGCTCGAGGCCTTCGCGGTGCACGCCGACGCGGCGGGCGCGCCCATCGCGCTCACGCTGGAGGCCATCGTGAGTGCCCGCTGCGAGGGCCTCGACGCCGACGCCCGCGCCATCCTCGCGACGCTCGCCGTCGCTGCCGAGCCGCTGCCGAACCACGTCGTGCTCCAGGCCTCCGGGCTTGCGACCTCGAGCCAGAGCCTCCGCCCGCTGTTCGCCGCCGGCCTCGTGCGCCGCGCGGGCCGCGCCGGGACCCACACGCTGATGGCACACGACCGCTTCGCCAGCGTCCTTCGCGCCTGGACCGACGCGCCCACGCGCCGCGCGCGACACCTCGCCATCGCCGAGGCCCTGGTCGCGATCGAGGACGGCGAGCCCGAGCTTGCGGTCGCGCACTACCTCGCCGCCGGCGCCATCGAGCGCGTCCTGCCCCTGGTCACGAAGGCGGCGCGGCGACTGCGCGGCGGCCTGGCGTTGTCACGATCTGAGAGTCTCTATCACATTGCCATCGCGCACGCGCCCGACGGTCCGCAGGCCGACTCGGTCTTCGCCCTGAAGTCCGAGCTCGCCGAGCTCCTCGTCGAGGCGCGCCGTAACGAAGACGCCGCGCGCCTCCTCCTGGAGCTCGCGCGCCACCCCGAGGCCACCACCGAGCGCGCCGCACTCCAGGCCCGCGCCGCCATCGAGCTCATCCGCTCGGGGCACGTCGACGAGGGCTTCGGTCACGCACGTGCCTCGCTGCGCGCGCTGGGCGTGAAGGTCTCGAAGCGACGCGCCTCGGTCCTGCCCATCATCGCGTGGCACCGCCTGCGCCTCGCCGTGCGCGGCCAGGGCTTCCGCCTGCGACCGGCCTCGGAGGTCCCGGCACGCCTCCTCGAGCGCATCGACTGGTGCCAG
>JAEUKJ010000450.1 GCA_016792665.1 Deltaproteobacteria bacterium | reverse complement strand
GAACGGCGAGCCCGGGACGAGGTTGCCCGAGGAGGCGGCGTCGGACTCGGACTCGGCCGAGTACGAGTTGAAGTCGAGGGTCGACTCGAGGAAGGCGTACGTCATCGGGTAGAAGCGCCACGACCCGAGGAAGCGCAGGCGGTGCGAGTCCGAGTCGATGCGGTCGATGTCGTCGTAGCGCACGAGGTCGTAGGCGTAGCCCAACGTAAAGTCGAGCGCGCGCCCACCCGGGTGGAACGAGAAGTCGGCCCCGATGACGTTGTGGTTCCGGTTGGCGTTGGTCGTGATCTGGGGGCGCATCCACAGGGAACGGTCGAAGCTCTCGTGCAGGGTCACCGTGAAGGCCGAACGCGGGAAGAAGGCGACCGCGAGCCGCACCGTGCCGCCGAGGTTCGTCTGGTCGCTGATCTTCGCCTCGCCGAAGGGGACGAAGACGTCGAGGTCGAGACCGAGGGACATCGCGACGTTGTTGTAGTCGGGATTGAAGACCGCGATACCGGGGCGGACGTGCAGCGCGAAGGCGCCTTCGGCGTCCTGGGTGCGACTGTCGACGCGGAAGAAGTTCGAGCGGTACTCGCTCTCCAGGAAGAAGCGCGGCTGCAAGATGAACTCGCCCGCCGTGAGCCCGTAGCGCGGCTTGCGCGACAAGAGCCCGACCCCGGCCCCGACGAGTCCGCTGTAGCGGGGGCCCAACCCGGCCGGGCTGATGATGCGCGGGTCGCTCCACCCCTGCTCGAACTGCTGGGCGGACGCGCTGGAGGCGAACGCGGCGACGAGCGCCACGGCACACACCCAGCGGATCATTCGGACCATGCTCAAACGGAACTCTCGGGTCGTGGTTCGCGCCCCTGGCGGGACACGTGCGGTCAGTGGTGCGTTCGAGTCGGGCCCCCACCCGTCCATCGAACCGGGGCGATGAAGCGCCTCTGGCACCTCGTCACCGGGCCGTGCGGTCTCCCGCAGCAGCGCGTTGCAAAGGACACCAAAAGACGAAATCCTGCAAGATTAGCCGAGCGGCTTCGGGTCGATGCGCCGCTTTGGCTTCAGAAATACGGGCTGGCGTTGACGGGATCGCTCGGGGTGGTGATGAACACGTCGTAGGTCTGCGTGTAGAGCCCCGGGAGGTCATCGACGACCGGGAGCTCACCAGAGAAGACGAGGCGGCGCTCGACAGACGAGAGCTCGAGGGAGCCTACGCCGATGCTCACCGCGCTCTTCACCTGGGCGTAGTACTCCTGGACCTTGGAGAACGCGATCGAGATCTTGACGTACTCGTTCTCGACGCGCTTGCGGTCCCCTTCCGCCGCCTTCTGCCGCATGTTCATGAGGTTCTGCTCGGACAGCTTCACGAGGCCCTTCATGACGGTGATCGCCTCGTTGCGCGAGTTCGCGCCATTGACGTCGCCCGCCGAGAGCGACGCCTCGAGCAGCCAGAACGAGTCCGTGAGCCACTCCTCCATCTTCTTGACGAAGCCCGAGGCCTTGTCGACGAGCTTGTCGGACGGCTGCGAGGCGAGGTCCTCGTCATCGCCGAGCCCGATCGGACCGGCATCCGGAGGGGTGTTCTGTGCGCGCACGCCGACCTGGACAGCGGTCAAGAGGACCGCGGTCGAGCAGGCAAGCACGGTCAAGGTACGACGAAGGCTCACGATCTATCCCTCCGCTCATGGGGAAGCCCAAACCGCGCCATCTTACGATCTGCGACGTTCGAGGTCAAATGCGCCGGGGGGGCGGGGCCAGGCCGTCCCTGGGACGAGTCACCGTCCGAGCGCGCTCCGAGGCGGACCCAACGACGTCCAGCGCCGTCAGAGTCGTCGTTCGTTTCCCCGGTAGCTCGTCTCGTCACGCTTCCCCCTTCTTCACTGCTGAGTCGGTCGGATCGGCCTGGATCTCCAGACGGCGCCCCGACATTTTCCGTAAGAACCCAGTTCAGAAGGGGTTTTTCTTCGCGCCCGACACGATCCTGTCGACGAAGACACGCTGCATCTTCAGGTTCTCATACTCGACCCGGCTTCGCCCGAGCACATAGAAAACCTGAGGCTTGGCGACTTTGCCCTCGATGACCATCTCTTCGAGCTCGATGACGCGAGGCGGCGCCTTCGGTGCCGGCCCTTCGGCGCGGGCGGAGGACACCACGAGGAGACCCGCCAGGATCCCGAGCGCCGCGGTCATGTGACGGAGAAAGCCTGCCTTGATCGTCTTCACTTGAGCCCTCCTTCGCCGTCCGCGGGCGGCTTGCCCTTACCGTCTTCGGGTGGTGTGCCCTTGAGCTGCTCATTGCGGCGGTCTTGCTCCTGCTTGATGAGGAGCCTCGCCTCTTCGATGAACTTGTCGACGTTGGGGTCGTTGCCCGTCGCGCCGCGCTTGAAAGCGTTGAACGCATTGATCGAATCGGTCAACTGCTGGATCCGATCCCGCGTTCCAATCGGGTTCTCGAGATAGAGAATCCCGAGATTATACCAGGCATCGGCCATCTTCGGGGCGAGCGTGAGCACCTTCTTCCAGCTCGCCTCGGCCTGATCGAAGCGGCCCGCGCCACGCTGCGAGCTGCCGAGGTTCAGCCAGGCCTCCGGAAAGCTCGGAGCCATCGCGATGACGCGGTTCAGCGCGTCGAGCGCGCTGTCCCAGTTGCGCACCACGTTGTAGATCGCGCCGAGCGAGTTCAGCGCCTCGACGTAACCCGGCTGCTTGCCGACCGCCTCCTCGAGGAGGAGGCGCGCCTCGATGAGATTGCCCTCGCCGTAGCGGATCCCCGCGAGCAGACAGAGCGCTTCGGGGTCGCGCTCGATCTCGAGGGCGCGGATGAGCACCGACTCCGCCGTGACGGGCCGGCCTAGCGCCATATAGCTGCGCCCCAGGAGCTTCATCGCCGCGATCGAGGTCTCCTGGAGCTTCAGCGCGCGCGTCGCCGCGAGCAGCGCCTGGTCCGGCTTGCCCTGCTCGAGGAGGGCCTCGCCATACGCGAGCTGCACCCCCGCGTTGTCGCGATAGGTGTTGGCGGCCTCCTGGGTCTTGGCAACGGCCACGTCGATCTGGCCCATCGCGCCCATGACGCGGACGAGCAGGATCAACGCCGCGGCGTCGTTGCGGTCCTTGGCCAGCGCCATGTTCGCGAACTGCTGCGCCATCGGCAGCTCGTTGCGCATGAGCTTCAAGAGCCCCATCTCGACATTGGCCGCCGCGTTGTTGCGGTCCACCTCGAGGGCGAGCTTGAGCTTGCTCTCGGCCCCGCCGAGGTCCCCGCGCGCCGACAGCTCGCGCGCCTCGACCACGAGGTCGTCGGCCTTCTCCGCATGCGCCGCGCCAGCCCCGAGCCCCCAGGTCAGGGGCGGGACCACCAGCGCGAGCAGGCTACGACGCCAGAACGTTCGGCTCACGGGGTGCCTCCTGCCGGGGGCACCGTGGGCGCCGGGCCGGTCGGGCTGACAGGGGGCGTCGTCGCGCCGTCGGGCGACTTCGGGGCGGTGCCGTCGGGCGGCTTGGGAGCCGTGCCGTCAGGCGTCGGAGGCGGCCCGTCGGGCGACTTCGGCTGCGCGCGCGACTCGGCACGCGCGTCGATGCGGAAGCGCGGCGTGAAGGTCGCGGCACGCTTGGCCTCTTTGAAGAGGGGGTACTGCTCGGGCTTGTACTTGTTGATCGCCTCGAGCGCCTTCTCGGCCCACTCGGTCGTGACCTTCAGGCGACGCGACTCGTTGACCGTGCGCTCGAAGCGCTCGATGGCGATGTTCTCGTACTTCAGGCCCTCGTCCTCGATGATGTTGACGTAGGCCTCGAGCTCTTCGTCCGAGAGCCCCTGCGGCTCGGGCGCCTTGTAGAGCGTGTCGGCGAAGTCGCGGTAGATGTCGCCGGCGCGATAGGAGGCAGCGATGGTCCAGTCGAGGGCCTTGTAGGGCAGGACCTCGCCGTAGGCGACCTCGAGCTCGTCCAGGAGCTTCTTCTTGCGCGCGATATCGGCGCCCATCTTGCGCTGGCTCGTCCCCGTCAGGCGCAGCTTCACGTACTCTTCGAACTGGCGCTCCACGAGCATGAAGCGCGCCTTGGCCGCCGCCGCCGCCGCCTGCGTCCCGGGCTGGAAGCCGCGCGCCTGGTACTCGCGCACGACGTCGCCGTAGTACTTGGTCGCGTCCTTGACCTTGCCCTGCGCGGTCGCCAGATCGCCGAGGCGCATCATGGCATCGAGCACGCGCGAGGCCATGCCCTGCGCGGTCCCGAAGCGCGTGATGAAGCTCGCCAGGACGCGCTTCTGCTGCTCGCGATCGGAGAGCTTCTCGTAGAGCTCGGCAGAGCGGAAGAGCGCGTTGGCCGAGTCCTCGCGGTTCTTGAAGGTGTCCGCGTAGCGCTCGTAGGTGGCCGCGGCCTCCTTGAGCTTGCCCGAGTACTCCTGCAGTCGCGCGGCCGTGTAGAGCGCGTAGGGGCGGTTCGCGTTGGTCGTCCCCTCGGTGCGCTGGAGGAACATGAAGTAGGCCTCGGTCGACTTCTCGAAGCTGAAGAAGAGCTTGTAGTTCTCGGCCAGCTCGAAGACCGACTCCGTCTTGAACTCGCTCTTGGCGAAGCGCTGGTCGTTGACCAGGCGCTCGAAGATGCGGGCCGCGGAGTCGTAGTACTTGACCTCTTTGTAGGCCATCGCGGCGTTGTAGTACGCCTTGTCGACGAAGGCCGCGTCCTGGTTCTGGTCGGCCAGGCGCTCGAACTCCTTGGCGGCCTCCAGATGGCGGCTCGCGGCGAGCAG
>JAEUKJ010000438.1 GCA_016792665.1 Deltaproteobacteria bacterium | reverse complement strand
TGGCAATTTCGGATCGGCATCGATATTCGCACCGATGACGGTCTTGTGTCCGAGCGCCGAGTGAAGGCTCGGCACGACGCGCACCGAGAAGCCGTCGAACTGGTAGTCCTCGCCGCCGCGGACGGGCACGATCTGCGCGGCCGGGACTCCGCTCGCGCGGGCCAGGGCCGCGGTCGAGGCGCTGCCGAGGATAAGCGCTCCGGTGTCTCTCGCGACCGTCGGCGCATCGAGGACGTGGTCGATGTGCGAGTGCCCGATCAAGATCGCGTCGACGTGCTCGGGGCGGTGGCGCGCGATGGCCGCGAGGTCGGGGTGGATCGGTCCTTCCAGCGCCGGCCGCGAATAATACGGGTCGAGGAGGAGGACCTTGCCCTGGCATGCGATCTCCCACCCCGCGACCCCGAGGTACCTCAAGGTCAGCGGCGCGCGCGCACCTTCCGTGGGCCGCGATCCCGACGACGCCACCGCGCCTCGCGCCGCCCCGCTGGGGTCACTCGTGGAGGCACACCCAGCGGCGAGACCCAGCGCGGAAAACAAAAAGGCCGCCCACGAGGAGCGGCCAGACCAGGACATGGTGCGTGTATTCGGGAACCCCATGGGGCGCGCGAACGGTCAGCCCGCAGGCTCGATTCCGTTCACGCGGCACATGGCCCGATCACGCTCAGGCGCGGCGACGGCGCAGCGCGAGGGCCGCGAGACCGCCCAGCGCGACGAGCGCGTTCAGCCCGCCACCCACGCAGCCATCGTCCTTCTTGCCCTTGCCGGTGTCGGTCTCGAGCTCGGCCGAGGTGTCGTTCGGGCTCGACGTGTCGGTCGTGTCGGGGCCTTCTTCGGCGACCTCGGGGTTCGCGTCCGGCTCGGCCACCGGCCCGGTGTCCCAGGTCGCGAACGGCGTCGGGTCGTTCTCGTAGTTGCCGGTCTTCATCGGGTCGTGGCCAAAGCCGTTCCACTCGAAGATCGAGCCGACCTTGCCCTCGGTCTTCCACGCGAAGAGCCAGCCATCGCGCGTCGACACGGTGACGTCGAACTTGCCGTCGCCGTCGAAGTCGCCCACGCCCGCCGACGCGATGATCCAGCCGCCGGTCTGCTTCGGGAAGCCGGCCGGCTCCTCGCCGAGGTAGTTCCACGCGTGCACGAGGTAGCCGCCCGAGCCGATGACGACCTCGGGGTTGTTGTCGTTGTTCAGGTCGACCACGGTCGGCGTGTTGAAGAACTGCCAGTCGTCGATGACGCGCGGGAAGCCGACCATCATCTTGCCCGTGTCGGTGTCCCAGCCCGACATGTGGTGGTCGAACTGCGCGCGCTTGCCGCCGCCCGCGAAGGCCTTGGCGAAGTCGAAGCCCGCCGTGCCCTTGACCATGTCGATGCCACCCTCGCCGTCGATGTTGGCGAAGGCGCCGTTGTTCATGAGGATATAGGCCGGGCTGTCGCGCGAGTCCGACTTCGCGCCGAACTGCTGGTTGTTCATCTTCTTGTAGATGCTGCCGTCGTAGCGGAAGATCCAACCCTGGGTCGAGATGGTGTCGAAGCTGATCTCGAGCTTCCCGTCGAAGTCCAGGTCCGCCAGCATCGGGTTGCCGACGACACCCTTGCCGACGACCGGCAGCACGTTCACGGTCAGGCCGAACAACGAGCGCGGCCACCCGGGCTTCAGCGCGCCGGTCTGCCCGTCGATGACGTAGGCCACCGCCTCGTTCTCGACGCCGGCCGCGCCGTACACCTCGGAGCTGCCCGACGCGATGTCCGGCTTGCCGTCACCGTCGATGTCGCCGACCGCCGGGGTCGCGATGATGCGCGTCTTGGTCGAGTTCGACTGCGGGTCCTCCGGGTTGTAGAGGCGGATGGGGTAGGGGGCCATCACCGTGCCGTCGGCGTGCCACACATAGATGTACTGGTCCTGACCCGCCGCGATGATCTCGAGCCCGGGCTTCTGGTCGAGGTCGTAGAGCACCGGCGAGGCGAAGAAGCCGCCGTCGATGATCCAGGTCTCGTTGGTCACGGCGACGTGGCTGAAGTCGAGGCTCTTGGGCCAGCCGTCGCGCACCTTGCCGTCGTGCTCGATGACGAAGACCCAGCCGTCCCACGTGGTCATGACGATCTCGAGGGTGCCGTCACCGTCGAGGTCACCGATGGACGGCGGCATCATCGCGGTCTGCCCGGCGATGTCGGGGTCGATGTGCCCGCGCGCCGCCTTGCACCCGGTCTTGTCGGTCTTGTAGCCGCACGAGCCGAGCACGTTCTTGGCCTCGCTGGTCTTCATCGGGCGGCGGCGATCGACGCGCACCGGGAAGCCTGGGGCCTCGCTGCCGTCGGCCTGGTACACGTGCACCTGCCCGTCCGAGGCGAAGACGACGAGCTCTTCGTCATCGTCCTTGCCGTCGATGTTGGCGAAGATCGGCGAGCTCTCGAGCGAGGTGTCGAGGTTCTTCGGGAAGGCCGCGTGCGAGGTCGGGTCCTTGTGGAAGAGGAAGCCCTTGCGATGCTCGCCGCGCACGACCACGTTCTGGCCGTTCTTGCCGGTCGCGCGAAGTCGCAGCGTGACGGCGTTCTGGTGCGGGTCGGTGACCTTCTTGCTGAGGTCGAGCTCGACCTTGGTCACATCCCAGGTCGCGCACTTGCCCTCGATGCCGGTGGTCGTGCCCTTGTCGATCTCCTTGAACTCGCTGTCGGCCGGGGCGACGCCGGTCGCGTACTCGAGGACCCAGTCGACCGAGGCGTAGCGCGGGGCGAGGCCGTCGACGCGCTTGTTCAGGCGGCAGTCGACGTCGACCGTCGGGGTGCGGTCGGGGTCGATGACCTGGAACCACGACGGGCTGTCGATGTAGACCTCGGGCGGGATGCGATCCTCGAGCACCGCGTCCACCGTGCGGCGCGCGTTGTTGCGGCCGTAGCCGAAGTGCCAGTCCCAGCCGACGCGCGAGGGGTACTTGGTCGGGTCGTTGTCGTTCGGGTTGATGGCGATGTCGTCGGACTCCATGATGAGGAGCTGCTTCACCTCTTCGCCGTTGAGCGGCGGGTTCAGGCCGATCTTCAGGGCGGCCGAGTAGATGAGGCCGACGTGGCCCGAGGTGATGCCGACCGCCTCGGACGAGCAGCCGGTGCCCGGCGTCGAGAGCAGGAGCTGCATGCCGAAGTTCGTGCAGTTGTTGAAGTTCATGAACGTGGTCGAGCGGTCGGTCGACGCCTCGTCATGCTGGACCGCGTGCACGTAAATCGAGTGTTCGCCCGAGCCCGGGAAGTTGTGGTGGAAGCTCAGCTCGTCGGCGGCCGAGGCCACGACCGCCACGCCGTTCGCGTAGGCGTAGTCGATCGCGCGGCGCGCGAAGCTCGTGTAGTTCACGGTGCCGAGCGCGCTCTGGATGACCGAGGCGCCCGAGTCGACCGAGAAGACCACGCCCTGCGCGAAGTCGTTCGAGTCGGTCACGAACGAGTCGCCGACGCGCACCATCATGACGGTGCAGTTCGGGCACACGCCGAGGTCGCCGATGCCGTTGTCGCCTTCGGCGGAGGAGTCACGCGCCTCGCCGTTGCCGTGGCCGAAGGCCGTGTCGTCGTGGGCGTCGTTGTCGTCGTGGAAGAAGTCCCAGCCCGAGATGTCGTCGATGTAGCCGTTGCCGTCGGAGTCGACCCCGTCGCTGCACTTGAGGATCAAGTCCTGCGGGTCGATCATGCCGTTCTTGTTCTCGTCCCAGGTGGCGAGCATCGCCTGCTGGGTGGAGGCCGCGTAGTAGTCGCGGATGTCGAACCACCCCGAGCCGTCGACGTCGTACGCGTCGGCCCCGGCTGGCGGGTTGGCCATCGGGGTCGGCTTGCAGTCCTGGAGCTCGCCGCGGTTCAGGTACCACTTGTTGACGAGGTCGGTGTTGTCCCAGTACGCGCCCGAGTCGTGCACCGAGATGATGATGCGGCGGTCGCCGGTCGTGACCTGCCAGGCGCGATCGGCGTGGATGCCGGGGCCCAGCGCGCGCTCGTTGGCGTCCTTGATGTTGGCGGCCCAGCTGTCCGGATAGTGCGACCAGAGGTTCCACGCGCCGCCGTAGCCGGGGTCGTTGGGCTTCGAGTCGCGCGGGTCCTGATCGGGACCATTGGGCCAGGCCATGGCCGGCGCGGACACAGCGCTCAGCACGAGCGCGACCAAGGTCGGCGAGAGAGTCTTGACGATACGCATGATGATCCTCGGACGGGCGAAAGCCGGGCGGTAGAAGACCGGAACCGGTCCCTCTTTGCAAGGCGCAAATCGTGAGGCATGGTGCGCCGCGCGCGCGTTGCCCCAACGCCCCGATCTCGAGGGCCCGCGCCCGCGCCGGAGGCGCTCGCATGGCCGACTACAGCCTCGAACAGGTGCCCGCTGGGTGGAACGACGCGGCGACATTCTATGACGCCCACGTCGCATCATTCACTGCGAAGTTCGCGCGCGACGCCCTGGATCTCGTCGGTGTCTCCCCCGGCATGCGCGTCCTCGACGTGGCCGCCGGCTCGGGCGCGTTGGCTCTGGCCGCGGCTCAGCGCGGGGCCGAGGTGCTGGCCACCGACTTCGCACCCGGCATGGTGAAGCTGCTGCAGGACAAGGCCGCCGCGGCTGGGCACACGCAGCTCCGCGCCGCGGTCATGGACGGGCAGCACCTCGACCTCGACGACGCGAGCTTCGATCGCGCGTTCTCGGTCCTCGGACTCATGTTCTTCCCCGACCGCAAGAAGGGCTTCGCCGAGCTGGCGCGCGTGCTCGTGCCGGGCGGCAGGGCCGCCGTCGTCGCGTGGTCCAGGCCCGACAAGATGAAGGTGCTCGGCGCCTTTCAGAACGCGCTCTGGCGGGCCTTGCCGGACCTCGCTCTGCCGCCGCGTCCGCCGCCCTGGCTGCCGCTGTCCGAGCCCGAGGCCTTCAAGGCCGAGATGCGCGAGGCCGGCTTCGCGCACGTGCGCGCCCACACCGTGTCGCACACCCTCGTCTTCGACGAGCCGACGACCGCATTCGACTGGCTCACGGGCGCCACCCCGGCCCTGAACGTGCTCGTCCATCGCCTCTCGCCCGAGGACCGCGCGGCCTTCCTCGAGGTCTTCGTCGAGGACGTCGTCGCCGCCCAGGGGCAGGGGCCCTTCGGGTTCGAGGCCGAAGCGCACATCGCGATCGGGCGGAAGTGAGCGCCGTTCGATGTTGGCGCGGCCTGCGCCCGGTCGTTGTGTGACGCGGGTGTGTCGAGGTCGTGGCGATTCTCTTTGAAACGGCCCGGGGCGGCTGGTAGCAAGCCGCCCGTGACGGCCCAACGCATTGCCCCCTCCACGTTGCTTTTCCAACGAACGCCTTCGCTTTCCGCGTGGGTGCTCGCGGCCTGTGTTCCCGTCTTCGCGGCGTGCGGCGACGACCCGTCCGCTCCGACGGACACAACCGCCGACACGTCGACCGACACGCTGGACTCGTCCGACGCGCCGGACAGCACCGACCCCGACACGGTCGACGCCGACACGATCGAGGCGGACACGCTGCCGCCGGTCGACACCACGCCGGCTCCGGTCGGGCGCCTCGTCATCAACGAGGTCGACTGTCGCTCGGACCCCATCGAGTGGGTCGAGGTCGTCAACGTGGGCAACCTCGCGATGAGCCTCGACGGCTTCCGCGTGACCGACAAGCCGAGCTCGCGCGGCGTCGCGGCGCCGGCCGGTGTCATGGTCCAGCCGGGCGGACACGCGGTCGTGCGCGGCGACATCGGCATCAGCTGCACGACCGACGGGGTCTACCTCATCGGGCCGAGCGGCATCGTCGACCAGGCCCCGCCGCGCAAGGGCGACCCCGAGCTCGCGACCTGGGGCCGCGTGCCCGATGGCAGTGGCCCCTTCGCGCTCACGGTGGCGACCCCGCAGAAGACCAACCGCGCCCTCGATGACCTGCGCGCGTCGATCTTCGTGCAAGAAGGGCCCGTGCCGACGATCGATCTCTACGTCGACGCCGCGGCCGAGGACACGCTGCGCTCGCAGCAGAAGGTCTACGCGCCGGCCATCTTCCAGTGGACCGACAGCACCGGGACCTCGGCGCCGCAGCGCATCGACCTGCGCATCAAGGGGTCCATCACGCTGCGTCCGTGGGATGCCAAGCCGAGCCTGAAGCTCCACTTCGCGCGCCATGAAGAGGCGGGCCCGCGCTCGTTCCGCGGCGCGAAGAAAGTGACCCTGCACAACATGTCCTACGACCCCTCGACCGTGCGCGAGTGGCTCTCGTACGAGGTCATGCGCGCCCGCGGACAGCCGGCGCCGCGCGTGGGCTGGGTCAACTTGCGGGTCAACGGCGTCTCGAAGCACCTCTACGCCATCGTGGAGAGCTACGACGAGGTCTTCCTCGGCGACTGGTTCCCGAGCACCGAAGCCCTCTACGAGTGCGACGGCGACCTCGGCTG
>JAEUKJ010000409.1 GCA_016792665.1 Deltaproteobacteria bacterium | reverse complement strand
GGATGAAGTTGGTCCCGTTGATCGGATCCCCGCCGATGCCCACGCACGTCGACTGCCCGATGCCGAGCGCCGAGAGCTGGCCGACCGCCTCGTAGGTCAGCGTCCCCGAGCGGGACACGACGCCGATGCGGCCTTCCTTGTGGATGTGGCCCGGCATGATGCCGATCTTGCAGAGCCCCGGCGAGATGATGCCCGGGCAGTTCGGCCCGATGAGCCGCGTGCCGGGGTTGTCCTTCAGGAAGATCTTGGCGCGCATCATGTCGATCACCGGGATGCCCTCGGTGATCGCGACGACCAACGCCACACCCGCGCTCGCGGCCTCCATGATGGAGTCAGCCGCGAAGGCCGGCGGCACGTAGATGACCGAGGCGTTGGCCCCGGTCTTCTGAACGGCCTCTTCCACGGTGTCGAAGATCGGGACCTCGGTCCCCTTGTGAGCGAAGACCTGCCCGCCCTTGCCCGGCGTGACGCCGCCAACGACGTTGGTCCCGTACTCGATCATCTGCTGCGCATGAAAGCTGCCGGCCGAGCCGGTGATCCCCTGCACGATGAGCTTCGTGTTCTTGTCGACCCAGATCGCCATCGTGTGTCTCCTCAGTTCCCGCGCTTCGCGAGTGCCACGGCTTTCACGGCGCCATCGGCCATCGTGTCGGCCGACACGATCGCGAGCCCGCTCTCGGCCAGGATGCGCTTGCCCAACTCGACGTTGGTGCCTTCCATCCGGACGACGATGGGGATCGACAGGTCCAGCGTGCGCGCCGCCGTGACGATGCCGTTGGCGATGGTGTCGCACTTCATGATGCCGCCGAAGAGGTTGACGAAGCTCGCCTTCACCTGGTCGGCCACGAGGATCTTGAAGGCCTCGGTCACGCGCTCGGTCGTGGCAGAGCCGCCGACGTCGAGGAAGTTGGCCGGGTGCCCACCCGCGTAGTTCAGGATGTCCATCGTGGCCATCGCGAGCCCGGCGCCGTTGACGAGACACCCGATGTCGCCGTCCAGCTTCACGTAGCTGAGGTCGAACTTCGAGGCCTGCACCTCGGAAGGGGCCTCCTCGGTGATGTCGCGCAGCGCATGGATCTGCGGGTGCCGGTACAGCGCGTTGCCGTCGAAGTTGAGCTTCGCGTCGAGTGCCACGACCTTGTCGTTGCCGGTCACGACCAGCGGGTTCACCTCGGCCATCGAGCAGTCCATCTCGACGAAGGCCTTGTAGAACTTGAGCAGAAAGTCCGTGAGGTTGCGCACGAAGACCGGCGACCCGCCGAGCTTGCCCGCGGCGTTCCGGACCTGGAAGGGCTGGAGCCCGACCGCCGGGTTCACCGGGATGCGGATGATGGCCTCCGGGTTGTGCTCGGCGACCTCCTCGATGTCCATGCCGCCCTCGGACGAGAGCATCAGCGTGATGCCGCTCGTCACGCGGTCGACCAGCACGGCGAGGTAGAGCTCGCGACGGATGTCGACGCCCTCCTCGATGTAGAGGCGGTTGACGAGCTTGCCCTCGGGGCCGGTCTGCTTGGTGACGAGCGTCATCCCGAGCATCGACTTGGTGAGCTCCTCGACCTCGCCCTTGTTGCGCGCGAGCTTGACGCCGCCGCCCTTGCCGCGACCGCCCGCGTGGATCTGCGCCTTCACGACCCAGATGGGTCCGGGCAGCGCGTCGAAGGCGCGGCGCGCGTCGTCGACATTGAAGACCGGGACGCCGTTGGGCACGGGGATCCCGAAGTCGCGAAGCAGCTGCTTCGCCTGGTACTCATGGACGTTCATGGCTCACCCCAGGTTGATGTTCTCGATGATGGCCGAGCCGAACTCCGAGCACTTGAGCAGCGTGGCGCCCTCCATCTGGCGATGGAAGTCGTAGGTCACGCGCTTCTGCTCGATGGTCTTTTCGAGGGCCTTGATGATGGCGTCGCCGGCCTCGTCCCAGCCCATGTGCTCGAACATCATGACGCCCGACAGGATGACCGAGCCGGGGTTGACCTTGTCCTGGCCAGCGTACTTCGGCGCCGTGCCATGGGTCGCCTCGAACACGGCCGCCGCGTCGCCGATGTTGGCGCCCGGCCCGATGCCGAGACCGCCGACCTGGGCCACCGCCGCGTCCGACATGTAGTCGCCGTTCAGGTTCGGCATGGCGAGCACTTCGTACTCGTCGGGGCGCAGGAGGAGCTGCTGGAACATCGCGTCGGCGATGCGGTCGTTGATCTGGATCTTGCCCGCCGGGGTCTTGCCGCCGTGCTTCTCCCAGACCTCGTTCTCGCTGATGGTCTGCTCGGGGAACTCGCGCGCCGCGAGCTGGTAGCCCCAGTCGCGGAAGGCCCCCTCGGTGAACTTCATGATGTTGCCCTTGTGGACCAACGTCACGGACTTCTTGCCCTTCTTGATCGCGTACTTGATGGCGCGGCGCACGAGGCGCTCGGTGCCGGCCTGCGACATGGGCTTGATGCCGATGCCCGACCCCGGGGCGATCTTCTTGCCGAGCCCGCGCAGGAAGTCCGCGACCTTCTCGGCTTCGTCGGTGCCCGCCTTGAACTCGATGCCGGAGTACACGTCCTCGGTGTTCTCGCGGAAGATGACGATGTCGAGCTTGCCCGGCTCTTTCATGGGCGAGGGCACGCCCTCGAACCAGCGCACCGGGCGCACGCACGCGTAGAGGTCCAGGAGCTGGCGCAGCGCCACGTTGAGCGAGCGGAAGCCGCCGCCGACCGGCGTCGTCAGCGGGCCCTTGATGGCCACGACGTACTTCGCGATGGCGGCCAGGGTCTCGTCCGGGAGCCACGTGCCGAGCTTGTTCTGGGCCTTCTCGCCCGTCAGCACCTCGAGCCAGTGGATCTTGCGAGCGCCGCCGTAGGCCTTGGCGACCGCCGCGTCGAAGACGCGCACCGAGGCTGCCCAGATGTCCGGGCCCGTGCCGTCACCCTCGATGAACGGGATGATCGGATTGTTCGGGACATTGAGGGTCCCATCGGGGTTCACGGTGATCGCTTCGCCGCCGGCGGGGGCAGGATAGAGCTCGGTCATGGTCTGGACCTCGTGCGCTTGAGTGGGTGCCCGGACACGCCCGCCTGGTTGGGAAGGGCGCCGTTCGCGCGCCGCGGTCCTTAGCGCCCGCCGACCCGCATCGTCAAGGTCATTACAAGAGACGGCGCCGGCCTCGCGACGCGCCTTGGCGCCGGCCGACATTCGCGGTAGTCGCTCGCGCGTCGGGTGGCGCTCCCCCATGGCGCGCGGGTACCCCGACCCCGGAGGTTCTGTGATGAACGGTGCGCTCAAGGTCTTCGCTGGTCGTTCCCACCCCGAGCTCGCGACCGAGATCTGTCGCCACCTCGCCATCCCGCTCGGCCGCTCGAGCGTCGTGCGGTTCTCCAACGAGAACCTGATGGTGCAGATCGAGGAGAACGTGCGTGGCGCCGACGTCTTCGTCATCCAGACCGCAGCACCCCCGGTCAACGAGGGGGTCATCGAGCTGCTCATCATGATCGATGCGCTCAAACACGCCTCGGCGGGGCGCATCACCGCGGTCCTGCCGTACATGCCGTATGTGCGCTCGGACAAGAAGGACAAGCCGCGCATCTCGATCACCGCGCGCCTCATCGCCGACCTCCTCCAGACGGCCGGCGCCGATCGCGTGGTCACGATGGATCTGCACGCGCCCCAGACGCAGGGCTTCTTCCGCATCCCGGTGGACCACCTGCAGGCCACGCCGATCATCGCCGACTATCTCCGGCGGCAGGACCTCTCGAATGCGGTCCTCGTGGCCGGCGACGCCGGCGAGGCCAAGGAGGTCGGGCGCTACGCGAACCGCCTGAACCTGCCGATGGCCATCGTCGACAAGCGCCGCTACGACGACACCGAGAACGCCAAGGCGACCAACCTCATCGGCAACGTGAAGGGCAAGCACGCCATCCTCATCGACGACGAGGTCGCGACCGGCGGCACCCTCATCGAGGCCGCGGCGTTCCTGCGCGACCAGGGCGCCCTCTCGGTGACCGCGGCGTTCACGCACGGCGTGCTCTCGGGCAACGCGGTCGAGCGGCTGCACGCGAGTGACATCGCCGGCCTCACCTTCACGAACACCGTGCCGCTCCAGGGCAAGACGTCCCCGAAGTTCCAGGTGCTGTCGGTGGCCGAGCTGTTCGCGCAGGCCATCCGCCGGATCCACGACGGTGACTCGATCTCGAACCTCTTCCGCTGAGTCGCGCCTCTCGGTGGCCCGCAACGGCGCCGAGCGGTAAGCCCGGCCGCGCCGGTCAGCGCGCGCCGGCTCTCGGCACGCAGGCGTCGAAGGCCTTGGTCAAGGTCGGGACCAGGGCCTTCAACGTCGGCTCGAGCACCGAGCCCACGCGATAGGCGAGGACGACCGTGCGCGACGGGGCGTCTCGGATGTTGCGGACCGCGAGCGGGTGCCCGCGGTTCTCGAGGCCAACGGCGAGCGTCGGCAAGAGGGTCACCCCCTGCCCCATCGCGGCCACCTGCACGAGGGTCTGGAGGCTCGTGGCGCGAAAGCCGGCCTCGGCGACGCCCGCGCGACTGCACACGGCGAGGGCCTGGTCGCGGAAGCAGTGGCCGTCGTCCAACAGGAGGACCTCCTCGCCGTCGAGCGCGTCGAGGTTCAGGGCGCCGCGACCGTGGGCCAGGCGATGGCTCGGGGACGCGCCGAAGACAAAGGGGTCCTTCCCGATCGCAAGGTGGAGGACATCGCCGAGCTCGGCTTCCAGGGCCACGATGGCAGCGTCGAGCTCGGCGCTCTGGAGGCGCTCGACGAGGCTCGGGGTCTTGGCCTCGTGCCAGAGGAAGCTCAAGCGCGGGAAGGCCTCGCGGAGGCGCGGCGCGACCTCGGGCAGGTAGTACGGGCCGACGGTCGGGATGATGCCGATGCGCACCGTGCCCGAGAGCGGATCTCCCAGCGAGCGCGCCAGGTCGAAGAGGTCGTCGCCCGCGATGCAGAGGGCACGCGCCCGCGCCAGGATCTCGCGCCCCGCGGCGGTGACCAGCACGCGCCGCTTGTCGCGCTCGAAGATCTGCACCCCGAGCTGGGCCTCGGCGAGCGCCACCTGCGCGGACAAGGACGGCTGCGAGACGTGGCACTGCTCGGCTGCGGCGCGGAAGCTCAGCCGGTCGGCGACGGCGACGAGGTATTGGAACTGTCGAAGGCTCACGGCGTGCGGGGCGAAGCGCATGATAGGCCCAGCCTATCACACTTCGGATTGACGTCGTGCCGTCGGTCGCCGACCCTCCGCGCGCCTGCCGGTTCGCGCGACGCCTCGCGCAGCCCGGCTGCCGCACAACCCACTGACGAGAGGTCTCCTTTGTCGACGCCCCGCTTCCTCCTCCACCACGGCCTCCGCTCGCGCTCGGCCCGGATCCTCTGGCTCCTCGAAGAGGCCGGCCTCCCCTTCGAGCTCCATGTCCATGACCTCCAGAAGGGCACGCACAAGGCGCCCGCGCTCACCGACCACAACCCGCACGGCAAGGTCCCGACCCTCATCGACCGTGGCCCCGACGGCACGTGGTCGACCGTCGTCACCGAGAGCGCGGCGATCTGTCTCCACGTCGCCGACCAGGCGCTGGCCGCCGGCACCGCGCGCCTCGCCCCGCCGCTGCACGCCAAGGAGCGCGGAGCGTACCTCACGTGGATGCTGTACACGCCCGCCGTGCTCGAGCCGGCGTTCACGGATGCGGCCTTCCCGCGCGTGGCCGCGCCGCCCGCGAGCTCGCTCGGTTGGGCCCCGCTCGACGAGGCCCTGGCCCGCGTCGAGAGCGCGCTGAAGACCGGCCCCTTCCTCCTCGGCGAGATGTTCTCCGCGGCCGACATCATGGTCGGTGGCATGCTCTCCTGGCTCACCGCGTGGCAGAAGCTCCCGGCCGACCACGCCGTGTTCGCTCCTTACATCGCGGCGCTGAACGCGCGCCCCGCCGGCCAGCGCGCTCGCGCCCGTGACGCAGAGCTCCTCGCCGCGCGTGAGGCCGCTGCGACCTGAGCTCAGGCGTGCGTCGACCTCTCGGGCGAGTGGCGACTACTGCTATCGCTCAGGGCTCCGGGTCGAGCGCCGCCCTCCGGGGTGGGCCTCGGCCCTACGCTCGGGTCCCGACCTGACCCCGGTCGACCAGCATCGCGTCGACCAGCACCAGCGCGACCATCGCCTCGACGATGACCACGGCCCGCGGCAGGACGCACGGGTCGTGGCGTCCCTTGGCCGTCAGCGTCACGCTCTGGCCTGCCTCGTCGACGGTCTCCTGCGGGTGGAACAAGGTCGCCACCGGCTTGAAGGCCGCGCGCACGACGATGGGCATGCCGTTGGAGATCCCGCCCTGCACGCCGCCCGAGAAGTTCGTGCGCGTCCGCACCTTGGCGTCGCTCGCATCGACATAGAACGGGTCGTTGTGCGCCGTGCCGCGCATCGTCGTGCCGCCGAAGCCGCTGCCGATCTCGAAGCCCTTGCACGCCGGCAGCGACAAGAGCGCGTGCCCGAGGAGGGCCTCCAGCTTGTCGAAGACCGGGTCGCCCCACCC
>JAEUKJ010000327.1 GCA_016792665.1 Deltaproteobacteria bacterium | reverse complement strand
CCCTGCGCGTCGAGCGCCTCTGGCTCGGGCGCGAGGCTTCCGACGTCCAGGGCAGCGGCGCCGTCTCGGCCACGCTGGTCGCAAAGTGGTGGGCGTCTCGCAACCTCGCCGCGACCGTGCTCGCGACCCTCACCGACTACGACCGGCCGGCCTTGGATGATCCCACGCGCGACCGCTCCTGGGGCCTCCTGGCGCGCGTCGGCCTGGTCGCGCCCTGAGCCCGCGAGGGCCGCTCAGACCGCGAGGCTCGAGTCCGAGAAGACCTCGGCCTCGAACGCGAAGAGCCGCGTCTCTTTGTCGCGCCACGCGTCCTCGGGCAGGCCCGCCTTGCGACAGATCTCCGCCAGGAACTTCTCGCGCGACCACCCATACTGCGTCGCGACCTGCGGCAAGAGCACCCCGCGCTTCGGCCCGCGCACGACGTACAGCCCGTGCTTGCCGGGCACGACCTCGCTCGCCTCGATCGGCACGAACGGGGTCAGCACGCTGACCTCCAGGTCGCACTTCGACAGATCCTTCGGCGTGAGCTGCGGGAAGCGCGGGTCATTGGTCGCGGCCTCGATGGCCATGTCGGCCACCGTCTCGAAGAGCGGCTCGGTCGCGTGCATGGACCCGATGCACCCGCGCAGGTTGCCATCCAGGTGCAGACTCACGAAGGCCCCGGCCGGCACCAGCAGCTCGGGCTCGCTCACCGAAAACGGCGGCACCGACCCCCGCTGCAGGCGATAGAAGACGGCCTCGCGCGCGATCTCCAGGAGACGCAACTTGGACTTCTTCGTGAGCCTGGGCTCGGGGACCGACATCGCCTGCTTGCTAGCACTGGCCCCGATCGGTCGCAACCTGCGGACGAGCCGCTTTCGCCCTCGACGTTGCGGCCTGTAATCGCCGTGTGCTAAAGGCCGCGCCCATGATCGTTCGGAAGTCGAAAGTCGAAATCGAAAAGATGCGCCGCGCGGGCCAGGTCGTCGCGGACGTTCACAAAGAGCTCCGCGACGTGTTGAAGCCGGGGATGAGCACCCTCGACCTCGACCGCCTCGCCGAGGCGCGCGTCCGCAAGGCCGGGGCCATCCCCACCTTCAAGGGCTACCACGCGGGCAAGACCACGGCCTTTCCGGCGACCCTGTGCGTGTCCATCAACGAGGAGGTCGTCCACGGCATCCCCTCGGCGACGCGCATCCTGAAGGAAGGCGACATCATCGCCATCGACTGCGGCGCGACCCTCGACGGCTTCGTCGGTGACTCGGCCCAGACCCTCATCGTCGGCAAGACCACCGACGAGATCCGCCTCCTGGTCGAGCGCACGCGCGAGAGCCTCTATCGCGGCATCGCCCAGTGCTTCCCCGACAACCGCATCGGCGACATCGGACATGCGGTCGAGAGCTTCGCCAAGTCGTTCGGCTACGGCGTGGTCGAAGACTACTGCGGGCACGGCGTCGGCAAGCGCCTCCACGAAGAGCCGCAGGTCCCGAACTACGGCCTGCCCGGCACCGGCAAGCGCCTGAAGAGCGGCTGGGCCATCGCCATCGAGCCGATGGTGAACCTCGGCACGAAGGACACGATCGAGCTCGACGACGAGTGGACGGTCATCACCGCCGACCGCAAGCCGTCCGCCCACTGGGAGCACTCGATCGCCATCACCGACGATGGCCCGATGATCCTCACCTCGCGCGGCGACGACCCGCCGGGCCCCTGGGCGCGCAGCTCCTTCGCGATGGTCTGAACCGTGGCGCTCGCGTCGCTCCAAGCGCTGCTGCAGACCGTCCGCCTCCAGCTCGAGGTCACCGCCAACGGCGGCGTCATCGTGTGGGAAGGCCGGCGCTACCCGGTCGTCGACCTGTGTCTCGACGGCCTCGACCCGAGCGCCGAGCGCGCCGAGCTCCTGTCCGTCGCGGCCGCCTTCGAGGCCGCCGTGAAGTACCCCGGTCGACTCGCGCCCGGCGAAGACCTGCGCACCGGCGCCGCGGCGCTCTTGCCCAAGGTCGAACGTCAGCGCTTCGTGCGCGCCTACGATGCCGTCATCGCGGGTCGCGAGGGTGAGCTCGGCGACCTCGCGGTGCACGGCCTGTTCGCCAACGACCTCGGCGGTGGGCTCGTCACGGCTTATGTCCAGGACGAGGGCTGGAAGTTCAACTACATCCCGCGCGGGCGCGTCGCCGGCTGGGACGCGAGCCCTGGCACGGTTCACGCCGTGGGTCGCTCGAACCTCTATCACCGCGCGGCGATCGATCACCACGCGGCCGAGGTCGCCCAGGGCGACGGCTACGACGCCGCACGCGTCATCATCGTGGACGAGGTCTTCTACGACCGCGAGGGCGAGCGCGGCATCGAGGTCGCCGTCCCGGGTCGCGACCTCCTGCTCGTCGCGAAGGGCCCGCTCGATCGCGCCGCCGTGCAGCAGGCCTTCGCGCTCCAGAAGTACCCGATCTCTCCGCTCGTCTTCGCGCTGAAGGCCGGCCGCCTCGAGGCGCTGGTCGACCTCGTCGGCTGAGCTCGCCGTGTCGCCCAACGACACCCGCGGCTCCGCGACCGACACCACCGAGCCCACCGCGCCGATCCACAGGCTCCGCTCGACCCTCCTCGAAGTGGCCGAGCGACTCGTCGCCCCGCCCGACAGACTCCGCTCGGCGCTCCTCGAGGCCGCGGATCGACTCGCCGCGACGGCCCTCCGACGCCTGCCGGAGGCGACCTCGACGCCGCTCGTCAAGGCCGGCCTCGGGCTCGCACTGGGGCTCGCGCCGCTCGGCTTCGCCCTGACCTCGCGTGCGCGGTTGACCAGGGCCGACCGGAAGATCGACGACAGCCTGGCGGTCGCCTTTCCCGCCTTCGACCGTGCCGAGCGCGTGCGCATCGCGAGCCAGATCTCGACCCACCAGGCGATGGCCGCGCTGGTGCGTCGCGTGCGCGATCAGCGCGGCGATGCGTGGCTCGAGGCACTCGTCACGTCGCGCGATGCGAACGGCTTCATGGCGCTCCGCCGCAGCCGTCGATCCACCATCGTCGTCTCGTGGCATGCCGGCTCCAGCGCGGGCCTGATCACCGGTCTCGCTCGCCTCGAGCGCGAGGCCGCGGACGCCGCGCCGGATGCCTCGGCTCCAACCACGTTGGTCCCCTCTCCTCCGCCCCTCATCGTCCGCTTCGGCCCCGGTCGGACACCCTCTGGCTGGGCCCAGGTCGTCGCGGACCGTGACCCGGTCGCACGCGGCAAGGCCCTCCAGGTCGCCTTGAAGACGCTGCGCGCGGGCGGCCTGGTCGTCCTGGTCCTCGACGCCGCGCGCCTACGGGCCGAGCCGCCCCATCCCAACATCCCCTTCCTCGGCCGCATGGTCCGCACGAGCCCGGGCCCCGCCTGGCTCGCACGCCTCGCGGGAGCCACCGTCGTCCCCGCCCTCGCGGTCTGGCGCGGCAGCCCGAGCCCCCACGTCGACCTCGCCTTCGGCCCCGCGATCGGGCACCCCGACGTTCACGCGACCGACCCCGACCTCGCCCACACGCGCGCCATCTACGCCTGGTTCGAAGCCGCCGTGCGCGCCGACCCGAGCACGCTGTGGCCCAAGAGCCTCATCAACCTCGCACACTGCCCCGCGGCTGATTAGTCGCCCACCCGCTCCATCGCGAGTTCCTCCAGCGCTTCCTCTCGCAGCAGCCACAACGCCCGACGCTTTGGCGCGGAGACGCCGGCCTCGATGAAGGGGTATTCGCTCTCGGGCAGGTACTTCAGCAGGGCCACCACATCAGCGCGATCTTGGGCACGACGAGCGATGAGCTTCAGCGTGATGAGGCCCACGAGTCCCACGACCTCGGGGTCGCGCTCGCTCGCGGTGAGCGACTCTGGGGGCGGATAGGGTGCCTCGTCGGCACGCGGCGAGGGCGTCCCCGCGATGAGCAGGTCGACCGGTGTATCGCTGCGTTACCGCAGGCGCGTGGGACTCACCGCACAAACCCATGCCCCTCGAGGAGCGCGTCCAGTCCGTGATCCGCCGTGACCAGGACGTCGATGTCACGCGTCGCACGCACATACCCGTGGTGGATCACTGCGAGCCCCCCGACGACCCGAAAGGGTCGCCCGGCCGCTCTCAAGAGAGCGAGCAGGTCGGGAGCCGCAGCTCGTCCAATCCCACGTGCACGAGACTCGTGCTCTTTGTCACGATCAGACGAAGGTCGATGAGCTGCCCGA
>JAEUKJ010000316.1 GCA_016792665.1 Deltaproteobacteria bacterium | reverse complement strand
GCGACGATCGCAACGCTCGCAACGATCGCAACTATCGATCGTCCGGTGCTGTCGACTTGTGTAGGCCGGCTGCGGCTTGTAAGCTCCCGCCTCGCGCGTCGACCCTCTGTCGGCACGTCAGCTCGCTCGCGAGCGGCACGCCTGGGACCAGGCACAGCTCTCGCGACGCAGGAAGTCCGATGACCAACGCCCCGGTGGCCCTCATGCGATACGCAACGCCGCGCCTCCCCTCGCCGACCGCCTCCAGCCCGCTGCGACGCACCGCGTCCCTGGCGGGTGTCGGCCTCGGCTTGATGGGCCTCCTCGCCTCGATGGGCGCGTGCAACGACACGCCCGTCGCCAACCTCGAGAAGTCGTTCACGCTCAAGGTCACCAAGGACACGGGCGACGGCGAGCCGATCAAAATCGACTTCCTCTGGGTCATCGATAACTCGAGCTCGATGTGCCAGGAGCAGCAGGCGCTAGCCGCCAACTTCCGGACCTTCGTCGATCAGATCCGCACGGCCTTCGACATCGATCCGCGCATCGCGGTGACGACCGTCGACGCGCAGTGCGACGTCAACAACACGACCATCTTCTCGTCCAAGGGCAAGTTCAACCAGCGCCCCGCGCGCGCGTTCCCGCCGCCCTGCCAGGTGAACGAGCGCGTCGAGTGCCTGTCCGACAACGACTGCTCGGGCATCGACTGCGAGGTCTACGGGAGCTGCCAGAACCAGGGCGAGTGGGCCTGTCGCACGACCCCGTCAGCGAGCTGTGTCACCAACCCGAACGGGTCCATCAACACGACGTGCCGTCGCCGCTGCACGGGCGACGCCGAGTGCAAGACCCTCTTCGGCGACGACAAGTACGTCTGCCAGAAGCCGTCGGCCAACCAGGCCGACTGGGGCTGCATCCGGCCGCCCGACAGCGCCGACACGGCCGTCTGCCCGGACGAGCTGCCCCCCTTCCTCGACGGCAACAACCTCGACCTCTTCCCGTGCATCGCGACCGTCGGCGTGAACCAGGAGAAGTGCCTCAAGTTCGAGCAGACGCTGCGCTCGGGCTACATGGCCCTCGACAAGAACGGGCTCAACAGCGAGCAGGCCAAGGGCTTCCTGCGCGACGATGCCTACCTCGTCGTGGTCTTCGTTTCCGACGAAGAGGACTGCTCGGTCGCCGATACCGCGACCGTCAGCGAGGAGAGCTATGAGACCTGCGGACTCTTGAAGACCACCGACGAGGGCGGCCCGCTCGTGCCGGTCGCCCATTACGTCAATAAATTCAAAGCCTTGAAGAGCGACCCCGGCAAGGTGATCGTGGCCGCGATCGGCGGTGACTCCCTCAAGTCAGACCCGGCCGAGATCGCGCTCGACCGCTCTGCCTACATCCAGTCCAAGGGCGACCCCAAGACCTGCTACCACCAGACGTCGATCTGCAGCTCGGTCAACGGCACGGCCGACTTCGGCTCGCGCTTCCTCTCGCTCACCAAGAGCTTTGGGCCCAACGGCAGCTTCGCCAACATCTGCGGCGACAACGGCATCGAGGTCGCGCTCCAGCAGATCGCGCGCACCATCGTGACGGTCGTCAACAAGGTGTGCCTGCCGCGCCAGGTGTTGGGCGGCCTCTCGGTCGTGCGCACCCGCAATGGGGTCCAGACGACGCTCGTCGAGGGCGACGGGCCCGGCACCTACAAGCTGGTCTTCCCGGAAGAGTGCGCGCGCGGCGACGAGCTCTATCCCGCGCTCGCCTTCGGCGATGCCCCCATCCCGGGCGAGTCGATCGAGATCACCTACCAGGGTGATCCGCAGTTCCAGTGATCGCCTCCGCGGACGACATGACGACGCGACCTCGCGCGACGCGCGCCCCGATGGTGTGGGCGCTGGTGGCGCTGACGCTATCGGCGTGCGCCTCCACGCAGGGGGCCGCGACCACGTACGTCGGGGCCACCCTCGAGATCGAGAACCGCACTGGCGAAGACCTCGCGGTAAGCGTGCGCGGTCGTCAGGAGGGTCTGGTCCGGACCGGGCAGCGGCTGCGCCTCCATCACCTCGCGACCGGCGAGGCGCTCGTCGCGGCCCGCGCTCAAGGCGGCCCGGGCGCCTTCCAGGCCGACAACCGCGTCGCCCTGCGAGAGGGCGAGCGCACCCTCTGGTCGGTGCTCCCCGATGCCGCGGGGGGTGAGGCACTGCCCGAGGTGCCCGGGCTCGCGACCCTGGTCGTCGTGAACGCCACGCGACGCGACACCACCCTGCTCGTCGGTGGTCGGC
>JAEUKJ010000431.1 GCA_016792665.1 Deltaproteobacteria bacterium | reverse complement strand
GCATCCGGCAGGATCACGGCCGGGTTCTTGGCCTCGAGCCCGAGGATCGAGCGCAAGCGGTGCGGCCGCGGGTGCTGACGCTTCAGGATGTTGGCGACGCGGCTCGTGCCGATGAAGGCCAGGACATCGACCCCGCCCGAGGTCATCAGCGGCCCGATCGTCGTCGCGCCGTCGCCCTGGAAGACGTTGACGACGCCGGGCGGGAAGCAGGTCGCCATCGCCTCGAAGAGAGGGACGTGGGCCAGGCCGCCGTGACGCGGCAGCTTCGAGACGACGGTGTTGCCCATGATGAGGGCGGGGATGAGGGTCGTGAAGGTCTCGTTGAGCGGGTAGTTGAAGGGGCCCATGCACAAGACGACACCGAAGGGGGACCGGCGGATCTGACCGAGGAAGCCTTCCTCCATCACGAAGCGGGCCGAGGTGCGGTCGAGCTCCTTCAGGGCCTCGACCGTGTCCACGATGTACTGCACGGTGCGATCGAACTCGCTCTCGGCGTCCTTTCGCGTCTTGGCAATTTCCCACATGAGGAGTCGCACAACGTCTTCGCGCACCTTGCGCATGGCGACGACGAAGCGCTCCATCGCCGCGATGCGACCCGCGACGCGGAGACTCGGCCAGGCGCCGCGCCCCTCGGCCCACGCGCCGCGTGCCGCGTCGAGACAGGCGCGCGCGGCGGCCTCGTCGAGCATCGCCTCGTGCCCGACGAGAAAGCGCTCGGTCTGGTCGCCGCGGCGCACGCAGATCGGCGAGCGCACCTCGGCCGAAGCACCCTGCCACACACGGACTTCGCCGTCGCACAGCCAACGCCTCGAAATCGCGTTGGAATCGATGATCATTTCGGCGGGAATCTGTTGGTCGTTCGGAAAAATCATGAGCCGGCTCCGAGCTGCATTGACCGTCTCATACACCGTTCCGCGGGCGTGCTCGATGAGCGTCCTCGCAGGCGCGACTTAACTGTTGGCGGGTTACTTCCGTATCGGTTCGGTCTGCTTGCCGCGCCGGCGAAGCGCGATACACTGTTTACGTACGTCGGACGATCACTGGGGAAAGTGATCAAAGGTCGGCCGACGCGACACCTCTTTGCGCCGCGCAAGCGGAGCTCGATGCACACTCACGAGTCGACACGCCCAGGTGACTTGCGGCCTGCGGTGGATGTCGTTGCGACTTTCGTCCCAGGAGACACCATGAGTCGGCCTATGCTCGCCCCGGAGCGTCTCTCTCCCTCCTCGACGCGCTCGCTTCGTAGATCGGGTGGGTCCTCGTCGCTCGCCTCGGGATTCGCGTTGGCCCTGGCGCTCGTCGCGGCCGGCTGCGCCGAAGAGGCGCCGCCCCCCGAGGAGGGTGGCAGTGACGAGGTCGAGGTGGTCACCGCCCCGATCTGGGTGAACGGCAGCTTCGAGAACGGCACGCACGCACAGGCGCCTCCGAACTGGACCGTGACCGCCTACACGAACCCGCAGCTCGCCTCGCTGAACCCGCAGCAGTTCTCCGACCTCGGCCTCACCTCCGGCTCGGCGCTGCGGACCTGGTTGTGGAAGGCGGCCGAGGGCAGTCAGTCCGACTCGTATCTCGGTTCGAATGGGTCGATTCGCTGGCCGAAGTACGGCGGCGGCGTCGCGGTGCTCGACGTCATGACGGGCGCCGTCGCGAACTCGATGGACCAGACCATGACCCTGACGGTCGACGACATCGACCCGGTCGATGGCAAGGTCCATATCCGGTTTGCGCTGGCGCCCATCCTCGAGAACCCGAATCACCCGGCCACCCAGCAGCCCTACTTCTACGTCGAGCTGCGCAACATCACGAAGGGCGTGCTCCTCTACAAGGACTTCAACTACGCCAACCAGCCCGGCGTCCCCTGGAAGAACGACGGCGCGAGCTCGAGCTACCTCTACACGGACTGGCAGCTCGTCGACATCGCCCCGACCAGCGTGCAGGCGCAGATCGGCGACCAGGTGAAGCTGCTCGTCGTGGCCTCGGGCTGCTCGCCGACCGGCCACTGGGCCCGCGTCTACATCGACGGCGTCGGCCCGACGGTGCCGAGCCTCTTCGTGAGCGCGGTCGGCCCCGCCTCGGCGAACGCGGGCGACGTCATCACCTACGACATGAACTACATGAACGGCGGCACCGGCGCGGCCGGCAGCTCGACCATCAAGTTCACGCTGCCCGCGAGCACGACCTTCTCGTCGGTGCAGGGCGCGGTGTGCACGACCCCCAACGTCGGCGCGACGGGGGTCGTCACGTGCAACCTCGGCACGATCAACCCGGGTCAGTCGGGCACGTTCAAGGTCTCGGTGAAGATCGACTCGGGCGCGTCCGGGGTCATCACCGCGGGCAACTACACGATCGAGTCGCTGACCCTCGCGCCGCTGCTCGGGCCGAAGGTCTTCACGACCATCACCTCGAACGCGATCTACGCCGACCTCTCGATCACCAAGACCGACAACGTCGGCGGCGTGGCCTGGGGCTCGGCCGTGACCTACACCATCGTCGCGACCAACCTCGGCCCCTCGGGCGTGACCGGCGCGACCATCGTCGACACGATGCCCAACAAGCTGACCAACGTCACCTGGAGCTGCGCGGGCGCGGGCGGCGGCACATGCGCGGCGGCCAGCGGCAGCGGCAACATCAGCACGACGGTGAACCTGCCGCTGAATGCGACGGCGACCTTCACGGTGAACGCGAACATCATCGCGGGCACCGGCAGCTCGTCGGTCTCGAACACGGCGACGGTCGGCGTGCCCGCAGGCGTGACCGACTCGTACCCGAACAACAACGGCGCGGCCGACAGCGACTTCATCGGTGAGCTGCGCACGGTGACCGTGACGAAGCTCGGCATCGGCCAGGGCACGTTGGTCTCGGTGCCCTCGGCGATCAGCTGCGGCACGAGCTGTACGACTGCCCAGGGCAGCTTCGTCGAAGGCCAGCAGATCGTGCTGAGCGTGAACCCGATCGCCGGTCACACCTTCGAAGGCTGGGGTGGCGACTGCGCGTTCGCGGGCACGTCGAACTGCAGCATCACCGTCAGCGGCAACATGAACATCACGGCGACGATCTCGAAGCCGACGGTCGGCAACGGCACCGACTGCAGCATCAACGCCGAGTGCACGAGCGGGATCTGCGTGGACGGCGTGTGCTGCAACACGAGCTG
>JAEUKJ010000261.1 GCA_016792665.1 Deltaproteobacteria bacterium | reverse complement strand
TCTTCCAGACCCCGGGGCTCGGGTGGGTGCGGCTCGAGGGCGCTGAGCTGGGGACGCTCGGCGGGCCTGATGCGAAGCTCGGCGTGCGCGAGGTGGGCGGTGGGGCCCGCTGCATGGGCTGGGCGGTGGCACGGGCGGCCGCGGGAGATGGCGCGCACGCGGCGGCGGACAAGGCGAGGGCGGCCCTGACGCAGGCCTGGGGCGAGGTGCAGGTGCAGGTCGACGAGGATGTGAAGTGGGACCTCTGGACGGCGCGGCGCTACGAGGTCGCGGGCAAGGTCGAGGGCAAGACGCACGCCGAGCGGGCGACCTGGTGGATCGACAGCGGGATGGTCTACGGGGTGGTCGCGCGCTCGTGGGAGCGGGACTACGCGTCGCGGCGGCGTTGCCTGGATCGAGTGACGGCTGGCTTCTCGCTGGGGCTCCGGGAGTAGGGGGCCAGCGGTGCGCGTCGGTTGCGGCGGGCGGTTGGGACGCTCGGGCGTGGATCGCGTCGGTGCGGGGCTCGCGCGGTGGCCCTTGGCGGAAGGGTAGGGGGCGAGGAAAAGGACGAGGTCCGTGGACCTTGTCCCGGCATGCCGTACGCCAGGGGTCCACGGACCTCGGAGGGTGCCGCATGGTCGGCCTCTTCGGGCGCGACCGGAGGCGGTCTCAGGCGGTGCGTGCGAGCTCGCTGCCGGGGGCCAGGAGGGCTTTGAGGCGGCGGAGCTCGTCGAGGCTCTCGAAGCTGATGACGATGCGTCCCTTGCGGCCGCGCGACTGGATCTGGGTCTCGGCGCCCAGCGCGGCGGCGAGGTCAGCGGCGACGGCCTCGTAGTAGGGCTGGAGGGGCGTCACGCGCGGCGTGGCGGGCTCGGCCGCGGTGACCTCACGCGGGGTCTCGCGGTCCTTGCGGACCCACTCCTCGGCCTCGCGGACGGAGAGGTCCTCGGCCAGGATCTTCTCGGCGAGCTGGGCGCGGTGGGCCTCGTCCTCGACTGCGAGGAGGCAGCGGGCGTGGCCGGCACTCAGGCGGCCCTCGACCACGAGGGTCTGGTGCCGGGTTTCGAGGCGCAGGAGGCGGAGCGCGTTGGCGATGGTCGAGCGGTTCTTGCCGAGGCGGCGCGCCAGGACGTCCTGGGTGTAATCCTCGCTCTCGAGGAGGCGCTGGTAGGCCTGGGCCTCTTCGATGGGGTTCAGGTCTTCGCGCTGCAGGTTCTCGATGAGGGCGAGCTCGAGGGCTTCGTTGCTCGCGACCTCTTTGACGAGGACAGGGATCTCGGTGAGGCCGGCCTTGCGCGACGCGCGGAGGCGGCGCTCACCCGCGATGACGATGTAGAGCGGGCGGCCCTCGGGGTTCTTGCGGACCACGATGGGCTGCAGGATCCCCTTCTCTTTGATGGAGGCGACGAGCTCGTCGAGGCGGTCGTCGTCGAAGCGCTGACGGGGCTGACCCGGGTCGGCCGTGACGTCGTCGACGGGGCAGAGGAAGAAGTCGTCCCGCTGGTTCGCGAAGCGGGGCGCGGGGATGAGGGCGGAGAGGCCTTTGCCGAGAGCGGAGCGTCCGAGGGTCATGCGGCACCTGCGAGGGTCGGGGAGTCGTTCTTGGGGGAGAGGCGGGCGAGGAGCTCGCTGGCGAGCTCGAGGTAGGCTTTGGTTCCGGGTGCCGTGACGTCGTAGAGGACGGCGGGCTTGCCGAACGAGGGGCTCTCGGAGAGGCGGACGTTGCGGGGGATCCGCGTCTCGAAGACCTGCCGTCCGAAGAAGGCGGTGGTCTCCGACTCGACCTGGAGCGAGAGCTTGTTGCGGCGGTCGAACATCGTCAGGACGATGCCGTCGATGGCGAGCCGCGGGTTGAGGTGCGTGCGCACGAGCTCGATGGTCGACATGAGGTGTCCCATGCCTTCCATCGCGTAGAACTCGCACTGCAGCGGGATGATGACCGAGTCCGCGACCGTGAGCGCATTGAGCGTCAGGAGGCCGAGGCTCGGGGGGCAGTCGATCACGATGAAGTCGAAGCGGTCGCGCACCGGCGCGAGGAGCTGAGCGAGGCGCTGCTCGCGCGCGACGACCGGCACCAGCTCGACCTCGGCGCCGGCCAGATCGGTCGTCGTCGGGGCGAGGGTCAGGAAGGGGAGCTCCGTGGGGACCAGCGCCTCCGTCAGGGGCACACCGTCGACGAGGCACTGGTAGACGTGGGCCTTCAGGGCGCCCTTGTCGATGCCGTAGGCGGAGGTCGCGTTGGCCTGGGGGTCGAGGTCGATGAGCAGGGTGCGCTGCTCTGCGACCGCCAGAGACGCTGCGAGGTTGACGGCCGTCGTTGTCTTACCGACGCCGCCTTTCTGGTTTGCAATGGCGATGATTCGACTCATCTGCGGACCTCGTGGGTGGACTCCGATGTGGAGGTGGAGCGGTTGTGCCGTCGGTTGGCGCGATCGTCAAGCGTTTCACGTGAAACGTGCGGCCCATTTTCTATGTCGCGGTAATAGAACGGAAATTTGAGCCGAGTTTTTGCCGGTCCAGGAGGGCAACGCGGCAAGCCAAGGCGGCTTTCTGCCCCGAGACCATGCCTGTTTCACGTGGAACACACCGCGATTCCATCTGCGGGGTGTCGAGTCCAGCTCGGTCCGAACTATCCGAATCACCGATCCACCTCACCACGCGAGATCGGCCGTACCGACCACCACGCCCCGCCGAGGAAGGTCGTTGCTCGCCCGGCTCGCAGCCGCGTCGGAGAGCGAGACCATGCGGTCTTCTTGACCCAAGCGCCGCGCGGCAGTACCGCCGGCAGATGGTCTGTCCCCGCGCCGCGTCTCTTGCGGCCTGCATCACGACTTTGACCCTCGCGGCCTGTGCGCC
>JAEUKJ010000220.1 GCA_016792665.1 Deltaproteobacteria bacterium | reverse complement strand
GCGATGACCGACCCGCTCATCGGGTAGATCGCGCAGTGCTTGGCCGCGCCTCCGAAGGCGATGACGTTCTTGGCGAGCTTGAAGGTGGGAAGCCCGTAGGCGATGACCTCGGTCGCCTCGGGCAGGGCCTTCCTCAAGACGCTACGGAGGCGCGTCAAGGCGCGGGCCGTGGTGGGTGGCCACTGGGCGATGTAGGCGTCGACCTCGGAGCTGGCTCCGGGGGTGCTCTTCGTGGTCGGGGTCTTCGGTGTCGCAGCCTTCGCGCTCGGGGTCTTCGGTGTCGCGGCCTTGGGCGACGTGGCGCGTGCCTTCGAGGTCGCCTTGGGGGCGAGCCCGGCGAGCTCGGACTTCACGAACACGAGGGTCCGATCGACCCAGCGACGCACGGCCTCGAGATCCCACACCGCATCGGGACCGACCAACAGGAACCCCCGCATCGGGCGACCGGTGAACGCCATGACCCGCACGTGGGGCTCGCCGAGGACGGCCTCGTGCTGGTCCCGGCCCACGCGGATCATGAGCTCGTCCTTCATCACGCCGACGAACATCTTGCCGAGCCACATGAAGGCGATCCCACCGAACATCTCTTTCTCGGTGACCTCGCCACGCCCGCTGACGACCCGACGGATGCGGTCTGCCAGCTCATGATCGTACGCCATCGCGTCCTCCCGCCCTCGACATGAAACCCTGCGCGCTGAGCGGCCTCGTCGCTCGCGCGGCACCATGATAGCATCGTGCCTCGAAGATGAGACCCCCCGCCCCATCTCCCCCGGCGACCCCTTGGCCCATTCTCATCGGCGCGTGCCTCGCGGTCGGCGCCATCGGGGCCATCGACCTGGCGACCGGGGTCGAGGTGCGGGTCTATCCGCTCTACTTTGCCCCCATCGCCTGGGGGGCCTGGCGCCTCGGGCGCGCCACCGCCGTACTCCTGGCCCTCCTGTCCACGGCATCGTGGGTCGTGTCGAACTGGCAGGCAGGGCGCAGCTACCAGGACCACTACATCTGGCCCATCAACACGCTGGCCCAGCTCATCGCCTTCGGCAGCGTCGGCCTCCTCGTGTCGGAGCTGCGACGACGCCTCCTCACCGAGCGCGACATCTCGCGGCGCGACCCGCTGACCTCGCTCTACAACAGCCGCGCCTTCTCGGAGCTCGGCCAGCGCATCATCGCGATGGCCCGCCGGACCTCGCGTCCCCTGACCTTCGCGTACATCGACCTCGACCACTTCAAGCTCGTCAACGATCGCCACGGCCACCTCGAGGGGGACCGGGTCCTGGCCGAGGTGGCGGCCCTGCTGAGGCGCGAGCTGCGCGAGGTGGACCTCGTGGCGCGGCTGGGCGGCGACGAGTTCGCGATCGTGCTCGTCGACTGCGACGACGCGGGCGCGCGGGTCGCCCTGGAGCGGGTGCGGGTTCGCCTGAACGAGCGCATGCGCGCGGGCGGGTGGCCGGTCACGGCGAGCATCGGGGCCATGACCTGGCGATCGGCGCCGGTGTCGATCGAGCGGGCCATCGGCGCGTGTGACGTGCTCATGTACCGCGCCAAGACCCAGGGCAAGGACCGCGTCTACCTCGAGGTCGTCGAGCCCGATAGCACCGTCTCACCCGCGACCCTGGCGAGCCCGAGCCGCGCCTGACGCGGTCGCGTCGGGGAGGCCGCCGGGTGTCGGGGAGGCCGCGGGGCGTCAGTCGGGCAGGACGATGAAGGACTGAGCCCAGGCGACCGCCTCGAGGTGGATGGCCGGGTAGGCCTTCTCGTCGATGCCGACGTTGCGGGCGCGGCGGGCGAAGTCTTCCCAGGCGCCGCGCTCGTAGTCGAGGACGAGGGCCAGGCACTCGGCGAGGGTCCCTCGGCCGTCGGAGAGGGCGACGCGCAGGCTCGGTGCCAGCGGGAGGTCGCGCAGGACCTCGGACATCGGCCGGTCCATGATCGCGTCGATCGACGAGAGCAGCCCGAGCAGGAAGAGCTCGGAGACGTCGACGCGGTCGCTCGGCAGGAGCTTGCCCAGCGCATCGCAGGCGCGGGCGCGGATGAGCGAGGTGCGCACGAGCTCGTCGGGCTTGTTGGTGCAGAGCTTCGAGGTCGCGACCAGCGCGATGAACTGTCGGATCTCGCGCTCGCCGAGATAGATGATGGCCTGGCGGACCGACTCGATCGGTCGCGCGCGGCGGAAGAAGGCGGAGTTGATGTAGCGGAGGAGCTTGTAGGTGATGGACACGTCGCGCGAGACGAGGCGCTCGAGCTCGTCGACGCGGAGGTCGGGCTGGCTCGACTCGCGGATGAGCTGGAGCAGCGTGGCCGCCTGAGGGCGCACGTCGCGGGTGGTCATGAGCTCGGGGCGCGCGAACCAGTAGCCCTGGAAGTAGGTGCAGCCCGCGTCGGTCGCCGCGCTGACCTCGTCCCAGGTTTCGACCTTCTCGGCGAGGTACTCGACGCCGGTCCCGCGCGTCTCGCGAATGGCGAGGGCGATCTCGGCCATCGAGGACTGGCGGACGTCGAACTTGATCATCGAGGCGAGCTCGATGAAGGGGTCGAGCTTCTTGCCGAGGATGAAGTCGTCCAACACCAGGCGATAGCCGGCCTTGGCGAGCTCGCGGCAGGCGGCGAGGACAGGCTCGCGCGGCTCGACGTCCTCCAGGATCTCGACGACCAGACGCTCGGGCGGGAACATCAACGGGACGCGGCGGACGAGCAGCTCCTGGGTGAAGTTGACGAAGCCGTAGGCGCCCGCGGTGAGCTGGTCGAAGTCGAACGAGAAGAAGCTGTGGTTCAAGACCTGCGTCGTCGCAGTGTCGCCATCGATCTTGGGGAAGGCGTTCGATGGGCCATCGCGGAAGAGCAGCTCGTAGGCATAGAGCTTGTTGCGGGCCTTGAAGATGGGCTGCCGCGCGACGTGGACTTTCTGCATCGGAAGTCTCCCGCAGGGGACAACGATGGTGCTCCGAATTGCGAGCGGCGGCGAGGCCATGCTATCGAAAACAGGTCGGTCCTGGGTTACACGTGCTTCGTCGCATTTCTCGCGACGCGCACGCGGAGCGCCACCAGCTATGCCCCAGATCAAGACCCCGGCCGCCGGCCAGAAGCACCGACCTGACCCCACCAGCGGCGAGCAGCCTGTCCAGCTCAAGGCCGCCCTTCGTGGCAAGAGCTTCGACGAGCAGCAGGCCGCGCTGAAGCCGGGGGCCGAGGGCGCGCGTGGCGGTGGACAGCCGCTGCCCGAGAGCGTGCGCACGAAGATGGAGCGGGGCTTCGGGGCGGACTTCTCGGACGTGCGGGTCCACGAGGGCGGCAACAGCCAGGCGCTCGGCGCCCAGGCCTACACGCAGGGCAGCGAGATCACGTTCGCGCCCGGGCGCTATCAACCGGACTCGAGCGCGGGGCAAGAGCTGCTCGGACACGAGCTGACCCACGTCATCCAGCAGCGCGCGGGGCGGGTGGCGCCTCAGGGGCGTGGTGGGCAGGTCGTCGGGGACCGCGGGCTCGAGCGAGAAGCGGACGTGATGGGCTCGAAGGTGGCACGCGGCGAGGCGGTCGACGTGCGCGGCGCGACCCAGGGGCCGAGCAACGGGCAGTCCGGGGCCGTGCAGTGCTTCCGCGAGATCGACGGGAGCGACACCAAGGCGCCCAAGGGGGCCTTCGTCTCGCGCGAGCTGCCCAAGGACGACATCGAGACCGGTGACGCGCTCTACAAGGAGTCGGTGAAGAAGGAGATGCCGGCGCTCCGCGTGTCGGACGACGACAAGATGGCGGTCGAGAACTCGGGCAGCCAGGCCCAGGCGATGTTCGCCACGGCGGACGTCATCCAGAAGTCGAACTCGAAGTTGGCGGCGAATGAGTCGCCGGTGCGGTTGAACGCCGAGGGAGGCGCGGTCACGCCGGGCACCGAGACGCTCCAGCGCGCGGTGCCGCGCAAGATGGGCAAGGACGGACTCGAGACCGACAAGGACTTCCACCTGAAGAAGCACCACTGCGACGAGTTCGCCAACGAGGTGTCGGGCCAGAGTATGGGCCTGGAGTTCGACGGCCCCGAGGGCGAGAAGCTCGAGGACCTGAAGCTCGGCTACCTCGACAAGAACAAGGACTCGCATCGCGCGGTGGGGCGCATGATGGACCTCGGCTCGAGCACCGAGCGCAACAAGGACAAGATCATGACCCCGGAAGGGGCGATGAAGACCGCGAAGAACTACGGGACGATGGACCCGAAGGAGCGGAGCAAGCTCTCGAAGCGGGTCGGCGTCAACGAGTACGCGGACAAGAAGATCAAGCCCGGCGAGTCGATCGGGACCTACTCGGTGACCTCGCAGCGCGACACCGAGTCGCAGAAGATCGACTACACCTCGCTGCCCGACAAGGACCGGAAGAAGGTCAAGAAGATGGGCAACTGGCGCCTCAAGCGCCACACGAAGAAGATGCTGTCGTCGGCCAAGAAGGTCGAGGACCGGACGGGCAAGTCGGTCTCGCACGTCAAGAAGAAGATGTGGACCTTCCACTACGCCGGAGCGGTCGCGCGCACGGGCGGCGATTGGATGGCGCTCGAGAACTACAACCGCTTCGGCGAGGCCAGCGACGGCCTCGGCAAGGTCTGGGACAAGGTGAAGTCGGCGCACAGCAACCTCCTGGCGACGGTGCAGGAGGTCGAGAACGCCGAGCAGAAGCTGACCGACTCGAGCGGCGCCGCGGCCCAGTACAAGGCGTTGGTCGAGCTCTTGAACCAGGCCGCGCAGGCGCTGGCGGGCTCGCAACTGGAGGCCTCGCAGGCCATCCAGCAGACGCTGGGGAGCTACAGCCTGGAGAAGCTCTGGTACTTCCAGATGTATGGCCCGGCGAAGAAGGGGCAGTCCTATCACCAGCAGCAGTCGGGCACCGGGACCTTCACGAACCCGCTCACGATGAAGCGACGCGGCAAGTCGAAGGAGGCCTTCCACCCCATCCAGCGGCAGAAGGCAGTCGAGCGGATCGAGAAGAAGGCCGAGGGCCTCGACGGCCAGGGCGAGCTCGAGACGCAGGCCAAGGACATCGTGAAGCGGGCGCGCGAGGGCTTCAACCCCACCATCGATCAGAAGGACGTCGACAAGGATCCCCTCCGCAAGGGTGGCGCGCAGAAGCTCGAGGCCAAGCTCTCGCGGGAGCTCGACGAGCTCTTGAAGCAGGTCCTGAAGGTCGAGGACAAGGACGACGTGAAGGTCGAGGACAAGGACGACGTGAAGGTCGAAGAGAAGGGCGGCGACACGACGCCGCGCGACCTCTTGAAGAAGAGCGGCTCGTCGAACTGAGCGCTCGGGGGCGTGGAACGCGGCGCGCTCGCGGCCTTCCTCAGGGGAGGCGCCAGGCGCCGTCGGGCCCGCGCGTGAGGACGCCGTCCTGCCAGAGGAGGTAGGCCTGGTCGAAGGCGACCTCGCGGAAGCGGTCGTAGCGGCCGGACTTGCCGCCGTGGCCCGCGGCCCCGAGGTGGATGCGGAAGACGAGCGGGTTCGGGTCGGTCTTGAGGGCGCGCAGACGCGCGACGTACTTGGCCGGCTCCCAGTACATGACCTGGCTGTCGTGGTAGCTGGTCTCGACCAGCATGCTCGGGTAGGCCTTGGCGGCGAGGTTGTCGTACGGGCTGTAGGGGCGGATCCAGCCGTACTGCTCGGCGATGCCGGGGTTGCCCCACTCTTCGTACTCGGTGATGGTGAGCGGCAAGCTCGGGTCGTTCATGGTGTTGACGACGTCGACGAAGGGGACGCCGACGATGGCCGCCTTGAAGAGGTCCGGGCGCAGGTTCAGCACGGCGCCCATGAGCAGGCCGCCGGCGCTGCGCCCTTCGATGGTGAGGCGCTGGGGCGAGGTGTAGCCGCCTTTGACGAGTGCCTCGGCGCACGCGATGAAGTCCGTGAACGTGTTCATCTTGTGGGCGAGGCGGCCGTCCTCGTGCCAGCCTTTGCCGAGCTCGCCACCGCCGCGGATGTGCGCGATGGCGTAGACGACGCCGCGGTCCAACAAGGTCAGGCGGGCCGGCGAGAACATGGTCGGCATCGAGAGGCCGTAGGACCCGTAGGCGTAGAGGTGGAGCGGGGCCGAGCCGTCGCGCGGGACGTCCTTCCGCGAGACCAGTGACACGGGGATGCGCGTGCCGTCGGTCGCGGTGACCCAGAGGCGCTCGGTGCGGTAGCGGGCCGGGTCGAAGCCGCCTGGGACCGGGTCGACTTTGAGGGTGGTGATGGCGCCGGTGGCGAAGTCATAGGCGAGCACCGAGCGCGGGGTCGCCAGCGACTGATAGCTGAGGCGCAAGGTCGGGGCGTCGAAGCTCGGGTTTTGCTCGAGCGAGACCTCGAAGACCTCTTCGCGCATGGGGATGCGCGTGGTCGTACGCTTGGCGAGGTCGACGACCTCGAGCTGCGGGAGCGCCTGCTCGCGGACCTCGAGCACGAGGCGGCCCTTGAAGGCGTGCACGTCGTCGAGCATGACGGCCGGGTCGTGAGCGCGGAGCTCTTTCCAGCGAAACACGTCGGCCGAGCTGGCGAGGGCTGCTTCGACGAGCCGGAAGTTGTGGCCGCGGTCGTTGGTGCGGATGAAGAGGCGGTCGCCGGCGGTCTCGACGTGGTACTCGTGGCCGTCCTTCCGGGGCAGGACCAGGTGCGGCGAGGCCTTCGGGTTCGCGGCGGAGACGAGGCGCACCTCGGTCGTGAGCTTCGAGGCGCTCTCGATGATGACGTGGCGGTGGTCGCGCGAGCGCCAGCACTCCATCTCGAAGCGCGCGTCGGCCTCTTCATAGACGAGGGTGTCGGTGGCCGGGTCGGTGCTCAGCGTGTGGCGGTAGAGGCGATAGGGGCGCTTGGCGTCGTCCTCGACGATGTAGAGGACGGTGTCCTTGGTGGCCCAGGTGGCGACGACGACCTTGGGGATGGTCTCGGCCTGGGGCGCGCCGTCTTTCATGAAGGTGAGGTCGCGCTGGGTGGCGATGTCGCGGAAGCGCAGGTCGAACTCGCGGAAGCCGGTCTCGTCGGTGGAGTAGAGGAGCGTCTCGCCGTCGTCGCTGACCTCGAAGTCGCCGATGCCGAGGAAGGCCTTGCCCTTGGCGAGGGCCTCGACGTCGAGGACCACCTCTTCGGAGGACGGCGCGCCCGACTTCGCGAGCGGGCGGCTGCGGAGGTGCACAGGGTAGCTCTGGCCCTTGGCGATGCGACGCCAGGTGAGCCAGCCGCCATCTTCGACCGGGACGGACGCGTCGTCTTCGGCGATGTGCGTGACGATCTCGTTGAAGAGCGACTCGATGACGCCGGCGAACGGGGCCATGACGGCGTCGGTGTAGGCGGCCTCTGCGCGGAGGTGGCTGAGCACCGGCTCGGTGTCCTTCTCGCGGAGCCAGAAGTAATCGTCGATGAAGGTGTCGCCGTGCAGGGTGCGCGTGACGGGGTGCTTGGCGGCGACGGGCGGCGTCGGCAAGGGGGCGGTCTCCGAAGGCGGGAGGGAAGGCGTCGGGCCCGCGGGAGGAACCGAGGGAGCCGGTCCGGTCGAGGCGCAGCCCGCGAAGGCCGACCATGCGAAGAAGAATGCCGCGGTTCTGGTGAGCATCTCCGCGCTATGCCCGGCGCCTGCGAAGGGGTCAATGTCGTTGTGGAAGGCTCCGCGATGAGGGGCGCTCGAGGTGTACGACGCACTCGTTTGCGGGCCTCGAGGATGTCGCGCAGCGGTTCGGGCGCGAGCGCGGGTGGCTTGCGGCTCAGTGCGAGACGGTGTAGCGCGTCGCGATGCCGCCACGTCGCAAAGACCCT
>JAEUKJ010000211.1 GCA_016792665.1 Deltaproteobacteria bacterium | reverse complement strand
CGGGCCTCGGACCCGGTCTGGCGGGCGAGCCCGAGGGTGGTGCCGCGGGCGGCCTGGAGGACCGGCGCGATCAAGAGGACGGTCCCGAAGAGGGCGGCGCGGACCATCGGGGCCTGCGTCGCGACCCGGCGGGGACGCGTGTCCGCCGCGAGCCGGCGCTCGATGGCGAGGGCCGCGCGGGCCGCACCATCCGCGGCGGTGAGCGCGGTCGGGACCCAGAGGAGGGGCAGGAGGGAGAGTCGCGCGCCGAAGAGGCCGCCGTCGAGCGCGCCCGCGAAGAGCAGCGTGGCGACGATGAGGATCGGACTCCAGAGGGCGCGACGCCCCTCGCGGACCGCGCCAGCGAAGCCCACCAGCCAGAGGCCGAGGACGGGCAGCGGGGTCCAGCCGAGCCACTGGAGGAGTGCCGTGAAGGCCTGCGGGGCGCGGCTCGCGGTCTGGTCGAAGGAGAGGTCCAGGACGGCCTGCGGCACGCTGCGGGTGGAGCCGAGATCGAGGAGCCAAGCGCCGAGTCGCTTGCCGGTCTCGTTCCAGAGGGCGGGCCAGAGGAGGACGAGGACGATCAGTGCGATGACCGGGACGAGGTACAGAAGGACCGGGGCCGAGGGAAGCGAGAGGAGGCCGGGGCTCGGGGCCGGGCTGGAAGCGGACGACGGCGCGGGCCCGGGGCGCAGCGCCCAGGCGATGAAGATCGGCGCCGTGAGGGCGACCGCGAAGGGGTGGATGCCCAGCGCCAGGCCGAGGAGCACTGCGAGCGTGAGGCTGCCGCGGCCGGTCGTGACGAGGCGCTCGAGGGTGACCAGGAAGAGCGCCATGACCAGGGTCGCAGAGGCGCCGTAGCCGCCGGAGAGCGCGGCATCGAGGGCGCCAGGCATGGTCAGGATCGCGAGGGCGAGGACGATGCGAAAGAGGCGCGAGCGATGGCGGAAGCCGTAGAGGAGGACGAGGACCGCGACGGTCATGGCGAGGGCAGAGGCGGTCTGCACGCGCTCGAGGTTGGTCGCGTTCGGGGAGGCCGGGAGGAGACCCAGGCCCAGGGCGGCGAGGTAGCGTGGGACCGGGGCCTCGAGCGCAGCGCGGCGCGGTGGCTTGTCTTCGAGGCCGCGGAGACGCGGGTTGGTGGCGGTGGTCTCGAAGCCGACCTTCAGGCGAGTGCTGAGCCCGGGCTTGGGCAGGCGCGGGTCGTCGGGGCGCGTGGTCAGGAGATCGACCAGGCGGTGGCCGCCGAGGAAGGTGTCGGACTCTTCCGCGGTGAGGGTCCGCGGGAAGGTGCCGAGCGCGGGGAGCGCGAGGCGCAGGGTCGCAAAGAGGGCGAGGGCCAGGACGAGCCAGCGCGTCAGGCCGAGGGCGCGCGCGGCGAGGCTGCCCCGGGAGGGGACGGAGAGGGCGGGCTCGTCGGAGGGCTCGGTCACGGGCGGAACCTGGCACGCGCATCGCCTCGGGGCAACGGGGCTCGGGTGGGCGCGGCCGGGAAACGGGGTCGTCCTGGCACCGCGGGGTGAGGTGTTGGGCGACCCGCGGCATGAAATGAAGTAGGCCTGACCCCGGGCGGCCCCTGGGCCTGATCCGATCGGATTGACAGACCGGGGCACGGGCGATAGGTTCCGCGACACCGTGCGGAAGTTCCGTGCGGCCGATTCTTCCGAATCCAGCCGCGACTCATCCCAAATCATTGTCCCCAACGCGACATCCACCGACCGGAAGAGCCCTGCTCGCGCCGGTCTCGAGCGTGGCAAGCGCCGCCGGCCTGGCATCGTCAGGCAGCGTGCGACGGGCCAAGGGGATAGGCCAGGGATGCATCCGCCGGCAGTCAGGCTCATCCTGGCCTGGTGCGGATTGCCTCACCTCGCGAGGGGTGGTCGAGGGCCTCGGGCCTCGCCTGGATTCGGAGCAGTGCATGCCCTCCGCCGGATGTTCCGGCAGCGGGCGAGTGGCACGTGAGACCTTCAAGGGTCTGCGCGTCGCCCTCGAAAAAAGTCATCAACCATACCAAGCCCTGGGCCGCGCGGTGACGCCGGCCCTGCGGACCTCCTCGGCGATGGACGCCCAGGGGCCGCGTGTGGCGCACGTGGTGGACGTCCCTCGGGTGCAAGCACCGGACGGGACCCAGGCGCGAGCGCCGGGGCGACAACAGAGACACCGAACGCCAAGGCCATGGCCGGGCTTGCCCTTTCGAGCCCCGCCGAACCACCTCGCCGAAGGCGACCCCACACGACGACGGCGCACCCCTCTCGTCCCCCCGCGGGACCGAGGGCGCGCCCACGTAGGCAAGGTTGCCCCGCCAGAGCGCGCTCTGGCCGCCTGAGTCCACGGACGCCACCGCCCCTCCCTCAAGAAGAGACGTTGGCGCGACGAACGAAAGCGAACCCTCGACGAGCACGGCCAAGGCCCCGCGTTCGGAGTCTCCCCGGAGACGAAAGAACATGGCCGAGAAGCTGCTCATCAATGTGGCCCACGAAGAGACCCGCGTGGCGCTGGTCGAGTCCGGAAGACTCGCGAACTTCGAGATCGTCACGAGTCGTGCCGACAACAACAAGGGCAATATCTACAAGGGCGTGGTCCACCGCGTGAACGCGTCGCTGCAGGCGGCGTTCGTGGACTATGGCGCCGACAAGCAGGGCTTCCTGCCGCTCGGCGAGATCATCCCCGAGCTCTATCCGAAGGGTCAGGCGAACAAGAAGCTGCCCATCCAGGACGTGCTGCACCAGGGTCAGGAGATCATGGTGCAGGTGGTGAAGGACGAGATCGGGCAGAAGGGCGCGGGTCTCACGACCTCGATCTCGATCGCCGGGCGCTCGCTGGCCATCGAGGCGAACTCGGACAAGGCCGGCATCTCGCGGCGCGTGTCGGACGAAGAGCGGAAGCGCCTGAAGAAGGTGATGAACCAGCTCGAGACCCCCGAGGGTCACGGCGTCATCATGCGCACGGCCGCCGCGGACCAGGACGCCGACGACATCAAGCTCAACGAGAAGTACGTCCTGCAGCTCATCGCGAAGGCGCACGAGCGCTTCAAGCAGCTGCGTGGGCCGGGCCTCGTGCACCAGGAGCGCTCGCTGCCGACGCGCTTCATCCGCGACTACGTGAGCCCGTCGGTCGACGAGATCCTGGTCGACGAGCGTGAGGTCTACGAGGAGGTGCGCAACTTCTGCGTGGCGCTCGCCCCGGAGCTCGCCAACAAGGTCAAGTTCTACGAGGACCCGCGCCCGCTGTTCTCGCGCTACCAGATCGAAGACCAGATCGACGACATCTTCGCGCGGCGCATCGACCTCGCGGCGGGTGGCTCGATCGTCATCGACCAGACCGAGGCGCTGGTCTCCATCGACGTCAACTCGGGGCGCGTCAAGACCGACGACATCGAGGACACGGCGCTCAAGACGAACCTCGAGGCGGCCGCTGAGATCGCGCGTCAGCTGAAGATCCGCGACCGCGGTGGGCTGATCGTCGTCGACTTCATCGACATGCGCGACAAGGAGAACATCCGCCGCGTCGAGGACACGGTCCGCGACGCCTTCCGCAGCGACAAGGCGAAGGTCAAGTTCTCGAAGATCAGCGAGTTCGGGCTCATGGAGATCAGCCGCCAGCGGCTGCAGAGCTCGGTCATGCGCGGGTCGTTCACGCCGTGCACCTCGTGCGGGGGAACGGGACAGATCCGCAGCGTCGAGTCGAGCGCGCTCTACCTCCTGCGCCGCATGAAGGAGACGCTGCTGCGCGGCAACTACCAGCACCTCGACGCGAAGATGCCGGTCGACATCGCGAACTACCTCTTGAATCGCAAGCGGCGCGAGCTGCTCGACCTCGAGAAGCAGACCGCGACGTCCATCGAGGTGAAGGCCGAGGGCAACTGCCCGCCGATGCGGGCCTACCTCGAGCTGCTCTCGCGCGTGGGTGGGGCCGTGCGTCGCCCCAAGCGCATCCTGCAGCAGGTCGATCTCGTGCGGAGCGAGGTCGAGAAGCGCGAGCTCGAAGAGGGCGAGGAGGTCCAGATCGAGATCGGCGCCAACGAGGAGGCCGAGGCGAGCATCTTCGCCGGGCCGCGCGCGCTGCTGGACGACCAGAACAAGGCGATCGAGGCGGAGCTCGCGCGGAGCCGCGAGATCGAGCGGGCCCAGAAGGAGGCCGACGAATCGCTGCGGCGCGAGGCGGAGCTCAGGGCGCAGAAGGAGCTCTTGCTGGCCGAGGCGGAGAAGATCCGCGCGATGGAGTCGGCGCGCTGGCACGGCCTCTCGATCTGGGGTCGCCTCAAGGCGTGGCTGGGCGGCGGGCTGCCTCCGCTGGAGCTCGACGGCGAGCCGCGCGAGGACAAGCGCGTCGACGGTGAGGACCGCGAACGCCGACGACGCGACCGCGATGATCGGGACGACCGTCGTCGCAAGAAGGACCGTGGCGACCGCCCGGACAAGGGCGACAAGAACGACAAGGCCGAGAAGGCCGACAAGCCCGAGCGGGTCGCCGAGGAAGGTGGCCACGAAGAGAAGGGCCGTGACCGTGACCGCGACCGGCGTGACCGGGGCGAGCGGGACCGTGGAGATCGGGGCGAGCGCGGCGATCGGGGTGACCGCGGCGATCGCGACCGGAAGGACCGCGAGGCCAAGAAGGACAAGCCCGAGCAGAGCGAGCTCATGGACGCCGGGAGCGCGATCTCGGGCAGCGAAGCGGACAAGAAGAAGCGTCGTCGTCGTCGTCGCGGCAAGGGCGGCGAAGAGGGTGACGAGGTCGGGACGCCGGGCGCGCTGCCGACCGGAGCCAACGGCTCGGGAGCTCCGCAGCCGGGCCAGGGCCCGCGCCAGGGTGAGCGCCGCGAGCCGCGCCCCGAGCGTCAGGGTGGCCAGGGAGGTCAGGGCGCGCAGGGTGGCCAGCCGGGTCAGCCCCGCGAGCCGCGGCCCGACCGACAGGATCGGGGCGACCGACAAGATCGGGGCGACCGACAGGGTCGAGGCGATCGCCAGGACCGCGGGCCGCGTCGCGAGGCGGGACCCGAGGGGCTGCGTAGCGAGGGCAACGAAGGCCTGGCCATGCCGGCCCCGGTGCTGATGCAGGTCGGCAATGAGGACGTGGCACGCATCGCGGCGCCACGCGCTTTCGAGGCGGCGCCGGTCGTGCCGCGGGCACCCGAGGGTGAGGTCGCGGCCGAGAAGGTCGAGAAGCCGAAGCTGCCGAAGTTCGGCGCCATCGATCTGCGCGGAGGCACGGTGAAGCCGGTGCCGAGGGCGACTCCGTCGAACCCGGCGATGCCGGCCGTGACGGCGCCTCAGGCTCCGAGCATCCCGGCGCCGAGCCAGCCCGCCGCGAGCGAGCCGGTGGAGGCGACGCCGGTGGCCGAGACCCCGGTGCAGGCACCGCCGATCCCGAAGGCCGCACCGACCCCGAAGGCACCGCCGGTCCCGAAGGCCGCCCCGGTCGCAGCCGCGGTCGAGCCCGAGGAGACGACGGCGGTCGCGGGTGTCACGGCCGAGGCGTTGGACGCCGAGGGTGCCGAGCTCGACGCCGAGGGCGAGGGCGAGGACGACGCCAACGACCCCGAGAAGAAGCGCCGACGTGGGCGTGGCCGCCGCGGTGGACGCGGCCGAGGGCGACGCGACACGGGTGAGGGCGCGGGTGACGAGGGCGGCGAGGCGGCACCCCAGCCGGTGCTGGCGGCGACCGAGCCGGTCGTGGCCGAGCCGAACAAGGAGTGATGGGTCATGCATGACGTGAAGTGGGTGCTCGAGCACCTCGACGAGGCGACGGCGCGGCTGAAGAAGCGCAACCCCGACCTGTCCTTCGACTCGCTCACGACCATCGCCGAGGCGCGGCGCCGCGCGGTGCAGCGCCATAACGAGCTGCGCGCGGAGCAGAACAAGCTCTCGCGCGAGTTCGGCGCCAACCAGAAGACGATGGCGGCCGACCAGGCGAGCGCCATGCGCGAGCGGTTGAAGTCCCTCTCGGACGAGGTGAAGGGGCTCGAGGCCGAGGCCAAGGAGCTCGACGAGAAGCTCGAGGCGGCAGCGCTCTACATCCCCAACATCCCGCAGGCCGTGGTGCCCGAAGGGAGGAGCGACGCCGACAACGTGGTCGTCAAGACCTGGGGTCAGCAGGTCGAGCACGCGTTCGTGGCGTTGGACCACGACGCGCTCGGCGAGAAGCTCGGCATCCTCGACTTCGAGGCCGCCTCGCGGCTCGCGGGCAACGGCTTCGCGCTCTATCGCGGGCTCGGCGCACGCCTCGAGCGCGCCCTGCAGTCCTTCTTCCTCGACTCGCACAGCGAGAAGCACGGCTACGAAGAGGTCCTCACGCCGTTCATGGTGCGGCGCGAGTGCATGGTCGGCACCGGGCAGCTCCCGAAGTTCGAGGACGACGCCTACCGGATGGATGCGGACGACATGTTCCTCATCCCGACGGCCGAGGTCTCGATCACGAACATGTACCGCGGCCTCATGTTGGACGCCGGCGACCTGCCGAAGAAGCTCTGCGGCTTCTCGCCGTGCTTCCGCCGCGAGGCCGGCTCGCACGGGCGCGACGTGCGCGGCCTGACGCGCGTGCACCAGTTCCAGAAGGTCGAGCTCGTCCACCTGAGCACGCCGGAGGACTCGGCGCGCGCGCACGAAGAGCTGGTCGGCCACGCCGAGGCGATGCTCGAGGCGCTGGGTCTCGCCTATCGTCGGATGGAGCTCTGCGGTGGCGACCTCGGCTTCGGCGCGAGCCGCTGCTACGACCTCGAGGTGTGGTTGCCGGTGCAGAAGCGCTGGCGCGAGATCAGCTCGTGCTCGAACTTCCTCGACTTCCAGGCGCGCCGCGCGGACATCCGCTATCGGCCCGAGCCCGGCGCCAAGCCGCGCTTCGTTCACACGCTGAACGGCAGCGGGCTCGCCATCGGGCGCACGGTCATGGCCATCCTCGAGGTCTACCAGACCGCCGACGAGAAGATCGTCGTGCCCGAGGTCCTGCGCCGCTACATGGGGGTCGATGTCATCGGCGCCCGCTGAACAAGCCGAGGCGGCGCCACGCAAGATCGACCCGCGCCTCATCGCGTCGCTCGCGGCGGTCTATCTCATCTGGAGCTCGACCTACCTCGGCATGAAGGTGGCCATCCACACCTTCCCGCCGATGGTGTTGGGCGCCATGCGCTTTCTGGGCGCGGGTGCGATCCTGCTTCTCATGCACCGCCTGCGCGGGGGACGCATGCCGACGCGCGGCGAGGTACTGCGCGCGGCGCCGGTCGGTGCCCTGCTCTTCGTGGCGGGCAACGGCTTCATCGCGCTCGCGCAGGAGCACGTCGCGAGCGGCGTCGCGGCCATCGTTGCCTCGACGACGCCGCTCTGGGTGGCGGTCCTCGGGCCGCTGTTCGGCGAGCGGGCGCGCGCGGCCGAGTGGATCGGGATCGGCCTCGGCACGACCGGTGTCGCGCTCCTGGCCAGCTCGGCCGAGCTCGGCGGCGACGTCGGCATGATCATCCTCCTCCTGCTCGGGCCGGTGGGCTGGGCGCTCGGCTCGATCTTCGTCCGCAAGCTGCCACAGGCCCCTGGCGTCAGCGCCCCTGCCCTGCACATGCTCTGGGGTGGCACCGGCATGGCGCTCTTGTGGCCCATCCTCGGCGAGTCCTTCCCGAGCGAGGTCTCCGGCGAGGCCATCGCCATCGTGGCCTACCTGGTGATCTTCGGGTCCCTGGTCGGCTTCACGGCCTTCAACTGGCTCCTGCGCAACACGCGCCCCACCCTGGCCCTGTCGTACAGCTACGTGAACCCGGCCATCGCGGTGCTGCTGGGTGCCGCGCTGGGTGGCGAGCCGGTGCACGCGACGACGCTCGCCGCGACCGGCGTCCTCGGCATCGCCGTCGCGGTCGTCATCCGCGAGGCGACCCGCAAGCGCCGCGCGGAGAATCGATAGTCGCTCTCACTTCACGCCGTCGCGTGGATCCGCAACCAGTTAGTCCTGCGCTCAGAGCGCGATGACGATCGCCCGGCGCACGCGGCAGTCGTCGGCCTGGAGAATCACCTGCGGGGCGCCGAGCGCTGGGCAGACCCCGGCGTAGACAGTCAGCCCGCGGTCCGAGCTGCCGCGCGCCTCGAAGGCCTTGCAGCCCTTCTCCCACACGCGCAGGTTCGCGAGCGGCCCGCTCACCGTGTCGAGCACCATCATGCGCGAGCGCAGATCCAGGAGCGGCAAGAGCACATCGACCCAGCGCAGCCCTGTGCCCCACCCGCCCGGCACGCAGGTCCGGATCCCGTCGTTCGGGTCGGTCGAGGTCAGCGTCTCCTCGAGGCGGTGGAGCTCGATCCAGCCGCAGGGACACCCGCCGGCCCTGGGCGCCTCCGGACAGGTCGGAAGCCGCACGAAGCCCTCGCCCGGCGCGCTCTTGGGCAGCTCGGCCTTACACATGATCGGCGCCGCCTTCGCCTCGGGCGCGGCCGTCGGATAGCGCGCGAGCCCGTCGACCCAGCCGACGATGGACGCATTGGCCGACCAGCTCGCCTTCTGCGCGCGCACCTTGTCGGCCCACGCCTTCTTGTCGGGCTCCGCGGCCTCGGCCTTCGGCGCCTTGTTCTGCTGCATCCAGTCGAGCCAGTCGAAGAAGGTGCCGTTGGCCCCGAGCGCCGCCGCGACCGAGGGCGGCCGCCCGGCGAGGTAGCCTTTGGCCTTCTCCAGCGCGCCGCGCGCCTTCTTGGTGTCGCCGAGGTAGGCGTGGGCGCAGGCGAGCCCGGAGTACGCGGCGAGCGGGCTCGCGCCGAGACCGAGCGCGTCGTTCAGGAGGCCGATGGCCGTCTTGAGATCGCCGCCCAGGTCGCGGGACCCGTTGACCCCCTTCTGGCTGCCGTCATCGGCGTTGACGATCTCGTCCCAGAGCGCGGTGTGCTGCGGGAAGACCGGCACACAGCGGAGCTGGTTGACCGGCGCCCCGGGCACGACGGCGAGCTTGGTCCACGGGGCGACGCTGGCCGTGTCGAGGAGGATGGTCAGGGCCAGGAGCACCTTGAACTCGGGGATGGGCGTGAGCTCGCGCCCGAGCCGCTCGTCGACCCACTTCAAGAGGATCATGGCGCTCTGCGAGTCCCAGAAGGCGAGCCCGGCGGACGCGTCGTAGAGGCTCTCGTAGACGTCGAAGGCTTTCAGCGCCTCGCCGAGCTTTTGGCGTCGACCGGCGCGCACCCCCTCGGCCACGTGCGCCTCGATGTCCAGGAAGGTGTCCAACGCAGCGTCGCACGCGAGACGACGCGTCGAGTAGCCGGCCACGGCCGCGAAGAAGGCCCCGTGCGCGTCGGCGCGGGCTTCGATCTCCGGCCCGCCCTGGCTCGTGTCGCGCTGCCCCTCGAACGTGAGGTCGCGCGCGCGGTGCCCGAGCTCGTGCCCGATGACGAGCGCCACGAAGTCGAGGTCGTAGAGCTTGTCGGTCTGGGCACGCGTGATGAGCGGCCAGGTCACATAGAGCCGCGGGGTCTCACCGGGCTTCGACGGGCAGATGAACGCCGTCGCCGGGAAGGGCTGGCCGTTGGACTTGCGCGCCGACTCGCCCAGGACGACGAGCTCGGTCGGCCGCCCCGACAGCGCCGAGAACGCGCCGTAGACCCGCGCCCACACCGCCTCGACGAGCTGCGTCGACGGGTCGTCGGGGTTGGCCCGCGCGTTGACGGCCGCCGCTGGGGCGTCCTCGCAGTGCGAGCGCGCCTCGAGCCCGAGGCCGGTCGTGACCGCACCAAAGACCGCGAGCTGCGCGACAAAGTGACGCAGTCGGGCACGCAGGTCGTGGCGAGGTGCTCCCTTCACACGCCGGCCCTCAGAAGGACCCGTCGTCGGGCGGCGGCTCTTCGCCTCCGCCGTCCGGAAACGTGGCCTCACCGAGTCGATAGACCCCTCCGCCCACCTGCCCGAAGGCATCGGTGCAGGTCACGTCGATCTCGACCGAGGTCTCCACCGGCTCGCTCGCGGCCTGCACGGACAAGACACGCCGCCCCGCCTCGTCGGCCTCGATGAGGGTCGCGGTCGCGCCCAGCGCGTCGGTCCCGTAGAGCACCTGGAGGTCGGCGCTGACCTCGGCCGAGCAGCGGATCTCGCTCGCACCCGACACATCGACCTCGAGGCTCGAGCCCGCGCCCAGCGTCGCGAGCCGCGGCGAGAGGCTCGGCGGCCCCTCGGCCTTCACCAACCCGACCGCGACCTTGTCCTCGACCGTGGCAGCGACGATCGCCGTGCCCGCCTCGGTCCCATAGAAGAGCAGCGTCGCCGTGGCCGTGCCGGTCTCGCCAGCCGGCGCCGCGAGCACCACCTTGCCCTCCTCATCGAGGCCACGGAGGTCGCCGCGATCGGTCGTGACCGACACCACCGCGCCCGCCGCGCGCCCCGTGCCCGTGATGCGCACGATGGCCGGAGCGCGCCCGTCGGCGGGCACGAAGGTCGCGCTGCCCGGGTACTCGACGGCAATGCTGAGGCTCTGGACGTCGATGTCGGGGCTCGGGTCGACCGCGACCACGCCGACCGCGAACGGGTAGCGGTTGCCGCACGCGTCGATGGCCACCGCCTCGAGCTGCACCTGCGACTCGGCCGAGGTCGCGCTCGCCGTGACGATCGCCTCGTAGCTGACGGTCGCCGACCAGCGCGCGAAGTTGAACTCGTCGCGCGCGGCCGCAACGCCGGCGACCCGGATCTCGCGGATGGCGAGGCCGTCCTCGTGGTGGGCCGTGCCCGAGATGAAGATGGTCTGGCCGCGCGTCAGCGGGTCGACGGGCGGCTCGAAGGCGAAGGTGCCGGTGATGCGCGAGTCGGCCAGCTTGAACGGGCCCGTGCCATCGGGGCACTCGACGTTGAGCGGCTCGTCGACCGAGTCGCAGCCCGCCGCCGCGCCGACCGTCATGAGTGCGGTGCATAGGAGAAGCCGGGCCCCATGAATGACATGCATGATTGGATTCCTCATTTCAGCACCGCCGCCGCGCCGCTGGCGCCGATCCTCAGGAACTCGGGGCTCAGGTTGATGACCACCCCGAACCCGAAGACGAAGACGTCGTCGACCGGCACCTGGCCGTCCACCGGATAGCCGGGGCGGTAGCCGCTGGCCAGGCGCTCGACGCGCCGCAGGTTGGCGGTCAGCGCGACCGCGAAGGCTTCGGTGAGCTCCCACTCGACGCCGAGGTGCACCGACTTCATCCAGGTGAGGTCACCGTTGGACGACGCCGACATGAGCCCCAGGCCGAAGTACGGGTTGAAGCAGAAGGGGGCGCTCTCGCAGCCCGAAGCGGCGCGCCCGCCGGAGTCGAGGTAGGGCGAGTAGCCGATGACCAGGTCGAGGTCCATGGCGCTGCGCTCGGTGGCGACGATCTCTTTCTGAAGTGAGTCGGGGCGCGTCTCGGCGCGATAGCGCTGGTCCAGCGAGCCGAGCAGGATGCCGGCGACGCCGACCCGGAAGGCGCCCGAGTAGGTCCCCTCGACCCAGAACTCGAGCTTGAAGGGGTCGTTGACGAGCTGCGCGTTGGCGTCGTGGATGCGCACCTCGAGCGGCGTGAAGCCGGGGCGGCGCGGCGCGAAGGTGCGGGCCGTGACGACGTAGGTGATGGGCTTGTTCGGGGCGTCGCCCTCGAGGTTGAAGCCCTCGCTGCCGGCCGCGCGCTGGCTCACCATGAACTTGCCGCGTGAGCCGGGGGCGTAGCTGCCGACCGTCCCGCCGAGCACGATCTGCGCGCGGTGCTCGGCGCGATGGACGACGTGGATGTAGAAGGGCTTGTTGGGCTTCGTGTAGCGGCCGCGCGGGGTCTGCCAGTAGCGGAAGCTCGGCCCGGTCGCGTCCACGCACACGACGATCATGTCGTCCTGGGGCAGCTTCTTCGGGGGGCACTGGAGGTCGCTCGGGATGGGCTCGCCCGGCGCGAACGCCTGCAGCGTGAAGCCGGAGGGCTCGAAGGACCCATCGGGGTCGCCGACCACGTAGGGCTCGGGCCCGGCTTCTTCGGGCAGGGGGCGCAAGACGACGGTGGTATCGACCCGAGCCGGCTGAGGTTGGGGCTGCGGCTGCGGCTGCGGTTGCGGTTGGGGCTGAGGCTGCGACACCGGCGCGGAGCCCGCGACGACCGGCCAGGCATAGACCTGCATCTCCTCTTCGCTGAGGTCGTATCCGTAGGCGAGGTAGCGCCCGCCCGCCGCCTTGGCGACCGCGGCCGTCACCGCGTCGAGCTCGACCTTGCCGCCTTCGAGGGTGCGCATCTCCCAACCGGAGGGCTTGGGCGGGCTCCCCTCCCAAACGAGGACGGCGAGGTCGCTCGTCTCGGGGAAGCCGCTCTGACCCGCCAGGACATTGCCCGCGAGGCTCAGGCCCGGGGTCCTTGCCTTGAAGGTCGGGACCAGCGCGAGCTCGACCGTCTTACCGCCGCTGGTCACCTTGAGCGTCACGGCCTTCGGCTCGGGCATCGCCCACAGCGCCGGGCAGCTCCCCGGCCCGTTCGAGTAGATGCTGCTCCCGGCGACGGCCAGCTCGCAGCGCCCCGTGGCCCCGCTCACCACGCCGGTCGCGCTCTCGGCCTCCTCGAACTCGACCCCCTCGGGGGCGACGATCTCGCCGCGCGCCAGATCCATCGGAGAGTACGGCACCGTGGCCGCGGGCGCGGCGCGCGACACAGGCGCGAGCGCACCGAGCGCGCACAGCGTCAAGGCCGAGAGGAAGGGAGTTCGACGCATGGATCGCCTCGGAGTGTGTCGACCGACACCGGGATGTGACCGGAGGGTCGCGGACATGCGGCTGGCAGGGCACGCATCGCCCGGACGTGTCGTGATTCGAGTCCGGGGCCCTCAAGTTGTCAATGGCAGCTTGGATTCCCGCCCGCTTTCCGCTTGGAATTTTGGGCGCTGCACGCTAATCCGCGCGCGCCGCCAGGCCACAGAGACAAAGGAGCCGGTCCACCCATGCAGAGCTCTTCCAGCGCGCCGCGCGCATCACGCGCGCACAATCCGCCCGGGCTCTTGGCGCTGGCCGACGGCACCGTGCTCCATGGCGTCGGCGTCGGTGCCACGGGCGTGAGCGTCGGCGAGGTCGTCTTCAACACGGCGATGACCGGCTATCAGGAGATCCTCTCCGACCCGAGCTACCACCAGCAGATCGTGACGCTCACCGCGTCACACGTCGGCAACACCGGCATCACGGTCGAAGACGACGAGGCCCCCGGCCCGCAGGTCTCGGGCCTCATCGTGCGCGACGTGCCGCGCCTCGCCTCGAGCTGGAGGAAGACCGAGTCCCTCTCGCGCTACCTCCAGCGCCACGACATCGTCGCCCTGGCCGAGGTCGACACGCGCCGCCTGACCCACCTGCTCCGTGAAAAAGGCGCGCAAAATGGTTGCCTCGTCGTGGGCGGCGTCCTCGATGTGGCGACCGCGGTCGACCGCGCCCGTGCGTTCTCGGGTCTCAACGGCGCCGACCTCGCCAAGGTCGTGACCCTGCCCGAGACGACGCCGTGGCTCGACGGCTCGATCCGCTGGCTCGGCGACCACACGCCCTTCCACGCGCCCGCGGAAGGCCCGCACGTCGTCGCCTACGACTTCGGCATCAAGCGCAACATCCTGCGCATGCTGGTCGACCGCGGCTGCAAGGTCACCATCGTCCCGGCCGAGACCCCGGCCGAGCGCGCCCTGGCCCTCCAGCCCGACGGCCTCTTCCTGTCCAACGGCCCGGGCGACCCAGCCCCGGTGACCTACGCGCAAGAGGCGATCCGCCGCTTCGTGGCCAAGGGCCTCCCGGTCTTCGGCATCTGCCTCGGGCACCAGCTCCTCTGCCTGGCGCTCGGCGCCAAGACCCTCAAGATGAAGTTCGGCCACCACGGCGCGAACCACCCCGTCAAAGAGCTCGCGACCGGGCGGGTCCTCATCTCGTCGCAGAACCACGGCTTCGCGGCCGACCCGACGACGCTGCCGCCCGAGCTGCGCGTGACCCACGTCTCGCTCTTCGACGGGTCGCTGCAGGGGGTCGAGCACACCTCGCTGCCGGTCTTCTCGTTCCAGGGTCACCCCGAGGCGAGCCCCGGCCCGCACGAGCTCGCGCACCTCTTCGATCGCTTCGTCGCCGACCTCGCGCGCCGCCGCGCCGCCTAATCCACGCTCAAGGAAGGGAACTCGCATGCCGCGTCGCGACGACATCAAGTCCATCCTGCTCATCGGTGCCGGCCCCATCGTCATCGGGCAGGCCTGCGAGTTCGACTACTCCGGTGTCCAGGCCTGCCGCGCGCTCCGCGCCGAGGGCTACAAGGTCATCCTCGTCAACTCGAACCCCGCGACGATCATGACCGACCCCGAGACCGCCGACGTCATCTACGTCGAGCCGGTCGAGTGGGAGACGGTCGCGCGCATCATCGAGCGCGAGCGCCCCGACGCCATCCTGCCGACGATGGGCGGGCAGACCGCCCTCAACTGTGCGCTGGACCTCGCCCACCACGGGGTCCTCGAGCGCTTCGGGGTCGAGCTCATCGGCGCCCGCATCCCGTCGATCGAGAAGGCCGAGAACCGCGAGCTCTTCAAGAACGCGATGGCGTCGATCGGGCTCGAGATGCCGCGCGCGGTCTTCTGCCAGACCATCGACGAGGTCATGGCCGCGACCGAGGTCGTCGGCTACCCGGCCATCGTGCGCCCGTCCTTCACGCTCGGAGGCACGGGGGGCGGCATCGGTCGCACACCCGAGGAGCTGCGTGAGATCGCCACGCGCGGGCTCACCGCCTCGCCGATCTCCCAGGTCTTGATCGAAGAGTCGGTGCTCGGCTGGAAGGAGTTCGAGATGGAGGTCGTCCGCGATCGCGCGGACAACTGCATCATCGTGTGCTCCATCGAGAACTTCGACCCGATGGGCGTCCACACGGGCGACTCCATCACCGTCGCCCCGGCGCTCACGCTCACCGACAAAGAATACCAGCGCATGCGCGACGCGAGCTTCGCGGTCATGCGCGAGATAGGCGTCGACACCGGCGGCAGCAATGTCCAGTTCGCCGTCAACCCGAAGGACGGCCGCATGGTCGTCATCGAGATGAACCCGCGCGTCTCGCGCAGCTCGGCGCTCGCAAGCAAGGCGACCGGCTTCCCCATCGCCAAGGTCGCGGCGCGCCTGGCCGTCGGCTACACGCTCGACGAGCTCGGCAACGACATCACGAAGGTGACCCCGGCGTCCTTCGAGCCGACCATCGACTACGTCGTCGTGAAGTGCCCGCGCTTCGCCTTCGAGAAGTTCCGCGGCTCGGACACGCGGCTCACGACCCAGATGAAGTCGGTCGGCGAGGTGATGGCCATCGGCCGCACCTTCCAGGAGGCGCTGGGCAAGGCCTTGCGCGGGCTCGAGACGGGCCTCGACGGCCTCACCGAGAACGACGAGGTGAAGTCCAAGGACGACGACGGCCTGGAATACGAGCTGCGCTTTCCCGGGCCCGAGCGCCTCCTCTACCTGGCCGACGCGCTGCGCCGCGGGTGGAGCGCGGCGAAGGTCTCGGCGCTCACCGGCGTCGACCCGTGGTTCGTCGACCAGGTCCAGATCCTCATCGAGACCGAGCAGCGCCTCCAGGCCGTCGGCTTCGAAGATCTCAGCCGCGATGAGCTGCGCCGCCTGAAGCGCCAGGGCTTCTCGGACAAGCGCATCGGGCGCCTCACCGACGTGCCCGAGTCCGAGGTCCGCTCGAAGCGCCACGCGCTGGGCATCCGCCCGGTCTACTTCCGCGTCGACACCTGCGCCGCCGAGTTCGCGAGCGAGACGCCCTACCTCTACTCGACCTACGAAGAGGTCAGCGAGGCGCGCCCCACCGATCGCAAGAAGGTGATGATCCTCGGCGCCGGCCCGAACCGCATCGGGCAGGGCATCGAGTTCGACTACTGCTGCGTGCACGCGGCCCTGGCGCTCAAAGCCGACGGCTTCGAGACCATCATGGTCAACTGCAATCCCGAGACGGTCTCGACCGACTACGACACCTCGGACCGCCTCTACTTCGAGCCGGTCACCCTCGAGGACGTGCTCGAGATCGTGCACGTCGAGAAGCCGTTCGGCGTCATCGTGCAGCTCGGTGGGCAGACGCCGCTGAAGCTCGTGCGCGGCTTGGAGAAAGCCGGCGTGCCGATCATCGGCACCTCGCCCGACGCCATCGATCTGGCCGAGGACCGCGAGCGCTTCCAGAAGCTGCTCGGCTCGCTCGGCCTGAAGCAGCCCGAGAACGCGACCGCCATGACGCGCGACGAGGCCCACGACAAGGCGCTGGAGGTCGGCTTCCCGCTGGTCGTGCGCCCGAGCTACGTGCTCGGCGCGCGCGCCATGGAGATCGCGCACTCCACGGAAGAGCTCGACCGCTTCCTCGGGGCGGCCTTCGCCGCTTCGGAAGAGCAGCCCGTCCTGCTCGATCGCTACCTGCGCAACGCCATCGAGATCGACGTCGACGCGCTGTCGGACGGCACCGACGTCGTCATCGGCGGCGTCATGGAGCACATCGAGCAGGCCGGGATCCACTCGGGTGACTCGGCGTGCTCGCTGCCGCCGCATTCGCTCTCGGCCGAGATGCAGGCCGAGCTCCGCCGCCAGACCGAGGTCATGGCGCGCGCGCTGGGCGTGGTCGGTCTGATGAACGTGCAGTTCGCGATCTGCGAGGGCGTGGTCTACGTCCTGGAAGTCAACCCGCGCGCCTCGCGGACGGTGCCCTTCGTCGCCAAGGCGACCGGCCGCCCGCTGGCCAAGATCGCGGCCCGCATCATGGCCGGTAAGTCACTGGCGGAGCTCGGCATCACCGCCGAAAAGCTGCCGACGATGGTCTCGGTGAAAGAGGCCGTCTTCCCGTTCCGCAAGTTCCCCGGCGTCGACGTCATGCTCGGGCCCGAGATGAAGTCGACCGGCGAGACCATGGGCAGCGGCCCGACCTTCGCCGAGGCCTACGCCAAGGCGCTGCTCGGGGCCGGCGTGAAGTTCCCGCTCGGTGGGCGCGCGGTCCTGCGTGTGGACCCCGCCGATGCCGGCGAGCTCGTGCCGTTGGCCGCGGCGTTGCGCGAGCTGGGCTTCGAGGTCGTCGCGGGACAGATCACCGCGCAGGCGCTGTCCGCTCAGGGGCAGGCCGTCGAGGTCGTCGACCCAGAGCAGCGCCTCGATGGCACGACGCTCGTCCTCGCGGCCGGGCGCGGCGCTTCGACCTTGCGCAAGGCGGCGTTCGCGGCCCGCATCACGACCTACACGACGGTCGCCGGCCTCAACGCTGGCGTGCAGGCCATCGCGCTCCTGAAGACCGGCGCACTGCCCCCGCGCCACTTGGTCGAGGTCCAGGCCTGATCTCCGCCGAAGGCCTGGCGAAGCCAGGCTGCCCATGGACCTGATCTCCGCCGAAGGCCTGGCGAAGCCTGCGACTTGCATTCGCGCGCGAGCTGGGGCAAATCTGAGAGACTCTCGTGCCTTTGCGGGTGCTCTCGAAGAGTCCTCCCACCCTCGCCCAGCAGCGCCGTTCACGCTGGGCCTCGAGGTCTTCCATGAAG
>JAEUKJ010000016.1 GCA_016792665.1 Deltaproteobacteria bacterium | reverse complement strand
GGACCCTGCGCCCAAAAGCTGAGACCCCGGTCCCGACCGGGGCCGGGGTGAAGACGCTTGCGCCCGCCGAGCTCGCTGCGCCGGTCGTGGCCGCCCCTCCGGTGGTCGTCGAGGCGCCGCCAGCGTTCGTCTCGGTGCCTGCACCCGCGCCGGTCGTCGAGCCGCCTGCTCCGATCGTCGAGCCTCCTGCGCTGGTCGTCGAGCCGCCTGCTCCGGTCGTCGAGCCTGCGCCTGTGCCGATCGTCGAGCTTCCTGCGCCGGTCGTCGAGCCGCCTGCTCCGGTCGTCGAGCCTGCGCCTGTGCCGATCGTCGAGCCGCCTGCGCCGGTCGTAGAGCCTGCGCCTGTGCCTGCTCCGATCGTCGAGCCTCCTGCTCCGATCGTCGAGCCTCCTGCGCCAGTCGTCGAGCCTCCTGCTCCGATCGTCGAGCCTCCTGCTCCGATCGTCGAGCCTCCGCCTCCGTCGATCATCGCGGCCCCGCCCGAGGCTGCTCCGACCGTGCTCGCTGCCGCGACGCCGAAGCCCGAGACCGCGAAGGCCGAGGCGCCGCGCAAGGCCAAGGGGCGGGCCAAGAAGGGCGAGGCGGCGAGCGTACCGACCGCTCCGGTCCCGACGGGTCCCATCGACAACGAGGCCTGGGAGGTCATGACCGACCTCATCCGCCCTGGCGATCCGCTGCTCGCTGGGATCCTGGATCACGCTCGGGTCGCGCGCTTCGAGGACGGCGTGCTCTCGCTCGAGGTCTCGGGCGACGTGACCACGCAGCGTCTCATGGGGCGCATCAAGGACATCGAGACCCTCGTCTCGGCCCAGCGTCCGGACGTGACGCGCGTCGAGATCGGTCGCGTCGGCGAGGTCGCCAACACGCCCCACCAGCGCCGCCTCGAGCGCGAGCGCAAGGTGTACGAGGCGAAGCGCCGCGACGTCGAGAAGCACCCCCTGGTCGTCGAGCTGCTCGAGCGCTTCGGCGGCACGCTCGGCGCCATCGAGGTCGAAGACGACCGCTACTCGAGCTGAGCCGTGCCTATCTCCTCACGGCGAGCTCTGGCATCATGGTGCGCGCAGCGTCACCCTTGGCGCGAGGGCTGACGCGAGAACAGGCGCAGAGACAAGCGAGGAAGGCATGGAAGATCTCTTCGGCGGCAAGCTCCAAGGACTCATGCAGCAGGCCCAGGCCATGCAGAAGCAGATGGCCGAGGCGCAAGAGCGCGCGGCCCGACGCGAGGTCACGGGCGAGGCGGGCGGCGGCCTCGTCAAGGTCACCGCCAATGGGGTCCCCGCGATTGTGAGAGTGACTCTCGATCCGGTCACCGTCACCGACCTCGAGATGCTCCAGGACCTCATCGTCGCGGCGACCAACGATGCCCTGAAGAAGGCCAAGGAAGCGGTCGAGGTCGAGCTCGGTCCGCTGGCCCAGATGCTCAAGGCGAGCGGGCTCGGCGGGTTCTGAGCGGGAACGATCGGCGAGGAGACGAATGACATGTTGCCTCCAGCGCTAGACAAGGTCGCGACGCTGCTCTCGCGGCTGCCCGGGGTCGGCAAGCGCTCGGCCCTGCGCTGGGCGTTTCACATCCTGGCCGAGCCCCCCGCCTACGCCGAGGCTCTCCGCACCGCGCTGGGCGAGCTCCTGGAGCACGTCCACTTCTGCGCGCAGTGTCACCACCTGGCCGAGACCGAGCTCTGCGGGATCTGTCGTGACCCCGCTCGCGACACGAGCCTTCTCTGCGTCGTGGAGGGCGTGCCCGATCTCCTGGCCCTCGAGCGCACCGGCAGCTACCGCGGTCGCTACCACGTGCTGCACGGCTCGCTCGCGCCGTTGAAGGGCGTCGGGCCCTCGCAGCTGCGTCTCGACAACCTCGAGTCGCGCATCACCCAGGACGGCGTGCGCGAGGTCATTGTCGCCACCTCGGCCGACGTCGAGGGCGAGGCGACCGCCCTCTATCTCGCCAAGCGCCTCGCGGCGACCGGCGTCTCGGTCACGCGCATCGCGACCGGGATCCCGATGGGCGGCGAGCTCGAGTACCTCGACGACCACACCCTGTCCCGCGCCATCGCCGGGCGTATCCGGCTCGGCGGGCCCTGAGCCGGCTCGGTCCCGACCTCGCGGCCGGGCATGGGAAACCTCGCGCGCTGACCCGTCCCGCTCGCGAGCAGGGGGCCGGATCCCGACCCCCGCCCGTCGAGCTCAGCGCAGGTCGAAGCGGTCGAGGTCCATGACCTTCGACCACGCCGCCACGAAGTCGGCGACGAACTTCGCCTCGCCATCGCCGCTCGCGTAGACCTCGGCCAGCGCGCGGAGCTGCGAGTTCGAGCCGAACACCAGGTCGACCGCCGTGCCGGTCCACTTCACGGCGCCCGTCGTACGGTCACGCCCCTCGAAGACGCCGTCCTGCGTGGTGCGCTTCCAGGCCGTGCCCATGTCGAGGAGGTTCACGAAGAAGTCGTTGCTCAGCGTGCCGGGCCGCTTCGTGAAGACGCCGTGCTGGGTGTGCCCGGCGTTCGCGCCGAGGACCCGCAGACCGCCGACGAGCACCGTCAGCTCGGGGGCGCTCAGCCGGAGGAGCTGCGCCTTGTCGACGAGCAGCTCGGCGCCCGCGCCCTCGTAGCCCTTCTTGGCGTAGTTGCGGAAGCCGTCGGCCTTCGGCTCCAGGACCTCGAACGAGTGCGCATCGGTCTGGTCCTGTGAGGCGTCGGTGCGGCCCGGCGAGAACGGGACCACGAGGTCGTGGCCGGCCTGCTTGGCGGCGGCTTCGATCGCCGCGGCCCCGCCGAGCACGATGAGGTCGGCCAGCGAGACCTTCTTGCCGCCGCTCTGCGAGGCATCGAAGGCGCCCTTGACCGCCGCGAGGGTGGCGAGCACGCGGGCGAGCTCGACGGGGTGGTTGACCTCCCAGTCCTTCTGCGGGGCGAGGCGGATGCGCGCGCCGTTGGCGCCGCCGCGCTTGTCGCTGCCGCGGAAGGTCGAGGCCGAGGCCCACGCGGTGCGGACGAGGTCGGCGATCGAGAGGCCCGATGCGAGGACCTTGGCCTTCAGATTCGCGACGTCGGCGGCGTCGATCGGAGCGTAGTCGGCCGCGGGAACCGGGTCCTGCCAGATGAGCGCTTCGCTCGGGACCAGCGGGCCGAGGTAGCGCGAGCGCGGGCCCATGTCGCGGTGCGTGAGCTTGAACCAGGCGCGCGCGAAGGCATCGGCCAGCGCGTCGGGGTTCGCCATGAAGTGCCGCGAGATCTTCTCGTAGACGGGGTCCATGCGCAGCGCCATGTCGGCCGTCGTCATCATCGGGGCGTGGCGCTTCCCGGGATCGTGCGCGTCGGGCACGGTGGTCGCCGCGGCCGGGTCCTTCGGCTTCCACTGGTGCGCGCCGGCCGGGCTCTTGGTGAGCTCCCACTCGTAGCCAAAGAGCGTCTCGAAGTAGCTGTTGTCCCAGCGGGTCGGGGTCGGGGTCCAGGCCCCCTCGATGCCGCTGGTCGTCGCGTGCACGCCCTTGCCAGTGCCGAGCGCGTTCCTCCAGCCGAGGCCCTGCTCTTCCAGGTCTGCGGCCTCGGGCTCGCGCCCGACCAGCGTCGGATCGCCCGCGCCGTGCCCCTTGCCGAAGGTGTGGCCACCGGCCACGAGTGCCACCGTCTCTTCGTCGTTCATCGCCATGCGCGCGAACGTCTCGCGGATGTCGCGCGCCGACGCGAGCGGGTCGGGGCGGCCGTTGGGGCCCTCGGGGTTCACGTAGATGAGGCCCATCTGGACGGCGCCGAGCGGGTCCTTCAGGTCGCGATCGCCGCTGTAGCGCGCATCCCCGAGCCAGATCGTCTCGGGGCCCCAGTTGATCTCGCTCTCGGGCTCCCAGATGTCGGCGCGACCACCCGCGAAGCCGAAGGTCTTCAACCCCATCGAGTCGAGCGCGACCGTGCCAGCGAGGATGAGGAGGTCCGCCCACGACAGCTTCTGCCCGTACTTCTGCTTGATGGGCCACAGCAGGCGTCGGGCCTTGTCGAGGTTGCCGTTGTCGGGCCAGCTGTTGAGCGGCGCGAAGCGCTGGGCACCGGTGCCGCCACCGCCGCGTCCATCCGAGATTCGATAGGTGCCCGCGGCGTGCCAGCTCATGCGGACGAAGAAGGGGCCGTAGTGGCCGTAGTCGGCCGGCCACCAATCCTGCGAGTCGGTCATGAGGGCGTGCAGGTCTTTGATCACCGCGTCGAGGTCGAGGCTCTCGAAGGCCGCGGCATAGTCGAAGTCCGCGCCGAGCGGGTTGGTCTTTTCCGACTGCTGGTGAAGGACCGAGAGGTTCAGTTGGTTGGGCCACCAGGTCGCGTTGGACGGACCGCCTGCGACGGCGTGGCTACCAGTCTTGCCGTGGAACGGGCACTTCGATTCGGACGTCATGGGGCTTCCTCCGTGGGGCATGGGTTCCGTGCGGGTTCATACCGCGATTCGGACGTCGGGTCTCGCGACGGGCCGCCGGTGGAGAGAAGCTACGCGTCCCAGCCGAGAGGTGGAAACACTCCTTGCCTGTGAGGCTGATAGGGGCACCCTATTGGAAGGGCGGACACGGAGGTGCGCCTTGCGTTGCAGCGCTGAGCATCGCGAGCAACTTCGGCGCGTGGAGTTCAGCTCCCGGTCGGGATGAGCTGGCAGAGGAGGAGGCCGTGGCCGAGGGCCTCGATCTTCACGCCGTCATATTCGCCGCCTTTCGAAAATGCCCCGAGACTGCCAGCCTCTTCGATTTTCTGGCGAAATGCCGTGCCATTCTCGGCGGTCAGCAGCTCCAGGGCGCGCTCGTTCGACGCCAGGATCCCTTCGGTGACATCGTAGAGCAGGGTCGGGTTCGGTTCGCGTTCGAGCAGCGCGAGCAGCGCCGCGCGCCCCTTCTTCATCGCCGGAGCGTCGCCCTCGTCGAGGATCGCCGAGAGGGACACGCCGGTGTGCCCGGTGCTGCCGTTCTTGCCGTTGGTGGCGGCGAGCGCGGCCGCGAGCTCGAGGTCGTTCTCGATCATCGTGTCGTCGGGGCCGGACTCGTCCGCGTGCTTTTCGGACTCGGGCAGCCGATCGAGGAGCATGTTGACCGAGGCCAGGGCCTGCTCGAGCTCGCTCGCCCCTTCGAGGGGGCGGCAGCGTTGGTGCCTATCGCCGCGGCTCGCCGCGCTGAGGACCCGCGAGAGCTCGCGCGCCGGTCGCGCCACGCGGCGCTCGAGGCGCACGAAGACCGCGAGCCCGATGAGGGTCACACCGAGCCCGCCCAAGGCCGAGAGCCAGGCCCCGGCCGAGCCCAGGCGCTGTGCGTCCCGGTCGGCCTCGCGCATCGCGGCGAAGTTCGCGTCCGTGACCGCGTTGGCGATGTCGACCACGTCGTGGAGCGGTCCGCGCTCGCCGCTCTGGGCGCGGCTCACGGCGTCGGTGAGCCGACCGATGGTGACCTTGCCGTCTTCGCGTGAGCGATCGCGCAAGGTCGAGAGGGCCTTGTCGATGTCCTTGACGCCTTGAGAGTCGACCGGCTCGCCCCAGCGCGCCGCGAACGCACCGAGGAGGCTCTGGGTGGCCTGCAGCTCGGGCGCGTTGTTCTGGATGATGTGGCCGATGGCCGGGCTCATGCGCACGAAGAGGCCGACGCACACGAAGGCCAGCCCGAGGCTCGCACCCGCGATGACGACCACCGCGAGCATGAGGTCGCGGCGCGTTTCGGACATCATATGCGCTCCAGGAGGCGGCCGACGGCGCCCTGTTTCGAGACGATGACCAGCACGTCGTCGGCGACGAGGGTCTCTTTCGGCTCGGGGATGAGCACGTTGGCGCTGCCGCCGCGGCGGATGGCGACGACCTGGAGCCCGAAGCGGCGCGGCAGCTCGAGCTTGTCCAGGCTGCGGCCGACGAAGACGCTCGGCGCGGTGAGCTCGGTGATGACGAGGTCTTCGCCGAGCGGCATCTCGGCGATGATGCCCTGGTGCACGATGCGGCTCGCGAAGCGCTCTCCGAACTCGCGCTCGGGATTGACGACGTGGTGCGCGCCGACGAGCCGCAGGATGCGGGCGTGCAGGTCGTCGCTGGCGCGGCCGACGATGTAGGGCGCGCCCATCTGTCGGAGGAGTGCCGTGCAGATGATCGACGCGTCCTTGGCGTCGTCGCCGATCGCGTTGACGCACACCTCGCGGCGCTCGGGGGCGGCGCGCATCAAGGCCTGCTCGTCGGTGGCGTCGAAGCAGGCGGCCTCGACCACGAAGGCCGAGGCGAGGCGCACGCGCTCTTCGTTGACGTCGACGGCCAGGACCTCGACGCCGCGCTCGGACAAGGTGCGCGAGAGTGCCATGCCGAACTGGCCGAGGCCGATGACGATGACCTGTTTACGCATGGAGTCTCTCCAGAATCATCACGCGACCTCGATGTCGGTCTCGGGTTGCTTCCAGTTCTCGCGCGTCTTGGTCTCGCGCGAGAGCAACATGAGCAGCGTGAGCGGTCCGACACGGCCGACGAACATGCAGACCATGATGATGCCGCGGCCGACCTCGTCGAGCTGGTTCGTGCCGCCGATGGTGAGGCCCACGGTGCCGATGGCCGAGAAGGTCTCGAAGATGGCGACGCGCGGCGGCATGTCCTGGGTGAGGAGTAGGGCGATCACCGCGCCGAACGCCATCATGAGGAAGATGCCGACCACGGCGGCCGCCTTGAAGTAGCTGCGGTGGCTGATGCGTCGACGGCCGGCGTTGATCTCCTCGCGGCCTCGGATGGACGCGATGAGCCCCAGGGACAGGACCGCGAGGGTCGTCGTCTTGAAGCCGCCCGCGGTGCCTCCTGGGCTGCCGCCGATGAGCATCATGCCGAGCATGACGAGGAGGGTCGCCGGGTGGGTGGAGCCGATATCGACCGAGTTGAAGCCGGCCGTGCGCAAGGTCACCGACTGGAACCACGCGTTGTGGATGCGGTCGCCGACGTCGAGGCCGCCGAGCGAGCGGGTCCACTCGAAGGCGAGGAAGGCCAGGAAGCCGACGCCGAGGAGGACCAGCGTCGTGATGAGGGCGAGGCGCGCTTGCGGCGGGACTGGGCGACCGCGGACCCAGCGCGGCACGATGAGGACCACCGCTGGCGAGAGGCCGCCCATGATGATGAGGAGCGCGACGATGTGGAGGATGGCCGGGCTCGATTGGAAGGCGACGAGGCTGTCGGTCGTGAGGGCGAAGCCTGCGTTGCAGAAGGCCGAGATGGCCGTGAAGAGGCTGGACCAGATCGCCGAGAGCGGGTCCTCGGCGCCGCTGGTGACGAGCGAGAGCCAGATCATCAGGGCCCCGAGGAGCTCGACCGAGAAGGTGAAGGCGATGAGGCGGATGGTGGACGCGAAGATGCGCGAGCGGTCTTCGGGCGAGACGAGCTGGGCCATGGCGCCCTCGTGGCGCAGTGAGAGGCGCCCCCCGAGGAGGCGCATGGCCGCGGTCGAGAACGTCATGATGCCGAGGCCGCCGGCCTGGATGAGGACGAGGAGGAAGAACTGCCCGAGCGGCGAGAAGACCTTGCCGACGTCGATGACCGATAGGCCGGTGACGCAGACCGCCGAGACCGAGGTGAAGGCCGCGTCGGAGAGCGGGAGGCCGGTGCCGTCGGCGCTGGCGCGGGGCAGGGCGAGGAGGATCGAGCCGACTGCGCAGAGGATTGCGAAGGTGACGACGAGGAGGCGTGACGGGTGGCCGAGGATGAGGTCCCAGAGGCCGCCGCCCTGGGTTTCCTCCTGGCGGTCGAGGCGGGCCAGGACGATGAGGCCGAGGATGGTCAGGCTGGCCAGGGCGTCCGCGACGTTGGTGAGGGTCCAGTCCGCGACCTCGAGCCAGAGGGGGACCGCGATGGCGCCGGCCAGGATGACGAGCTTGCGGACGAGCTGGGAGGCGCGCGGGGTGTCGCTGCCGCGGCTCTGTCGGTAGGCGCGGAAGGAGACGAGCACCCAGGCGAGGAGCAGGGCCAGCGAGATGGAGGCGCTGGTGACGAGGCCGGCGAGCCCGATGGTGTCGTCGTGCAGCGAGCGGGACAACGTCGAGAGGACCCAGAGCAGGGTGGTCGACAGCGCGGCACCGCGGAAGGCGTGGAGGCGATGCTCGGGCGGGTCGCAGGGATCGACGTTGCGGCGGCGCCGCACCACCCGGAACAAGAGCAGGGCCGCGACGACGAGGACGACGCCCAGCATGAGGGCGAGCGGGGGCGAGGCGATGAGGGCCGGGGCGGCGACGGCGATGACGAAGATCATGCCGAGGAGCGCGAAGGCGTTGGCGAGCCCGGGGCGGGTCGGTAACAGCACGCCGGCGCCCATGAGCGTCAGGAGGGCCGCCAGGGTCGGGACCAGGGCCTCCAGCGGGGCGTGCTCGATGGGGCCGCCGCGCCACCAGCCGATGAGGACGATCGGCGCGGGGGCCGACGCGATGAGGGCCCAGCGTGCCGCGGCCAGGGAGCGCGGCTGAGGGCCGAAGCCGAGCCTCTCGGTGAGCTTGGAGAGGGCTGCCGAAGGCGCCGCGGCGGGCTTCACGTGGGCTCGACCGGGTCGGGCGCCGCGGGTTCATCGGCGCCGGTTGAAGGCGGTGCGAGCCCTGTTGCCGTCGGGTTCGCGGGCGGGGCGTTCGGGGATGGGGTGGGTATAGCGGCCCTGGGTGGGAGCGCGGGCCTCGGGAGGGGCGGGCCCGGTGGGAGCGCGGGCTTGGGCGCGGTCGCGGACGGCGGGAGCGCGGGCTTGGGCGGGACGGTCGCGGTCGGCGGCAGCGCGGGCTTGGGCGCGGTCGCGGTGGGCGGCAGTGCGGGCTTGGGCGGGACGGTCGCGGTGGGCGGCAGTGCGGGCTTGGGCGGGACGGTCGCGGTCGGCGGCAGTGCGGGCTTGGGCGCGGTCGCGGACGGCGGCAGTGCGGGCTTGGGCGGGAGCGGGATCGAGGGCCGCGGCGGGTGGGTCGGCGGACGCGGGACGGGGCGAGGTGCCGCGGAGGGGGCCGGCGCCTGGTTCTGCGGGTGGAAATCGGGTGCACCGGGGGTGGGGAGGCCGACTTGCGCGGAAGCGGGAGGGGCGACCCGGGGGTGGGGAAGC
>JAEUKJ010000757.1 GCA_016792665.1 Deltaproteobacteria bacterium | reverse complement strand
CCTCATCGACGTCCTCTGGACCGAGAAGAAGCACGTCAAGAAGGCGCGCGGCGCCCCGCCAGGCTCGGTCCTGACCGCCGCCCCACGAAACCTGCTCGTCCGGCACGACGACCAGCGCATCGCCCGCCTCTACGCGAGCCTCGCCCCGGACGATGGCGCGCGCGAGCCTTGACCTCCCTCTCCCTTTACGCAAAGCAGGGGCCATGACGGATCACACCGCGCCTACGAGCAGCCGCTTCCAACGGCTCGATTGGCCGCTCCTTCGCCCTGCCCGCCCGCTGGAGCCCCGCAGCCGCCAGCTTCGAGCGCCCCGTTTGCAACGCCAGATCGACCAGGTCGAGACGAAGATCGAGGCCCTCGTCCAGGAGGCCCGCCGTCGCGTCCTCCAAGAGGGCGAGGTCGACAAGCTCGCCGACCTGGAAGACCGCTTGGACGGCATGACGCTTGCGGCCTGCGAGGCCGCGCACGCCCCACGCATCGAGGACGACCCCGACTGGGAGAACCGTCTCGTCGAGGAGTTCGAGCACGCCGACACGGACATGGAGCTCGATGAGTTCCTCGACTTCCGCCGCAAGGAATTCGACTGCGATCGCTGCCCGTTCGCCGCCTTCTACAGCCTCTATCCGCAAGACCCTTGCGAGATGTCGGTCGGCCCGCTGCTCGTCGCGCTCGCCTCCTCTACGGAGCTCGTCGACTCGCTTCGTCAACCGATGGGCCCAGACGACATGCGTGCCCTCGCCGACTCGCTCGAGGCCGTGCTGACGACCGGCTCGTACCGCCCCCTGGCCGAGCTCGACGCCGGAGACCTCATCGCCAAGGCGATCGAGTACCTGCGCTTCTGGGGGCGCCTCGGCTTCGGCATCCACCCCGAGCTGGTCGACGAAGAGGTCGCCATCCAGACCCCCGACGGCCCCATCGGCCCGCCCTCCACCGGCCCGAGCTCGCTCCTGCACTGATTCACCGAAGGCCTGGCGGAGCCAGGCTGCCCAACGGCGAGATCCACCGAAGGCCTGGCGGAGCCACGCTGCCCAACGGCCTGATCCTCCGAAGGACTGGCGGAGCCGCTGCCCAACGGTCTGAACCACCGAAGGCCTGGCGGAGCCAGGCTGCCCAACGGTCTGGTCTGCGCAGGCTTCTTCGATGAGCATCGAAGGATGACGTCCGCGTCACGCACCGGACGTCACCCAGCGGCTCGATCAGTCGGCGCGAGGACCTGCATCGACGGGCCCGGCATCGGGCACCGCCGCGTCCTTCCCGACGTCCGCCCCGACCGTATCGCTGGCCTTGCTGGCGTCGCCCTCAGCCGCGGCCTTGGCGTCTCCACCCTCCACGTCGGACTCCTCGTCCTCGTCGTCGAGCTCGTTCGGATCGCCGCGCATGTCGTCGGCCTCCGCCTTCTTCTTGAGCTCTTCCTCGGTCGGGGGTGGCGGCGTCTTGCCCTCTTCCGCAGCGAGCTCGGCGCTCGTCTTCAGCCCGCTCTTCTTCATCAGCTCGAGGACCTCGGGGTCATCCATGAGGTCCTGCATCGAAGCGTCGTCCTTACGCTTGTTGCCCTCGGCCTCCTCCTTCGCGCGCTGCTCGGCGAGCATCTCGCGCGTCGGGAACGGCGACCAGAAGTCCTGCCCCTTCGCGACGTTCGGCAGGCCCGTGGCGATCCCAGGCACGAAGGTGATGATGGCGAGGCTCGCCACCATGACCGCCACGAACGGCGCCACCGCCCTGACAATGAGGCCGAAGGGCTGCTTGAAGTAGCTCGTCGCTACGAACAAGTTCAACCCGATGGGCGGTGTCAGGTAGCCGATTTCCAGGTTCACGATGAAGATGAGGCCGACGTGCAGCGGGTCGAAGCCCAGTGCCTTCGCGAGCGGCACGATGAGCGGCACGAAGAGCACGATGGCGCTGATGATGTCGAGCAGCGCTCCCACGACCAGGAGCAGCAGGTTCACGACCAGGATGAATGCGAGCGGCGAGAGGTCGATCTCGCGCAGCCACGCGGCCAGCGAGCTCGGGACCTCGCGGTCCTCGACAAAGCTCGAGAACCCGGACGCGAGCATGATGATGAGCAACAGCGCGCCCAGCAAGAGCGCGTTCTCCGACACGAGCTTCGGGAGATCCGTGAGCTTCATACTGCGGTGGATGTAGACCTCGATCACCATCGCGAGGACGACGCTCATCGCGGCCGACTGGGTCGCGTTGAAGAGGCCCGTGTAGATGCCGCCCAGGATGAAGATCGGCAGGAAGAGGGCCCAGGTCCCATCGCCGATCGACTGGAGCGCGTGCTTCAACACGAAAGGCTGACGCTTGGCCTTGCGTCCGCGGACCATCGTGAAGACCGACAGCATGATCGCGATGAAGATGCCGGGCAGGAACCCCGCGAGGAAGAGGTCCTCGACCTTGACCGGCACACCCGAGTTCGAGGCGTAGATCGAGTAGACCACCATCGGGATGGACGGCGGGATGATGATGCCCAGCCCGCCCGCCGCAGTGACCAGGCCATAGCTCATCGAGTTGGTGTAGCCCGCGTTCTTCAGTGCCGGGACCATGATGGACCCGATCGTCACGACCGTGACCGGCGACGACCCGGAGATCGCCGCGAAGAAGACGCACGCGAAGATCGCCGAGACGCCCAGGCCACCCGGCAGCCAGCCGAACCACGCGGTCGCAATGTCGATGAGCCGCTTGGCGATGAGCCCTCGTCCCATCACCGCGCCGGCTATCATGAAGAATGGAATCGCTACGAAGTCCGGCGTCTCTATCAGCTCCACCATTTCGCTGGTGCGGTCGAAGTTCGACGCGAAGCCGTCACCAAACGGATTCGCGTACTCCGGCGCCACGAAGTAGCAGAGGAAAACCACCGCACCGATGACCACGTAGAGCGGCACACCGAGCGCGATGAGGAAGAGGGTCACCGCCAGTACGATGATCCAGCCGCCCTCGATCGACTGCGCGGCGTCGGCCAGGAAAGGCATCGCGGCCAACATCAGTGGAGCTCCGGGGCGAGCTCGGGAGCCGGTTCGCGCCGACGCCACGACGCCAAGGAGGCGCCGATGCGAATCCCGAAGCGGACGATCATCATCGTGAAGCCAAACCCGATTGGAATGACCGCCACCCAGGCCGAGAGCCCGGATGCAGCGTGCTGCTCGCCCGCGACGCGCATGTCGACGAGGAAGCGGATGGCCATGTAGCCGAGGAAGCCCGTGAACAGGACCGTCACGAAGTCGCCGACCGCGTTGTAGAGGTGGAACGCGTGCGACTTGATGTTCTTGCGCACCATGTCGACGGTGATGTGGCGCCCGTCGTGGGTCGCCATCGAAGCGCCGATGAACCCGACATACAGGAGCAGGATCGCCGTGAGTCCGCTTGTCCAGTCGTACTGCGGTCCGGCCTTGGCGATGAAGTACCAGCTCATGAGACCGCTGCCGACGACGCCCCCGACGATCCCGCCGAGCGGCACGCCCAGATCGGACACGAAGACGATGAGCCCCAGCGCGGTCCCGATGAACCCGAAGGCTTCACCGCCATCGAACGCGTAGAGCCCGCTAGTGAGAGCAAGGCCCGCGAGTCCCCCCGCCACGAGCGACGGAACCGCCGGCAGGAAGCGCGCGACCAGTCCGAGCAGACCCGCCCCGAAGGAGAGGAGACCGAGGGTCCCGGCCCCCACCGCGAGGCCGAGGCCGACACCGGCGCCGAGCCCGAGCGCGAAGCCGAGCATCGCGTGCTTGTCGATCGCCCCGACAATCGCGGCGAGCCCCTTCGAGAAGGCAGCGGTCGCACCGACCGCGGCGAGGCCGAAGAGCGCCACGAGACACAGAGCCCACGACGGGAGAGCGCTCACGAGCTGGACGAAGCCCCAGAGGCCAGCCGTGATCAGTGCAGCCCAGACGAGGCGACGGACCCCGGTCTTGCGAATCAGCGCGAGCGGCGAAAACGCCTTGTTCAAGACCTTGACGAAGGCCGACGTCGACGGCGGCACGTCGTCGCCGAGCTCGGCCGTCGAGCGCTCGCGCGTCCGAATCGCGAGGTACGAGAGCCCGAAGAGAAGAAGCGCCAGCACGATCGGCGAGACGAGCCCGGTGATGGTGGCGAGGGACTCGGGTGGCGTGACCTCAGGATTCGAGTACCCAGCGATCTTCAAGAGCAGCTGGTCGAACTGGTCGTACTGCAGCTGCGCGTTGTTCCAGAGGACGGTGAGGACGTACGTCACGACCATCATCACCAGGAAGGTCACGATGATCGATTGCTCGAAGGCAAAGACGGCGGCCGACATGCGCCGGCCGACGGACTCATCACTCGGACTCTGACCCGAATCCTCGCTCATCCAGCCCTCTCAGCGGTTGGCCTTGATGACCTTGAGCAGCTCGCGGCCCTTGTCGGAGGTCGACTTGGCGAAGTCGGTCTCGACGCTCGCCAGCGCGGCCTTCAAGGCAGCGCGTTCGCCGCCGGAGAGCTCCTTCATCTGCTTGTTGGCCTTCTTGTACTGTTCGGGCATCAACTTGTCGTTGAAGACGCGAACCAGCGCGAGGCCCCCCTTCTCGGTCTCGATCGTCTTGGCATCGCGCCGCGTCATGACCTCACGGAGGTCGGCCGGCAGCTTCTCGAACCACTTCTGGCACCAGACCACGGCAGCGCCCTGGTAGATGTGGTTCGACATCGTGATGTACTGCACGCCATCGGACCAATTGGCGAGGCGCGCGAAAAGCAAGGTGTTGTCGTAGCCGTCGATCGCGCCATTGGTGAGGCTCGTCGGGACCTCCGAGATCTGGAGCGGGCTCGGGGTGGCGCCAAGCGCAGAGTACATGGCTTTGTGGACCGACGACGGCTGGGACCGCATCGTGCGCCCTTTGAACGCGGTCGGCGTCGTCAGGAAGCTCGTCTTCGACGCCCACTGGCGGAAGCCGTTCTCACCGCGAATCGCAAAGACGAAACCCTTGGCCGCGAGGATCTCGGTCATCAGCGGCCGGGCCGCCTCGAGCGCCTTGTCGGCCTGCTTGTAGTCGTCGAACAGGTACGGGATCTCGGTCGCGTCGAGCTCCGGCACCGCGCTGGCGATCGCCCCGAGAGAGACCGCGATGCCGCCTGCCTTGCCCTTGGTACAGGCGCGTACGGCCGAGGCCTCGCTCTTCACCTGCCAGTAGATCTTGACCTTGATGCGGTCCTTGCTGTCGGTCTTGATGCGCTGAGCGACGTTGCTGAGGAGCTCGCCCCAGGGCGACTTCTCGGGGGCAGCAGTGCGGATCCGCAGGGTCATGTCATCGCCCGCGGCGCCGCCCTCGTCCGAGTCGTCGTCGTCTTTTGCGTGGGCAGACGCGCCGAGCCCGATCGGCAGGAGCGCGGAGAGCACGAGGAGGAGTCGCTTCGACAGCGTCAGGGACTTCATGGCAGGACCTCGCAGAGACGGGGAACGGGGGCCGACAACGACGGAGCGCACACCTCGCTCCTCAACATCGCTCGCCGAATCGCCGGAAGCCGGACGGCGGCCCGGCCATTCCAGCGCGCGAGCCTCAATCCTCGTCGATGAGGTTGTCGATGTCGTCGAGGTAGAACTTCGCCTTCTTCTGCTCCGCGGCGTTCTCCGGCTGGATTTCCGGGGCGGTGGTCAAGTCGAAGGCGAGCACCTCGTTCAAGAGGCGGGAGAAGAGCTGCTTGTCGCCCGCCTTGACGGCGTTCATCTCGGCAAAGATGACGCGCGTGGCGAGGTAGGTCGGAGCACCTTCGATGGCGCGATCGAAGTGCTTGCGGCTCTTGTCGAGGTCGCCCGAAGGGAACGGAATCTTCGTGTAGAAGCCGCCGAGATAGCGGTCGGACGCGAAGTACCAGAAGGACGGGTCGAAGCGATGGATGAGCTCCATCATCGCTTTGATGCGGTCGGTCTGGTTGAGGACCTCGACGAGCGACGTCATCAGCGCGTAGCGCGAGAGGCTCGCTGCGTACCAGTACATGCCCGGCACCGCCTCCTTGTCGAGCTGCTCCAACGCGGCGTTGAAGGGCTGCTTGGCGCAGTACTTCGAGCGGAAGCCCGGGTACTTCTGGCCAAGGGCGAGCTCGGCCTGGTTGGCGGCTTCCTTGTAGATCGACGCCATTTCCTTGCCTGCGTCCGCCTTGCCTTCGATGTTGAAGCGCATCCAGACGATCGAGTCGGCGAGGTAGTAGTTCGCGCGCGCGAGCTTGACGCGAATGTCGTGTCGTCCGGGCGCCACCGCCAGGGCATCGTTCCACGCCTTGATGGCGGCGCGGGCCTGCGCCTCGTCTGCGCGCTTGGCGAAGGCCGCGTCCCCTTCCGCGTTGAGGGCGTCAGCGTCCCCCGTGCCGGAGGGCGCCGGGTTCACGTCCCCGCAGATTCCCGATTGGCGAGCCGTGCCGCAGGCCGCGAGCGCTGCTGCCGAGCTGATGAGGGTGACGAACGCGAGCCTACGAAGCATGACGACCTCCTGACGCAATCCACCGGTGCTTTCGAGCGCCTAGCATCGGGCGCCGCGCGCTGTCAACGCCGCCCGGGCAACGCATTTAGCAATCCACAGGCCAAGCACCGAGCCCGACGACGCCCCTCGATCCAATTGCGGGTGAGGCACCGGACCCTGGCGCGACCGTCCCAGGAGTGTCCCACGACTGTCCCAAACTGTCCCACGGATGGGACACCTCGGCCTGGCCGCGCCAACATGCACCGCCCACAACCTGCCGAAAGCAAAGCATTTACCATACACGCCCGGGCGCCCCATCACCAGGCACGCCGATTGCGATGGTCTCCTCGCCCTTCGTCCGTGAGTCGCTCATGCCTTCATCGAATCGCTTGCTCGCCGCCCTGGCCGATCTGCTCGACCGCCCCGATCCCCTCCGCGCGCGCCACCTCGTGAGGCACCTCGGTGGGCTACCTTCCCTTCTCGAGGCCAGCCGCGGCGCGCTCCTCGCGGCGGGCCTCTCGGGACCCGAGATCCGCCGGTTCCGCGCCGCACGACAGGTCCTTCGCGGCCTGCTTCGCTCGCGCGTTCGCCACCTCAGCACGCCAGCGCGGGTCGCCTCGCTGGTGGCGCACCTGGCGTGGGCCCCAGAGGAAGAACTCTGGGTCATTCCCGTCGACAAGGCGCTGAGGCGCCTCGATCTGGTCCTCGTGGCGAAAGGCTCGGCTGCGAGCTGCGCCGCAACCCCAGGCGAGATCCTGGGTCCGGTCCTCCGCACCAGAGCGAACGGATTCTTCCTCGTCCACAACCATCCGAGCGGCGACCCGAGCCCCTCCGAGCTCGACCGTGGGTTCACCCGGCGCCTCGCCGCTGCGTGTCAGCTCCTGTCCGTGCGCCTCGAAGACCACCTCGTCATCGGAGGCGACCGTTGGGCATCGGTGCTCCGAGCCAAGGCCGGCCGGTTCGTCCCATCGCGGCACACGCCCCACGAGGTCGGCCCGCCAGAGGAAGCCAAAGACGGAACACCGCTCGCCACGGATGAGGACGTCAGCGTTGGAACCTGAGCGGCACCGACACCCGGCGTTCACTGCCGTTGAAGCTCGGGACGCCCACGCGCGCGAGGCCGGCCTTCACGCACGCGACGAAGGCCGGGTTGCCGCGCGCCTCCGCGCCGACGGCGACCCGCGTGAGACGTCCGGGCGACACCGTGAAGCCGACCTCGGTGCCCGGGAACGAGGTGTTCTTCGCGACTGCATCTCGCGCGCACGCATAGAGCGCCTGGCGCGCGCCCTCCACGACCCGCGCGAGATCGTCCGGAGCGATCTGCTGGACCTCTCCCTCCTCGTCGAACGCCATCTTGGTGACGGTCGGCCCCTCGTCGACGGCCCCCACCGTGACTCCCGCCGTGTCGTAGCTCTCGGGCTCGTTCAGGCGGGCGAGCTTCTTTTCCTTGGGATCAGGCAAGGGTGGAGAGAGCTTCGCAGGTGGCTCCGCCTTGGGAAGCTGCGCGACGACCGCGACCTTCGCGAGCCGCGAGATTCCCAGCGGCTCGGCGTGGAGCAACTTCCACACGAGCCAGCTCCCCACGCCGAGGGCGACCAGTGCCCCGAGACCGATGAGCCTCCACGCGTGCGCGGTGGCCGCTCCCTTTCGCTCCATGCGCTTGCCGAGCTTGTCGGCCTCCGCATGCAGCGCCTCGGTCTCCCACCGGCCCTTGCAGACCTCGTAGTGGTCCCGGAAGAGCGCGAACTCGCCGAGGGTCGTCCACTTGTTGGTACCGACCACGGAGATCTGGGTCTTCAGGTCGATCGCCCGCTCGCGGATCGCATCGAGGATGCCATCGGTCGAGACGGGGCCGTAGTCGCCTTTGTCGGTTCGGTAGACCCACTTCTCGCGGTCTACTCGCTTCAACTGCCGGGTCGAGACCATCAGCGCTCCTGCTTCGGCTCTCCCGCGACGACGACGGAAGGCAAGCTGTCGATGAGGCGCGCGAAGTCGCGGAGCGAGAGCTTCCACGATCCACTTTCGCGGGTGACTTCGATCTTCAACGCCGCAGGCGCGGTCCCTGAGGGTGCGCCACTCTCGACGAGCGGCACGAAAGAGACCTCCAACGTAGCGCGCTCGGCGTCGCGCTCGACCACGTCGACCTTCGAGACGCGCTGCGGGCCGACCAGGCCACGAACCTGCAGCACCGAGCCCGGCTCGACGGTGACCCCGAGCGCCCCGCCGAGCGCCTGCGCGCGCTGCGTGATGGCATTCCGCGACGGTTCGTCGAGCGCGCGAAAGAGCCGCGCGCCAAGGCTCGGTGCGGCCCTCGACGGGTCACCCAAATCTTCGAGGAGCGGCCTCAGCTCCTCGTCAGGGCCACGCCCGGAACAACCACTCATCGTACTCATCGCGCCAAGGGCGACGAGAAGGAACAGGATGACACGCGCCGACATGGTTGCAGTAAGCGGTCTCTGCACCCTGGGTGTCAACGGGCGGGGTTGCCGGCTCCCCGCAGGATGGTTACAAGGAAGGGGTGATCCGTCATGCCTTCTATGCACTCATCTCTGTCGTTCTTTCCTTCGCCGCATGCCGTGGCACGCACCCGGAAGAGCCTGCGCTGATGGAGGCCGTGCGGCGCACGGTGGATGCTGTGCGGACCAAGGACATGGCGGCCCTCTGGGAGATGACCGATCGCGCGACCCAGACGTCGCTGCTGGCGATCGTGCGCGACGCCGAGCTGGCCCGCCAGAAGGTGAGCCTGGTCTGGCCCGAGTCCCAGCGCAGCGCCGCGCTCGAAGCGCTCGCATCTGGGCTCCTCGACAAGCTCGGACCCGACGACGCAGGGCGGGGTCCGCGACTCTTGTCCGCGGTCTTGGACCCGAGCACGATCACCGTCACGACCGAAGCGCTGGACGGCCTATCGCCGCGAGACATCACGCACGAGGCCGGCCCGCCCCCGCGCGCCAGCGTCTTCACCTCGGGGGGCGATGTCTTCACCTTCACGCGCGAGGGGGACACGTGGCGCTCGGCGCTGGTGCGCGACCAGGTCCTCGAGAAGGGGCCGTTCACGGCGCTGCACGACAACGCGAAGAAGACCCTCGGGCTGGCCGAGGAGCGCGAGAAGGCCTGGCGGGTGAGCCTCGACCCCAAGACCCCACAGGGCTCCTACAACCTGGCGCGCCAGGCCCAGGGACGAAAGCCTCCCGACCTCGAAGCCCTTTTCGCCCTTCTCGACGACAGCGCGCGCGGCGCCCTGTTCGAGGCGCTCGAGACGGCGCGCATGGCTCAGAAGGCCATTCAGCAGAGGCTTGCGAAACCCCTCCGCAAGGAAGCCTACGCCAACGCCAACCTCACGCGCCTCGTCGAGGCGACGAGCGACCGCGATCTCTTTCGCCGCTGGGGTCAGAGCGACGACTTCGTCCTCCCCCTCTCCTTCCTGGACGAGCCCCGAAGCCTCGAAGGTCCAGCCGACGGAATCGACGTGAAGGTCGTCACCGAGTCGGGCGGCAAGGTCCCGATGCACCGCGACGAGGACGGCTTCTGGCGTGTCGGTGGCTTCCGCCCCGCCGTCGAGAAGGTGCTGATCGAACCCGCCAAGCGTGCGCTACAGCCCTCGCCCTGACGCCGGTCGCGCGACGCGACCCCGCTGGCGCAGTGCGAGTCGTACTACACCAGCTGGCTGGGCGACGATGGTCGCCCTCATCGAGCTCAGGTGTCGAGGCCGAAGGCCTGGTGGAGCACGCGGACCGCCAACTCCGTGTAGGCTTCGTCGATCACCACACTGATCTTGATCTCCGATGTCGCGATCATCTGGATGTTCACGCCTGCCTGCGAGAGCACCCCGAACATCTTCGCAGCGACACCCGAGTGGCTACGCATGCCGACACCGACCACGGACACTTTCGAGATCTGGTTGTCCGTCTTGATGGTCGCCGCCCCCAGCGCCGCCGCCACCGGCTCCATCAGGCGTCGCGCGGTCAGCACGTCGGCCTTGGGCACCGTGAAGGTCAGGTCGGTCTTGGTCCCGTCCTGCGACGAGTTCTGGATGATCATGTCCACCACGATCTCGGCTTCCGAGAGCACCGCGAACACCTTCGCGGCGACACCGGGCTGATCCGGGACGCCGAGCACGGAGATCCGCGCATCGTTCTTGTCGTAGGCCACGGCACGGACGACCACCTGCTCCATCGTTTCATCCTCCGGAACGACCCACGAACCCTCGCTCTCGTCGAAGCTCGAGCGCACGTGGATCCGAACGCCATACTTCATCCCGAACTCGACCGACCGCGTCTGGAGCACCTTTGCTCCGAGCGATGCGAGCTCGAGCATCTCTTCGTAGGACACGCGCTCGATTTTCCGCGCGGCCCTGACGATGTTGGGATCGGTCGTGTAGATGCCGTCGACGTCCGTGTAGATCTCGCAGACGTCCGCGTTGAGCGCGGCCGCCAGAGCCACGCCGGTCGTATCGCTACCGCCGCGTCCGAGCGTCGTGATGCTGCCCTCGGCGTCGACACCTTGGAACCCGGCCACCACCGGCACCTCGCCACGCTCGATGGCCGCGCGCAGGATCGGACCGCCGACGCTCTCGATTCGCGCCTTGCTGCGCGTGGCATCCGTCCGCATCTCGATCTGGTGAGCGAGGAAGCTCCGCGCAGGGACCCCCATCTTGTTCAACGCGAGCGCCACGAGGGCGGTCGAGACCTGCTCGCCCGAGGCAATCAGAGCATCGTACTCGCGGGAGATGGGATCCGGGTCGACCTCGTACGCGAGCTTGACGAGGCGGTTGGTCTCACCGGCCATCGCGCTCACCACGACGACGACCTCGTGCCCGGCCTCGCGCGTTCGCTTCACACGCTGCGCGACGTTCTTGATCCGCTCGACGGTGCCGACCGACGTGCCGCCGTACTTCTGGACGATGAGCGCCATACCCCTCCGAGCCCCACGGACCACGCCGAGCTCCGCGGATCCGACCTGTTCCCCGGCCCTGGCCGATTAGCGGTCGATGTACTCGCTCCAGGGAGCGACGTCAAAGACCTTCCAGCCCCCAGATTCCTGCACGAGCACGACCCGGGTGACACCGCCCCGAAGGGTCACCGTCGCCTCGGCCCGGGTCGGCTCACGCGCACTCCACGCGACCGCCCCATTGGCGAGCGACTGCCCGAGAGCTTTCCACGCATCCCGCCGACCGTCCATGACCCGCGCCAGCTCCGAGACGCCCACTCGCCGCTTGGTCTCGGCCGGCAAGAGCTCGTGGACGAGGCTCGCATCGCCAGCATCGATGGCCCGTCCGAACGCAGCCGCAGCCGCCTCCGCGGTGTCCGCACGGAACAACGAGAGCACCCCTCTGCGAAGCATCCACCCGTCGGCACCCCGAACCAGCTCGAGATCCCGGCCGCCGGTCCAACGCGCGATGCGCTCCGCCTCGTGTACACTCTCGGCACTCGGCAATGCCTCCGTCCCCGGCCACTGCGGAGCACGCGCCAATGCCTCCGGCGCAAGCCAGCGTGCCGCCTCGGCCTCTTCCCCCGCAGCGAGTGCGCGAATCTGCGCCCGCGTCACCTCGGTGGGCGTCGTCGGCGCGGCGCTTCCGCAACCTGCCATCAACGCGATCGCCCCTCCCAATGCCCAGCCCTGTCTACGCCGCAGGTTCATCGCTTCCGCTATACACCCTGTCTGGGGTTTCATGGTACGGCTCAAGACGTGGGAACGATGTCCAATGATTCCTCGCCCCCGTGGGAAGCGAAGCTCGCCGAGTACCTCGCGCGGACCGGGCTTCGCGTCACGCGACAGCGCCGGGCCATTGCCGAGGCCTTCTTCACGCACAGCGGCCACCCGAACATCGACGAGCTCTACACCTCGATTCGCGCTCAGCATCCGCACATCGGGCAGGCCACCGTCTATCGGACGCTGAAGCTCCTGGTCGAGAGCGGCCTCGCAGAGCCGAGCCGCTTCGGAGACGGCACCACCCGATACGAAGCAGCCGACGCCGACGAGCACCACGACCACCTCGTGTGCGTCGACTGCAGCCACATCGTCGAGTTCCGCAACGACGAGATCGAGCGCCTCCAGGAGGAGATCGCAGCCGCTCATCGCTTTCGCGTGACCGATCACAAGATGGTCATCTACGGCGTCTGCACGGACGCTCAGTGCCCACGGCGCCGCTCGCCGTCGAGCCAACGACACCCTGACAGCCGGAGACCTTGAGATGAGCGAGACCCGCGAGCCGCGCGTCATCAAGCGCTACGCCAATCGCAAGCTCTACGACATGTCGGAGAGCTGCTACATCACGCACGACGAGATCGCGGGGCTCGTGCGGCGAGGCGAAGAGGTCCGCATCATCGACAACCGCACGCAGGAGGACCTCACCTCCGCGACCCTCACCCAGATCCTCCTGGACGAGGAACGGCGCGTGAAGCGCCCCCTGCCGATCGACACCATCCGGAACTTCTTCCAGTCCGGCGGCGACTTCATCCAGCGGAAGATCCGACAGCCTGTCGCCAACCTCCGCGAGGAAGCCGAGAAGAATATGCGTCGCGTCCTCGGGCGCCGCGACGAGAAGGTGGACGAGAAATCGGTCCCCCTTCCCGAGCCTCCGGTCGAGCCCTCGCGCGCGAAGCAGCCTGCCGAGGTCTTCAAAGACGCGCTCGAGGAGCGCTGGGTCGAGATTCAGCACGCCTTCTCTCAGCTCGACTTCCCCAAGCGCATCGCCGACCTCGAGAAGCGTGTTGCGACGCTCGAGGCCGAGCTCGCCGAGGCACGTGGGCTGACCGAGTCGGACTGAGCTCCCCCGCGCCGCACACGCAAGCCGCACCTCGCGCCCACTCCCGCGAACCCGCGCCCGCACACGCAGACCGCGCAGCACCCGAATCACGCGGTCCCCAGCCCGGTCGCTCAAAGAGCCGAGGCCCGCACACCAAAAAGAAAGGCCAGGCACCGCGAACGGCCCTGGCCTCTTCTTCCGCGCGGGTCGCCCCGCATCCGACTACTTCAGCGAGAACTTCAGGCGAACCTCGCCCATGCGGACCTCATCGCCATCGCGGAGGAACTGCTTGGTGATCTTCGCACCATTGACGAAGGTCCCGTTCGTCGAGCCGAAGTCAGCCAGCTCGAACCGCATCTCCTCGATCTTGATACCGGCATGGCGCTTCGAGACGCCGCCCTCGGCCAGGATGATCGTGTTGCCGCTGATCGAGCCGATGGTCGTGAGGTCCTCGGTGAGGAAGAACTCCTTGCCCGCGTAGGGCCCCATCGTGCACGTGAGCTTGCCCTTGTACGGACCCGCGAACGCGTCCTCCTCGGCGACCGCCACCGGGCGGTTCTTGCGACCGCGCGCGATGGCGCGGATGAGCATGAAGATGAGGCCGACACCGAGCAGCGACCCGAGACCAATCACCACCCACTTGATCCAGACGTTCCAGTGGTCGGTCGAGAGCTTGGGGATCTTGATCTGCTCCTTCTGGTCCTTCATCGCCGTGAGTCCCGGCGGGGTCACCTCGAGGCGCACCGTCACCGGAGCTTCTGACCCGCGATAGTCCTTCGGCGTCAGCGTCACGACGTACTGATTCTGGAGCTCGTTGGCGATCCCTTCGATCTCGGCCGCGATGTCCCCGGCCTTGTCCTCCGGAATGCGGCGGTACGCGCCCTTGGACTGCGACGCGATGGTCCCGAGGTGCACGAGCGGCTCGGGCACGTCGATGGTGAACCCGATGGGGTAGATCTTCGTGCGGGTCGTGGTGGCAGCGTCCTCGATCGCCTTCAGCGACTTTTCGAGCTGCGCCGGTTTGTCGACGTTCTGGTCCTTGCCATCCGACATCACCAGCAGGACGCGACGCGGGGGCAGCGACGCCTCGTTGTTGGCGATGTCATCGAGGATCGTCTTGATCCACGCGTACAGCTTGGGCGCTACGCCCTGCTTCTTCTCGCCCTTCTTGATGAGGTCGCGGATGGCATCGCCCGCCGCGTCGGGCTTGTTGCTCCACGAGAACACGCGGTTCAACGCGTCATCAGTGTGGAACCAGACCCCGATCATGTTCGACGTCGAGAGCTTCTTGACGAAGTTCTCGAAGCCCGTCTTCTCGGCCTCGAGGATGTTGGGCATCCCGGACGCCGGGTCGTACTCGGAGTACGAGTAGTGGGCACCCGCCAGGATCGCGACTGCGAAGCGCTGGTTCGCGTCCTTGAAGGTCTGGACCTCGATGGTGCCCTCGACCTCCTTCTCGTCGATGAAGACCTTGAAGATGCTGGGGTCCTTCTCGAGGCCGGTCACGAACTTGCCCTGACCATCGAACACGTCGACGAAGAGGACGATCTTGCCCTTGTCCTTGCTCTTGTCGTTCGCGTAGTCCTCCGTCAGGAGGTTGTCGATCACGATGTCGGCCCGCGCGGACTTAGGCCCCGCTGCGCCCATCAGAGCCGCCACCAAGAGCCCAGCGATCCCCGCCCATTTCCTGCGCCGCATCACGGCCATCTTCGACCCCCAATGCGCGGACGACCGAGTCGACCGCTCCTGTTACCTGAAGAGGCCGCACCCTCGCGGCCGTCACCCGCCACCACCCCGATGGGCGCCGGCATCGGCCGTCGCGGCGAATGACGTCTCCGCGACCGACCTCTCGATTATGCTCAGGCGCCCCGAAACTGCAACCGCGCCTGCCTCGATGCCACACCCCATTCAAGAGGCCGAGGACATCGCGAGGATGCCGCTCAGTAGAGCGACTTGAACTTGAGCTCAGTGCGTCCGAGCCGCACGCGGTCGTTGTCGATCAGCTCCTCTTTCGAGCATCGCTGGTCGTTGACGTAGGTGCCGTTGGTCGAGTCGAGGTCGACGATGACGAACATCCCTTCCTCGTGACGAATGACCGCGTGTCGCGCCGACATGTACTGGTCGGTGAGCACGATGTCGGTGTCGGCGGCCGTGCCGATCACGTTCTTGCCGTCCCGGATTCGGAAGTCGTGCCCCTTCAGCGCGCCGTTCAGCGCGACGAGCCAGCCGACCACGGGCTTGAACTCGTTCTCCTCGACGACCTGGATGAACTGCGTCTTGTCGCCAAAGCTCGCCTCGGACTCCTGCACGGCAGGCATCGCCGGCGCCGACTCCGTCTTCTTCTTCCCGAATAGCCCCATCTTGTCATCCTTCTGCTGCGGCTTTTCGTCTTTCTGCTCGGGCTTCTGCGCCTTGACCTTGACCGCTCCCACGGCCTTGTCTTGGGCGCCCTTGATCCCCTGATTGATCTTGCCGGCGACCTTCATCTGAGCTTTGGCCTGAGCACCGGTTGCCTTGGCCTTGAGCCCGGCTTCGACGGCGTTCAATTTCTGGCGCCCGAGATTCTTGAGAAAGTCCCAAACCATCACCGACCCCGCTAGGCCTCAGAACGAGACCCTGACCCTCTTCGAGTAGACGCCCGAACTGCGTGGGATGCAAGCGGTCCCCGAGAAAAGACCGACACCCACACCCTACGACGTTTCCGAGTCCCTGCCAACTCCACGCGCTCGCCGACCCGCTCGCACCGGCTCTCACCGTCGGCATCGTTCGCTCGCCCGTCGACGCTCCAACCGGCCCTGGCGCGACCCCAAAAGGAAAAGGGCCGACCCCATGCTCAGGGCCAGCCCTCGATCCCCTCACCAGCTCCGCATCACGCCGGCTGGTAGAACCACAACTTGAAGATGTTGACGTCGCGATCAGCCGAGTTCGGCGTCTGGCGAATCGTCAAGAACGTGTCCGTCACGTACTCGGCCGCGATCTTGAACGGCCAGTTGCGCCAGCGGAACTTCCGGTCCTCACCCTCGCAGACCATGTTGCCAGTCCGCTTGCCGTTGACGTTGATCTCGGCCTCCCAACCGCCATGGACGTAGTCCATGCGCATGAACATGTAGATGTCCTTGTTGGGGGTGACGTTCGAGATCTCCCACTCCGCGTACCCGCCCTCGTAGGCAATACCCACGTCCTCGACGATGACACCGTCGGGGTACTTGAGCTTCTGGCGCGTGCGGTACTTGTCCTTGGCATCGACGATGCGGAACTTGTGCTGCTGCTCCGAGTCCTTCTCGAGGATGTCGATCATGTCGATGCGCTTCAGCTTGCCGCCGTCGACCTCGACCATGTCGGCGAACTCGTCCGACTTCTCCTTGAGCTTCGCGATGATGGCCTCGTCGGAGGTCTTCGCGGTCGCCTCGACCTTCTTGACGACCTTGCCGCCGAAGATGGTCTGGAGGTTCTCGGTCGACTTCTTCTGGTAGCCGAGCACGTTGACCATCGTCTCCGTGTTGAAGCTCTTCTCCTTGTACATGCCCTGGAGGAGCTCGACGTGCTTCTTGAAGCTCGCGAACTCCTTCTTGGTCGCGTACTGCGGATAGTTCGCCTCGACGTCCGCGACGAGCTCCTCCTGGGCCGTGAAGACGGTCGAGAAGAGGTCGTAGAGGTTGCGCTCGTCGACGATGTTGCAGCGGAGCAGCATGTCCATCGCGTTCATCGACTGCTCGACCGAGCCGGCCGACAGGATGCGCATCTTGCCGTACATGTGCGAGTAGACGGCCTTGGACTGGCTCAGGATGCTCGCGAGCTCGTTCAGCTTCGACTTGTCGATGTGCGACCCGACGACTCCCGCGACGGGGACGAAGTTCAGGCTGAGCTCGTTCTCCTTCGGGTTCAGCGGGTCCTTGGCGTCGACGATGCGCTTCACGTCCTTCGTGAGGTAGACGCGCGCCATCTCGATCTCACGCCGAACGTCGGGCTCGGTGATGATCGCCTCGACCTTGAACCCCTCGGCGATACGCCGATGGCCCTTGTACTCGAGGTTCGCCTTGTAGCTCACGAAGTCGGTGAGCTCCTCGATGTACTTCACGACGATGTAGACCGTCTGGGGCAGCTTGAAGTCGCCCGGATCGATGGTCTTGATGGTCGGCTCGGGCACGTAGATCTCGTTGCCCTCGCCATCGATGGCGTAGCCCGGCGAGATCTCCACCGAGAGGTCCGCGCGGCCACGCGCCGAGACCTTGAGTCCGCCCAGCACGTTCGGCACGACGCCCGGCCCATGGAGCAGACGGTTGTGCAGCTTGTGCTTCTCCACGCCGTACTTGACGAGGTCGTTCCAGTCGTCGGCCGTCGTCTGGAAGCCGGTGAAGAAGTTGATGCGCTTATAGCCCTTGAAGTCCGCCATTATCTCGCTCCCTTACGCTTTCCCGCCGCCGTCTTCGCCGTCACCCTTGTCCGTTCCCACGCGCAGCATCGGCTTCTTCTTCTGGGGCTCGTCGGGCGACGCGCCTCCCGCCGCCGACTCCGGCTTGGCCGGTTCCACCGTCGCGATGAGGCCGGTCTGCCCCTCGCCCTCGTAGACCGTGCCGTCGAACCCGATGCCGATGCCGACCCCGATGACCGGTGGGGCCACTCCCTCGACCACCTCGGTCGGGGCGAGCCCAATTGCCATGAACGCCCCCATCTCACCCGACTCGACCTCATCGGAGAACGCGAGGAAGTAGCTGGTGTGCGCAGGCTTCTGATTCTGGATGATCTGATGGATCTTGATGATTTCGTCGTCCGGGACCTGCGACACCGGCTTGTCGAGCTGCACGACGAAGCAGTGCGCGAGGTTCATCGGCGGCAGGATGACTGTGTCCTCGCCGACGGTCGAGTGGACTCCGATCCGGAAGCCCTCGAACGGCCAGTCGTTCTCGCGGATCTCGACCTTGGCCCCGACGTAGATGCGGACGAACTCGCGAATCGCCTTGGCCGTACCCCGGTCGGGGAAGAGCTGCGTCGCGGCCATCAGCATCTTACGCCGCTGGAGCGTGTTCCAGTCGGGGTTCAGCGTGATGGCAAGCCATCCCGCGAGCCACGGCAGGAACTCGGGGTCCGTCGTGCGAGGGTCGAAGACCTCGTGGACACGCTGGAGCCGCGTGTTCACCGAGTCGTAGATGTGATGGATGATGTTCAGGAAGCCGCGGAGGAAGTTGCCGCCTCCGTCCATCTCCGGCTGCTGGAAGGCTTGCGGGAGGAAGCCGACCAGACTCTGCCGGGAGATTTGGAGCTGGACCTCGCTCTCCTTCGGGACGAGCAGCCCCGAACGAGGGAACTGCTCCACGACCGCGAACTCCTCCGCGTAGTCCTCGACGTAGTGCACGCGAAAACGCTCGAAGCCTGCGTTCTGCAGGACGATCTTGGCGTTGTCGACGTGCAGGCCGAGCACATCCGGGATCGGAATGCGCTTGATGAGCCCGCGGCCTCGCGTTTCAGACGATGCGGTCATGCGCCTTCTCGACCACCGTCACATTGACGAGGTGAATGAGCTGGTCCTCTTCGACGCGCAGCTGCTCGACCTCGATGCCGCCCTTGTCCTCGTCGAAGATCCGGATCTTGTCAACGAGGTCCACCCCGTCCACCGACTCGACGACCTGGTACAGATCGACCTTGAGGAGCGAGCGGCCAAACGGCCACCCCTTGCCACTACGCCAGCCCTTGAGCGAGTGGAGGAAGCGCCGCACTTCGCGGTCGATGTTCTTCTTGATCTTGTCCGACGCGCCGCTCTGCGAGCACACGATCTCGATACGCAGCGAGCACTCGACGTAGCTCGGACGCACGACGTTGACGACCGTCGACACGAGCCGCCGCTGGTTGAGGTAAGCCCTCACCCGCTTCAAGAGCTCGACGGTCGGGACCGGCTTCTCCGTGAGGTCGTCGCGAGCGCTCGCCCGCGGCACCACGATCACGGTGACCTCGCCCTCGCGGGACGTCGACGGCAACGCCTTCACGCGCGCCACCGAGTTCGAAGCCTCCTTCGCGAGCCACTCGAAGTCGTCCACCGTGACCGCACGGTTCCGCGCCTTCAGCATGTGGGGCGCCCGCAACTTCGCGTCCTCGACCGTCTCCATGTCGCATCCGCCCTGGGCCGGATACGGGTTGGCGACCTCGGTCACGAAGGCCAGCGTCTTGACGAGCTGGTTGATGGCGCCGGTCGCGACGTTACCGAACGCGCCACCACCGACCTGGTAGACCCGAGCCCGCAGGTTCTTGTCGCCCTTGGGCGGGATCATCCCGCGGATGCCGTCGCCGAACTTGATGTCGCCGGTGACGATGTCTTTGATGTAGCAGCGGTCGCGCGGCCCGCGGTCGTACAGGCTGTCGACCCCCTGCCACCGCACCCAGAAGCCGCCGTAGTCCGGGTCTGGCTCGGCAACGTTCTCGGTCCCCCAGAGGATGCGGAGCTCCTCGAGCTCATCAGGCGTCGGCATGTCCGCCTCACGCACGATGAGCTGCTCGCCGTCGAGCACGGGCCCGCGCGGGAACTGGAAGATCTGGTTCGGCGTCCCCGCCGACGACCCGAGCAGGGTGTCGCCGTAGGTCGTCACGTTGAGCGCGTGGACCGCGTTCAGCATGATGCGATTGCAGCGCGGCGGCTCGTCGTACCCACCCATTTCGAGTCGCGCCCGCATCCAGTGCAGGCTCTCGCCGAAACGACGGGAGCTTCGCAGGTCGGGCGGCCCGATGAACTCGATGAAGCCCGCCTGGGTGAAGTTGCTCGTCATGTCGCGTGGCGCGAGCGGCGCCCACATCTTGCCGTTCCAGTACTCCCACACCACGCGCTGCTCGATGTACGCCTCGGTGCGATCGTCGAAGGCGCGCAGCGCCGCACGGCCGCCCTTGCCCTCGAACTCGAGCACGTTGAAGTAGACCGCGCAGGTCTCGTTCGGGAAGGGCTGCTCCCACCCGAGGTAGAGCGTGGGGGACTCCTCTGCGATCGGCTGGAAGACCTGGAACGGCTTGTACTCCGTCGCGGCGATCTTCGAGTGATCGGTGTAGATGAAGTCGTTGTAGACCAGCACGTTCTTGACCGGGTGCGGCTCCTCCTGGAACTTGAAGGTGATGTCCTTCCACCACGGCGGTCGGAGGGGATTCTCCTCCTTCCAGACCCACGTGTCGTCCTCGAGGACGTACGTGCCCGGCTGGCCGAAGCCACCGAGCTCGATACGGCAGCGGATCCAGATGCTCGCCTGTCCGTTGACCTCGCACTCGCCCATGTCCTTCGGACGCGAGAACGTGATCGAACCCGACGACGTGAAGCACTTGGTGCCGTCACTGAACTGGCCTTCGGACTCGACGACCCCTTCGGACGCCTTGACGCGCGCCAGCACCTTCCAGCGCTTGCCCGTGTGGTACTCCCAGCGGAGGAGCAGGTCCGGAGAAGGTCGCGCCGGGTCGGCAATCGCCTGATCCGACAGCGTGATGTCCATCCGGATCTTCGTGTTCGGCTGAACGAAGGCGTCCTTCGACGCGAAGTAGAACATCGAGTCGATGCGCGGCTCTTTGCCGAACGGCGCGAAGTTCTTGTCGATGTCGATCAGGACGAACGTGTCGCCCTCGGGGTTCGAGTACGCCAGCTCGGGTCGAATCCCCTCGCCGAGGACCTCGATACGGGCCGCGATCGTGTCGATCACTGTCTCCTCCTCGGCGTGCGGCACCTCGAAGAGGCGGCCACGAACCCAGAACGTCTCGATGTCGTTGACCTTCGTCATCTCGAAGGTCTGCGGGCCCGAGAAGGCACAGGTGTTGCGGTCGAGGTCCATCGACGGACGGGCCAGCTCACGCCATCGATTGCCGTCCCAGTACTCCCACTCGAGGAGCTCGTGGAACTGCCGGTCACCGCTCGACTGGGCCTCGAACCTTGCGATGAGGATCGACGTCTCGTTGAAGGTCGAGAAGCGCTCGTCGCCGAGATAGAGGTAGCGCTCGATCGAACGCGCGCCACCGAAGATCTCGAACGCCCCACCCTCGCCGTCGATGCACGGCGAGTTGTCCGAGAAGGTCTTGGCGTGCTGGCTCATGCAGCGAACGAGACGATTCGACAACGCGACCAAGTCGCGCTCGGTCTCGAACGTGAGCGCGGGCGTGTCCCCCTCGGGCGAGGTCGCGACACGCGTCCCAGCCGGGATCTGCACCATGTCCGTCTTGTCGGAGATCGCGAAGCGCACGATGGTCCGGGACGGCTGCGGCGGCTGGAGGCGAATCCCCATCATGTTGAGGAACGCGAGGTAGTTGTTCTCCGGCACACGGTTGAGCCGGTAGATGACCATCTCGGTCATCCACGCGAAGAGCTCTACGAGCGTGATGCCCGGGTCGGAGGTATTGAAGTTCGTCCATTCCGGGCAGTACTGCGGAATGAGACGCACAGCCTCGTCGACGATGTCTTCGAACTTACGATCGTCGAGATTTGGAATCGGAATCATAGATCCTGTTCCCTACGCAGATAGAACGGGTAGACGAGGTTGTTGAGGTTGTTCGTCGAGCGAACGCGGTACTGGATGTGGATGAGGATGGCGTTCTCAGTGCTCGGATCCGGCACGGAGTTGACCGTCACTTCCTCGATGCGCGGCTCCCACTTGATGAGGGACTGCTGCGCATACATCGTGATCATCGCACACGTGTTGGCGCTCACCGGATGGAAGACCAGATCGTGGATCATGCAGCCGAAGTCCGGTCGCATGATGCGCTCACCGATGGCCGTTCCGAGGATGAGGCGCACGGAATCAGAGATGCTCTGTTCCCCAGAGACCATCTCGACGTGACCGCGTCCATCGACGCGGAGTGGGAAGGCGAATCCTCGCCCGAGGAAGTTCTTCATCGCGACCTCAGCGGAACTTGCCTTCGAAGAATTTGCGGCAGCTCGGGCACTCGATCCTGACACTGCCTTCGTCGAGCTGCGGGACCTTCAGCGGTCCGCCCCCGCAAAACGGACAGCTGTGCCCCTCCGTGCGCCCGGCGAGGATCTCGTCGAGCACCTCTTGGAGGAGGGCATACTGATCGGACTCGGAATCGTGCATTCCACCCTCCGGGCTATCCCCAGTTCGTGCGGCCGAGGGGCATCATATGGAAGCTCGCCCCCTTGTCAACCGACCCCGGGTCGACAGTCCGGCCTTGCGACAGGCCATTCAATCTATTGATTTTTAGGCACTTTTCACTCCCCACACATCCCCTCGGGAGCGCTGACACTCGCCGAATAGACAGCCGTGAGATCGTTCCCCGCGGGCCGTTCCACTCCGCTTGCTCGGACCGGCAACCTGTCCTTCGCCCACGCATGATCAGGCTGTTGGGTCGGCCGGCTCCGCCAGGCCGATAGCATTGGTCAGGACCTCGAAGCGCGCTCGCGCGCGGGAGAGCGCCCCCCGAACCACCCGAGTCCCTGGGGGGCTTCGCACGCGTCGCCCGGACTCCCGACCGGCGCAGGCGTGCCCGTCCGGTGAAGCCAGGGTCGAGGCTGCCGACCTGGCCGATGACTCATGGGACCTCGCGCCGACTCCTGCGCTCGCCTCTCGCGGCCGTACAGACGCAGACGGACAACGATCAGCGAACCAGAGCCCGCCATCGGCCGACCCGCTCGAGCTCACGATCGCGGGTACCGATCAGGGCGCACTGGCGGCATCCCGAGCACCAGATCGACACGTGCTCGCACGCCTCGAAGTCCGGCTCCGCTCGAGCCGCATCGTCGCACCGTGCTGTAGAAGCCGCCCAGCGACCCAACTCGCCGGGCGCCGATCCGTCGCTTGTGCTCAGCGCCGACGGAGCGACCGACGGGTTGCGTCAGGCCTGCGCCGCCCGCCATCGTTCGACCGCGCGAGCGCGCAACGTCTCGAGAGACGTCGGCGGGATCCCACGCGATACGTCCGAACCAGAAACGAGAAAGGCGCCCCGCTGGGCGCCCTCTCGACTTCAGGTGACCCTGCTCCTCGCCATAAAGGCGAAGGCGAGCCGTTGCATCAAGGCTCGGGAGAACCGTTGCGCGCGAGCTTGAGGTAGGTCCGATACGACTGCCCCGAGCCCGCGATGTAGACGTGCTGGCAACCCTCGACCAGGTACTCGCCGCTGTACCGCGTGCCGAACTCGGCGAGCTCCACGACCACACCTGCGTGCAGATCCGGACGGCCCTCGATGACCACATCGGCCGTCATCCAGTCCATCGAGAGCTTGTCCATGATCGACTGCGCGATCTCCTTCGCCTCTCCCGCGCTCGCCACCGGCACGTCGACGATCGACAGCACCCGGCCCGAGGACGGCGAACCATAGTGTGCTTTGCCCGCCTGCTTGAAGCCCTCGGACCCGCCGATCACCATGCTGACCGTCTCGGCCTTTCCAAGGAGTGGCTTCTTCAGGATGCCGTCCCAGCCGCGAACCTCGACGCGCGCAACCTGGCGCACCGTCGAGAGGCGGAAGTCGGCCGACAAGGCCTGCGCCTCGCTCGCAGGGTTGAACTTGTCGCGGCAGATCTTGAGGACCTTGGACCCCTTCTCGAGCGGCTTGAGCGAGATGTTCTTGCCGTCCGAGTGCGACTTCGAGTCCCACCCGCGCCCGTAGTTGCCGACCACGCTCTGGATGAACTGGTAGTCGTTGGTCGCCACCTGCGCGATGTACTCGACCTTCGAATCGGCCGCCTTGGTCGCCGCGGAGAGACCGTCGCTGCTACCACCCTTGAGGGCCTTCGACTCGCTCACGATCGAGCCAACGATGGTCCCCGGGTTCTGGTCCTGCTTGTGACCATCGCCGAAGGTGCGCGAGCTCGTGCCACGGGTCAGCCGATGGCTGTAGTCGTAGCCGGAGACGGTCACGAACATCTCACCCGCGGTGAAGTGGGGCTCGATGTAGCTCACCTCGCCCTTGAAGATGGTGGCCTCGGTCCCGTAGCCGACGTGCACCTCGATCTTCGCCCCGGGCTTCACCTTGTCCAGCAGGATGATGTCCTTGAACTCAGCCATCTGAAGCTGAATCGAGAAGAAGTCCGGGCTGTCGAGGCGCTGGTCCACGTGGAACCGCTGGATGTAGCTCCCGTTCTTCGTCTCGACCTTGCCCTTGTCCCCCGTGATCGAGGTCGAACCGTCGAACTTGATTTCGATGGTCAGCTCATGCGGGTTTGCCATGCCTCTTCCTCCGGCCCCTGCGACGAATCAGGCGACGCTGCGCTCGCACGCTTCGCGCGCTGCAAATTCTCTGGATCTAGTCGACCTCAGCCCCAGCCGAGGCCTGCACCCGAGTTGACTAGCTCGACACCGAGTCGAGCCCGTTCACTTCAGGATCGGCGGAACGAGGAGCTTCATCCCAGGACGGAGCTCCAACGGATCGTCGATGTTGTTCGTCTTCGCAATACGACGCCACTCGCGCGGATCATCGTACTCGGCCGTCGCGATGCCCTGCAGGGTGTCGCCCTTCTTGACCGTGTAGAGCTTCGCGTGGTCGGGCGACTCCTTCGGCCGCTGCGCGTTCTCTTCCTTGCGCAGCATGATCTGCTCGAGGCTGAGATCGACCTTGGCGCGAACCGGGGTCGCATCCGGAAGAAACAGCGTGTAGTCCACAGTGACCTTGGTCACGTAGAACTTGTAGTTCGCCGGGATCTTGCCGGTGCCGTGCCACTGCCCCCACGCGAAGACGACCGTGGGCAGATGATGCGTGTTGGGGAGGTAGTCGAGCAACGACTCGATGTCGTTGATGTACTTCTTCCGCACGCTCTCACGCGTGTCGTAGGTGTCGAACCAGATCTCACCGAGCTTCAGGCACACCGGGTGGGTCTGCCCGAACTTCTTCTCGGGAGTGCCCTGGCTGGCCGGGTCATCCTTGACCTGGACTTCCTTGGTGACCTGCACGGTGTGCGGGTTGATGAAGAACTCGATCTCCTTGATCTTGCTCTTGATCTCCGGATCTTTGTAGACGACGAGCTTGGCTTTCTCAAGCTTGCCGCCGAACATGCTGCTCTCGAGATTGTCAAAGGCCGTGGTGATCTTCTTCGCCACGGACTTGCCGATTTTGCTCATGACCATACGCCGATCCTCTCCTTCATCAGACCCATCAGGCGAGCCACTCGGTTGGCCATCTCGATGGCCAGCATCTCCACGGCTTTCTCACTCATCTTAGCATCGACCGGCCCACGCGCAGGGGCCGCGGGCTTCCCGCCCTGGTTCGGGCTGGCCGCCGCACTCGAGGTCTTCGAGTCTCGAAGCGCGGTTTGCGCCACGGCCTTCGCCGCAGGCGCAACGAGCGGCATCGGGGCACGCACCGACGTGTCCGCGCTGCCCACGATCGCCGAAGCGAGCTTACCCAGATCCGCATGCGTCGTCGAAGCCCGCGAACCGGTATCGACGAAGCTCCAGTCCGTGCGCCTCATCGCCGCCGAGGCGCCATGCTGAGGACGCGCCGCGCCAGTCGAGGTCGAAACCATCGACGAGGCCACGCTCCGCAGTCCGCTCCGGTC
>JAEUKJ010000738.1 GCA_016792665.1 Deltaproteobacteria bacterium | reverse complement strand
CCTGCGCAGCGAGGTCATCAACCTCGTGAATCGGGGTGCCAAGCCCGTGCGCCTCCAGATCACGACCCACCTCTGGAAAGAGCCCGCGGTCGGCGAGCTCCAGCTCGAGCCGACCTCGGCTCTCGTGGTCTTCCCGTCGCTGCTGACGCTGGCCCCGGGCGAGCGCCGCACGATTCGGGTCGGGACCCTCGAGGCCCCGGGCGAGCGCGAGGCGAGCTATCGCATCCTCATCGAAGAGCTGCCGTCGCAGGTGAGCGAGGTCGACGCGGGCCAGGGGATCGCCATCCGCACGCGCCTCTCGATCCCCGTCTTCTCGGCCCCGCGCACCGCGCGCTCGAAACCCGGCATGGAGGCCCCGCGCCTCGAGGGGCGCACGCTCGTCCTCGCTATCGTCAACGCCGGGCTGCGACACGTCCGCATCGGGGAGCTCCTCGTGACCCTCGAGCCCGGGCGCGGCGACACGTTCGCGACCAAGCTGCAGGGGTGGTACGTCCTCGCTGGCGGGCGCCGTGAGTATCGCATGGCCCTCCCCAAGGGGATGGGCTGCCTCCATCGCGTGCGCGTCACGGTCCCGGTCGAAGGGAGCGCCGCCCTCGCGTCGGACGTCGTCGTGGACGACCCGTCATGTGGTCGTTGAAGGTCGCAGTCGGCGCGCTCGCGCTGCTGCCGCTCGGGTGCGTGTCCACCGGGGCAGGGCACGAGCGCGGCGCCGATCGCACCGTCGCAAGGCGTGCGCTGGTGCAGCTGGAGCGTCCTCGTGAGGCGCGGTCGCTCGGCGTGTCGGATGCGGGCCCGGCCACCGAGGTCCCGACCCTCATCGTCGGCGTGCGGCGTGTCTTCCTGATGGTCTTCCTGAACGGAGAGAAGACGCGCGATGCGGTCGTGACCCTCGATGGAGACGACGCCCTCATCGAGGTCTCTCTTGCGCGCGAGCTCGGGCTCGTCGCCAACCTGCCGACGGCGCTGCCGCGGGGGCCGGGCGAGACGTGCCGACCCGCGCAAGATCTCCCGGGCATGCCGCCACAGCTCTCGCTCGCGTGCCTGCGCGGGCACCTCGACTTCGTCGTCGACGAGGCCGCGGTCGCGCTGCGGATCGAAGCGCGCCCCGAGCTCTTCGACGCGCACCTCCTGCGCTTTGCCCCGGGCCGCCCGGTCGGCATCGTCGACTCCCAGGATCTCAGCGCGCTCTTCAACTGGGGGGCACGCATGGACTTCGACAGAGTCGCGAGCTTCTTCGGCGAGCCGGCGCTGCGCATCGGACCGGTACTCATCCACTCGACCTTCGATGTCGGCACCGAGACGCCGTTCAAGCGCGGCCTCTCGCGCCTCATCCTCGACGACACCGCACGCGTCGAGCGCTGGACCCTGGGCGACACCTATCAGTCCACCGGCGAGCTCGGGGCCAACCTGCCGCTGGCCGGCCTCACCGTCGAGAAGAGCTTCGACCTCGCGCCCTACACCACGCGCGCGCCGGGCCTCGACTTCGAAGGTGCGGCCACGACCCCGAGCCGCCTCGACGTGTATGTCGATGGCGTCCTGACGCGCCGGGTCGAGGTCGCGCCGGGCAACTTCCGCATCGAAGACCTGCCCGTCCCGCGGGGCTCGGGGGTCGCGACCTTCGTCCTGCGCGACGCCCTCGGCAACGAGCAGCGCTTCGCGCGCCCCTATCAAATCGGACGCGGGGTCCTGGCTCCCGGCGTCGACGACTATGCCTTCAGCTTGGGCCTCCGCCGTGAGCGCTTCGCGAGCTCGAGCTTCGCCTATGGGGAGCCCGTCGCACTCGCGCGCTATCGCCGCGGCATGACCCGCGACGTCACGGTCGGCCTGCGCGCCGAGTCGGCGCCGCTGCGCGCGATGGCCAGTGGCGGCGCGAGCGCGACCATCAGTCTGCCGCTCGGTGTCCTCCAGCTCGGGGTCGGCACCTCGACCGTCGGTGGCACGAGTGGGGGCACGAGTGGGATCGCTGGCTATGTCGGCTATGAAATCATCGGTCGCGAGGCCAACGCCTCGGTCTATGGGATCGCGCGCAGCGATCGCTACGTGACGCTCGACCTCGGCGCGGCCGACGAGCGGTCCCTGCTCTCGGTCGGGGCGTCGACCGCGTGGTCCCGCGGCCCCTTCCGCGTGGCGCTCGAGGGGCGGGCCGACCTGCCGCGCGATGCCGTCGGGCGCTTCGATGTGCGCGTCAGCAGCGCGTTTCAGATCGCGTCGAGCGTCGAGCTCCGACTCGAGGGCGCGACCCGCGGAACCCTCGGCCGTCGCCCCATCGATCCGAGCCTCGGCGACTCCGAAGGGTGGAGTGCCCAGGCGGTCCTCGCCTTTGCCCCGACTTCGGGCGTGTCGGTCGGCGCGAGCGGTGCCATCGACGACGACGGCGCGCGCGGCAGTGTCGTGGCCAACGTCCCCATGCACGGCGAGAACGGCGTGGCGTTCAACAGCTCGGCGACCTGGGGTCACGGCCTGCGCTTGAACGCGCAGAGTCGGCTCCAGAGCGACTTCGGCCGCGCCAACCTGCACCTCGGCTATGGCGGGGCGCGCGGGCTGACGGGCTCGGTCGAGGCGGCCGGTGCCTTGAGCTGGGTCGAGCGGACGCGCGTCCACATCTCGCGTCCGATCCAGGGCTCGTGGGCGGTGGTCGAGGTGCCGAGCGGGGTGAAGGTGCGCGTCCTGCGCGAGAACCGGTCCATCGGCGAGTCGTCGAGCGGCGAGACCCTGGTGCCCGACCTCATGCCCTACTACGGCAACCGCCTGTCGCTCGCGACCCGCGAGCTGGCGCTCGGCCTCGAGCTCGAAGCGTCCGAGCGCGTCGTGGCACCGCCCTATCGCGGCGGCGCCCGGGTGACCTTCCAGCTCGTGCGTGCGCGCTACGTGCGCGGCGTGCTGGTGCTCGAGTCGGACGGCAGCGCGCCGGCCTTCGGCACCCTCACCATCATCGACGCGGGCTCGACTCAGGTCGCGGGGGCGGCGAGCTCGCCCGTCGGGGCGGAGGGCGAGTTCGAGCTGGCCGGACTCGGCGCCGGACTGCATCGCGGCGAGGTCGAGTACGCGGGCGGACGCTGCGTCGTCGTCCTCATCGTGCCGAGCGACGCCGCACCCATCGTCACGATCGGTCGCGTCCTCTGCCAGGCGCCGACCGCGGTGACGCCATGAGGCGGTGGCTCGGCGCCTTCATGGTGGCCTCCGCCGTGGTGAGCGGCGGCAGCGCGCACGCCATGAGCTGCGCCATCGAGTCGCTGAACCCGGTCGTGTTCGGCGCCTACGATGGTCTCTTGCGCTACGTGGTCGATGCGCTCGGAGGCGTCACGTTTGCGTGCCAGTCGGTCGAGCCCTTCGACCAGGTGATCCTGGACCTCGGCCGCGGCTCGAGCCCGAGCTGGTCCACGCGCACCATGCAGGCCGGGGCATGGACGCTCGCGTATCAACTGTACCTGGACGCGTCGCGGTCGACGGTGTGGGGCGACGGCACGGGCGGCACGAGCCACTTCGGACCCTACCACCCGAGCTCGGGCACGCCGGTCGAGGTGCCCATCTTCGGCCGCATCCCGGCCGGCCAGAATGCCGGCGTCGGGACTTACAGCGATACCGTGGTCATCACGATCAGCTACTGATCGTGGCCGCCTCGCGCACGGCAGGCGACCTCAGGCCAGCAGCGTGACCGCGAGGGCGGCGATGGCCGGGACGCCCTGGACGATCAGGATGCGCGGGTTGGCCGTCAGCGCCCCGACCACAGCCGCGACGATGACGCAGACGAGGAAGAAGAGCGCGATGGCGTGAGCATGTGGGGCGGCGCCCAGCACGATGGACCAGATCAGGCCGGCCGCGAGGAAGAGGTTGTAGACGCCCTGGTTCTTCGCGAGGACCGCGGTGTGCTGGGCCTGCTCGCGCGACATGCCGAAGACCTTGCGACCGGTCGGCGAGGTCCAGAGCAGGGACTCGAGCACGAAGAAGCCGATGTGCAGGACGGCCACGAGGCCGATGAGGATCGTTGCGACGGTCGCCATCACGCCACCGCCTTGGCGAGCTTCGCGGCCTTCTTCTCGGGCGAGTCGACGAGGTGGTCGAACTTCAGGAGAAACTTCAGCGCGCGGAAGCCCTGGAAGATCCAGAAGAGGAGGGGCAGGGCGACGAGCTGGCCGAGGGGGCCGACGAGCAGCGCCGTCTCCCAGCTCATGTCCCCGCTGCGACCCTCGAACATCTTGTCCAGGACGAAGCTCGACAGGAACAGGATGGCGACCGGCAGGACCTGGACCCAGATCGCCGCAAGCGGACCCCAGAGCCAGAACTTCTTGTAGGTCGGGGCCGGGATGCCATGGCGGAACTTCTGCTGGATGACCTTCTGGAACTTCCCGACGAAAAACGCATTGCCGAGGATGATGAGGACGACGACGAGGCCGAGGAAGATGCCGTAGCCAAAGAGCGAGCCGTAGACCACGAGGCGCGAGGCATCCCCCGGCGTGAGCACGTAGGCGATGTTGGCCATGAGGTAGTCGAACAGCGCGGCGACCGCGGGCGTGAGGGCCATGTAGAGGAGGAAGCCAGCGATGAAGGCCGAGGCGAGGAGGACTCCGATGGCCAGGACGAGGGCCAGGACTTCCTTCCCGGTGCGCTTCTGCATGGTCCCGAAGGCCGCGCCGAAGTTGGCGACGTCGCCGCCGGCGACCTGGGTCGGCAGCCTCAGGATGTCGCGCAGCAGCGACTTCTGCGAGAGCATGAACATCACGACCGCGACGATGACGAGGATGGTTGAGACCGAGGCGAAGAGCCAGCCGAGCCCCTTGAAGAAGTTGGCGAGCGCCTTGAAGACCGAGAAGTCCTCCTTGAACTGGGACACGTTGTCGAGGACCGCCTCGAGCATGCCGTCCTCGGAGCCAGCGGCGAGCGCGGCGATCGGCGGCTCGAGCAGGACGCGCACGTCATCCTCGCCCCCGGGGGCCGAGGTCAGGAAGGCGACCTGGTCATGGATGGCATCGAAGGAGGCGTTGGCGATGGCCAGCGGCGGGTTGACGAGCATGGCCGTCTCGTTCTTGGCGGTGCGCAGGAGGAAGACCGCGCCGGTGAAGACGAGCATCGTCGAGATGTAGGCGAAGGTCGCGAGCAGGGCGCCCTTCCAGACGAGCTTCTCCTTGCCGGGGTACTTCTTGGCGAGGAAGAGCGGGGTCAGGAGGATGAAGACGCCGGCCGCCGTCAGGCCGAGCATGATCATCATCAAGAGGCCCATCGTCTTCGACTGCTTCTGGGTCGTCTTGTAGATCATCTTGGTGATGATCTTCTCGCGCATCTTCTCGACGAGCGCGGTGAACGAGGCGAGGAAGTCGGCGCCCGCGAGACCGTCGGGGACGTCGAAGGTCAGCGGCTCTTCCTCGGGGTCGATGACCCCGTCACCGTCGAGGTCGACGGGCTGCATGTCGGCGGCGTCGGGCATGAGCTCCGACATCGGCGGGACCTCGTCGTGGGGCGACCCGGCCGGGCCAGCGGCGGCCGCACCTGCGTCGGCGGCCGGGCCTGCATCGGGGCTCGCGCCGGCGTCCGCAGCCTCGGCCTGCACGGCGTCGGAAGTCGCGGCGTCGGAAGTCGCGGCGTCGGCTTGCTCGCCGGCGGTGGCATCGGCCTCACCGGCGGTGGCATCGGGCTCGGCGGCGGTGTCGCCCGCGTCGGTGGGGTCGTCGGCAAAGGCAGACGGGAGGGCCGAGGCGACGAGAAAGAGCGCGAGGACGAGTCCGCGCGACGCACGCACCACACCACCGATGTTCATCGAGTCTCCACCGGGTCGCCGCGAGTGACAGGGTTCAAGCGACCTCGTGGGGTGTGATTAGGCGAGGCCAAAGGCAGTGTCAATCCGCGCTTCCTCGCATATCCCGGGGTGAAGCGCCTTCACACGAAAACCCATCATAACGGCCCGGCCTCCATCACATCGACGCGTTCGTCCGCCGCGCGCATGAGGGCGTCAGGCCCGGCACGCTGGCGCCCGCCCGGGCCCGCGCGCTTCCACCGACATGGTGACCAACTTGCTTTGTCGCCCGCTCGATGTCGGTCTCTGAATCGTCGCTCCTCACTGTTCGTCGCCGGCGTCCCTCGCGCGGTCCGGGTCCGCTGTTGCGGCTCGCCACCGACCGACCGCTGCGCGCAGAGCTCTTCAGCGTGGGGCAGCTCGAGCGCCACGCGCGCACCATGGCGGGCTGGCACAAGCTGGCGCCTCAGGCGGCCCGCGGCCATCGCGGTCCCGATCGCCTGCTGCCGCGTCTCCGCGACAACGAAGAGGCCTTCGCCGAGGCCTACGAGCTCCTCACCGGAGCGGTCCTGCGCGGCCGTCAGCTCACGCCCGCGGCCGAGTGGTTCATCGACAATTACCACCTCATCGAGGACCAGATCCGCATCGCCCGGCGCCACCTCCCGCGCACCTACAGCCGCGAGCTGCCGCGTCTCCTCAACGCCTCGACCCCCGCCTCGCCGCGCGTCTACGAGCTCGCCCTGGAGCTCATCTCGCACTCGCACGGCCGCGTCGACAGCGCCGGTCTGCAGGCCTTCATCGTCGCCTATCAAGAGGTCTGCCCGCTCCGCCTGGGCGAGCTCTGGGCGATCCCCATCATGCTGCGCCTCGCGCTGCTCGAGAACCTGCGACGCGTGGTCGGCTCGATCGCCTCGGGCCGACGCGACCGCGAGCGCGCGGCCT
>JAEUKJ010000698.1 GCA_016792665.1 Deltaproteobacteria bacterium | reverse complement strand
ACCGGGACCGACAGCGTCGCCCGAGCCCGGGTCGGGAGGCTGGGTCGCAGGGCCCGCGGTGGCGCTTGCGACGAGCGTGGGTGCGGCCCCGGGGTTCGACGCTGGGGGCTCGGGCGTGGCGTCGTCGGGCCGGGGCCGGTGAGGCGGGGCGGCCTCGGCTGTTGGAGGCGAGGTCGTCCGCGTGATCGTCCGCGCGGGGCCTGGAGGAAGCGGGCCGCTGTCCGCGGCGTGGGCTGGCGTGGGACTCGGGCTCGGCGCGGAGAACGCCGGGAGTGGGGTCGCGGCTGAGGTCGGGCGATTGTTGCGGTAAGCGCCGGATGTGAGCGACGATTCTGGTCGATTGATGCCAATATCGCTGGATGTCGACGCCGTCGGCGCGACCGCGGCCGCCGCGATGCTGGCGTTGGGGATGCGGGTCGGGATAGCGAGCTCGCGGACGGCAGCACTTCGCGTCGGGCGCGGCCTCGCCTCGGGCCGGGCGTCGCTTCGGACGCCGAGCACCGAGAGGAGGCCGAGGTTGGCGCCGAGCCCGACGATGAGTGCGGCGAGGCCAGCCGAGCGCACGGCACGTCGGTCCCGGAGGCCGTCGGGCACGTAGGGGTGCACGAGCCGGGGCGTTCCCTGTGCCGACACGCTCGCGGTCATGCGGCGCCCGCGGCCGGCAGGGTATGGGCGAAGGCGCGCCATGCCGGGTCCTCGGGGAGGCCGGGCTTTCGCTTGCCGAAGAGGAGGGCGATGTTCTCGCCGGCGGCATCGAAGAGCTCGAGCGAGGTGACCGGGCCGTCGACGGTGGGCTTGGTCACGACGAAGGCCGAGGCGACGCGGTCCTGGCGGAGGTGCAGGTTGAAGCTCGGGTCGAGGACGTTCAGCCAGGGGCCCATGACCTTCACCTTCGAGACCGGGCCAGTGTGGATCTCGATGCAGCCGCGGTTGCCGACGAACACCATGACCGGGAGCGCGGTCGCGGCCGCGTGCTCGAGGGTGGCCTGGGCCGAGGCGGTCGGGACCGGGTTGGCGTGGCCCGGAGGGGCCAGGCGCAAGGCCTGGGTGCGCGAGACGCCGAAGCGGCGCAGCATACCGAAGAAGTCGTGGGTGTCTTGGAGGGCGAGCCACGCGGCCTGGAAGCCGGTGACGTCGATATCGCTGTCGGGCTTCTCGGGAGCGGGCGTGGTGGGCGCCGTCACGGTCGCGAAGGGGGACTGATCGTCCGCCTGGAGGCGAAGCACCAGGGCGTCGAAGTTCGCGGTGCCGGCCGGCCCGGCGTCCTCCATGACGAAGACCTTGTGGAGGGCGAGACCGTGGGCATCGAAGAACTGGAGGCTGCGACGGAGGCCGCGGGGGGTGGGCGTGACGACCGCCAGGACGTGGGCCCAGGGGCCGAGGAAGAGGCGGAGATCGAGGCCTTCGTCCAGGACGAGGCCGACCGGTGCGGCCGGGTCGGGCCGCGAGAAGGGGCCCCAGGTGCCGTGCTTCTCGATGACGGCGTGGGGGTTGCGGGTGAGACCCATGACCGGCCCGAGGTCGGCCAGGGCGGGGAGGAGGACGCCCCAATCCGGGCGGAGGCGAGTCACGTCCTGGCCGATGCGCGCGGCGACGAGCTCGAGCTCGGAGGCGCCGTGGGCCTGCGCCACGTCGAGGGCGCGCGCGTGCGGGGAGGCCTCGCGGGCGGCGTCCCAGGCGGCGCGGAGCTCGGCGGCGCGGAGGGCGCGGGCGTCTTGCGCTGCGGTCGAGGGGGTGGTCGAGGCGGTGAGCGAGAGCGAAGATGCGGTCATGGCGAGGGACTCCTGGAGGTGAATGAAGCGTCGGCGTGAGCGGCTTGGGGCAACGGGCCGAGGTCGAGGGCGAGCCCGCCCGAGGGGAGGGTCACGAGGGCGGCGTCGAGGGCGAAGACCTCGGCGAGCAGGGCGCGCGTGAGGGTCGCTTGCGGCGGACCGAGGGCCACGAGGCGGCCGCGCGCGAGCACGGCGACGCGGTCGGCCTGGGCCGCGAGGGCGAGGTCGTGTTCGACGATGATGATGCCTGTGCCGCGCTTGGCCTCGTCGCGGAGGAGGGCGTGGAGGGCGCGGGCCTGGGCGAGGTCGAGGCCGCTGGACGGTTCGTCGAGGAGGAGCCAGCGGGAGCGCGTGGGCGTGGCCGAGTCCGAAGGCCTGGCGAGCTCAGGCTGCCCATGGGCGATCGAAGCGGGGGCGACCTCGGCCTCGCCACGCGCGATCTGGACGAGGGCGCGGGCGATACGGATGCGCTGGCGCTCGCCGCCCGAGAGGGTCGGGAAGGCACGGGTGGCGAGGTGGCGCGCGTCGACGCGGCCGAGTGCGTCCCAGGCGAGGTCGATGTCGTGGCGGCGGCGCGTGCGATGAGGGTGGCGTCCGAGCAGGACGACCTCGAGCGCGGAGAGGGGGAAGGCGAGGGTCTCGAGCTGTGGCAGGACGGCGCGGCGGCGCGCGAGCTCGAGTGGATCCCAGGCGGGACCACGCGATGGCGTGAGCGGCAGGTCGTCGAGGGTCACGACGCCCGAGGTCGGGATGCGCGAGCCGGCCAGGGCGCCGAGCAGCGTCGATTTCCCCGCGCCGTTGGGGCCGATGAGGGCCAGGACCTCGCCCGGGCGCGCGGCCAGGCTGACGGCGTCGAGGAGGGTCGCGGTGCCGACGCGGAGGGTGACGGCGTGGGCCGTGAGAGAAGGGTGGGTCATGCGTGGCTCCGACGGACGACCAGCGCGAGCAAGAACGGCGCGCCGAGGAGGGCGGTGATGACGCCGAGCGGGAGCTCCGAAGGGGCGGCGATGGTGCGAGCGATGAGATCCGCGATGAGGACCAACAAGGCCCCACCGATGAGGCTCGCCGGCAGGACGGTGCGGTGCGAGGGGCCGGCGACGAGGCGCACGATGTGCGGGACCACGAGGCCGACGAAGCCGATGACGCCCGCGAAGGCCGTGGCGGTGGCGACGACCAGCGCCGCGACGAGGACGAGGACGCGCTTCATGCGCTCGACGCGGATGCCGAGGTGGTGGGCCTCGGCCTCGCCGAGCGTCAGGGCATCGAGGCTGCGCCCGAGCGGTAGGAGGATCATGGCGCCGATGGCAGTGACGCCGAGCACGAGCGCCGCGGTGCCGAGCGTCGCCCCCTGGAGGCTGCCCAGGCGCCAGAGCGTCGCGGCGCGGAGGGCCTCGTCGTCGGCGATGGCGGTCAGGAGGCCGACGACCGCTTCCTCGAAGGCGGTCATGGCGAGGCCCGCGAGCAAGAGTACGGCGATGTGGGTCGCGCCCGAGCGGAGGGCCAAGAGACGTACCGCGCTCATGGTGGCGATGGCCCCGAGCCAGGCCGCGATCGGGAGGGCGACGAAGGCGGCGAACGGCGAGGTCGCGACCCACGAGGCGCCGCCGAGCACGATGAAGGCTGTGGCGCCGAGGCGCGCCCCCGAGGAGACGCCGATCAAGCCGGGGTCGGCGAGCGGGTTCCGGAAGAGGCCCTGGAGGGTCGCACCCGCCAGCCCCAGCGCGGCACCGAGGCCGATGCCGAGCAGTGTGCGCGAGAGGCGCAGCGACACGAAGGGGGCGGTCTCGGCCGGGGCGCCGAGGTCGAGGCCGAGCTCGGTCAGCAGGTGCGCCAGGACGTCGCCCAGCGGGATCGAGACCGGGCCGAGCGCGAGGGAGGCGAACGCGGCCAGGACGAGGAGCGCCGACAGCGCAAAGAGCAGGCGACGACGCTGGCGCGCGAGGGTCGCGAGGTGCGTGTGCGGCTCGCTGTCGGCGAGGCGCAGGCTGGCGGTGCTCGCGGTCATGGTTGCGTTTGCTGCGTGGGCTGCGTGGGTTGCGTGGGGTGCGGGGCCGTCGGCGACAGGTCTGGGTGGAGGCCGTGGGCAAGGGCGCGGAGGCCCTCGGGGAGGCGCGGGCCGAAGGCCAGGAGGGCGCCGTCGTCGACCGCGATGACCTTCCGGTTCTTGGCGGCCGGGGTCTCGGCGATGCCGGGGATGGCGAGGAGGCCGTCCTCGCCGCCGAGGCTGTCGAGGCCGCGGGTCGGGATGACGATGACCTCGGGGCGCGCCGCGAGGACGACCTCGGCCGAGAGCGGCTTCATGCCCGAGAAGCCGGTCACCGCGTTGTCGGCCCCGGCCATGCGGAGGACGGCCTCGGCCGGGGTGTCCGAGCCCGCGATGAGCAGTGTGCGCGGGCCGCGCGCGTAGACGAACAGAGCGCGTGGGCGGGTGGTCTGCTTGGCGACGATGGCCTCGACCGCGGCGACGTCGGCGCGCAGAGATGCCACCAGGGCCTTGGCCGCTGCGGCGCGATCGACCAGGGCGCCGATCGCTTCGATACGCGCGGCGGCGCCCTCGACGGTGGACGGGGCCTCGGCCAGGCGCGCGACCGCGAGTCCGGCGCTCTCGAGGAGGGCGAGCGCGGCCGGAGGGGCGTCGGCGATGATGAGGGTCGGGCGCTGGGCGGCGATCCCTTCGACCGAGAGCTGCCCGGGCAGGCCGACCTTCGGCAGCGCCGCGGCCTCCATCGGGAAGATGGAGGTTCGATCGACCGCGACCACGTCCTTGCCGACCCCGAGCGCGAAGAGCGTCTCGGTGACCGCGGCGCCGATGGCGACGAGGCGCGGCTCGTTCTTGGTCGCGGCCGGGTTGCCGCAGGCGAGGAGGGGGAGCGCGAGGAGGGCGACGACTCGGGCGCGAGAGCTGGGGCGGATGTCGGGCATGGGACCTTGGGGAGGGCGAGAGAGGCCGGCCGGCCGGGAAGGCGTGAGCCGAGGGCGGCCTGGCGCGACCTGGCGTGGGTGGGTCAGAGCGTGCTCTGGCCAGGGCCGGCGTAGGTGAAGCGGACGGTCAGGGTGCCGCTGGCGTAGGTCGTCACGGTGAGGCGCGCGAGGCTGCCGTCGGCCAGGCGCACGGCGAAGACCTTGTTGCTGGGCGACACGGTGTGGGTGCTCGGGTCGTAGGCGTACCAGGCGTCGAGCGCCGCGTTTCGCGACTCGTTGCCGGAGCCGGGAGGACCCGCGATGGGGAGCTCGGTGTCGGCGACGTAGCCGTCCGTGGGCAGGGTCGCGTAGCTTTCGAAGGCCGCGTCGCCGAGGAGCTGTGCGCCGCCGAGGCCGGCGCCGCTGGTGCCGCCGTTGGTCTGGAGAGAGACGCTGTGGGCCGCGAGGTCCCAGGTCGTGAGCGAGCTCGGGGTCTCTCCGTTGGTGAAGGTGACGAGCGACGCGTTGGCGAGGTCGGCGTGGACCGGGCCCGAGGCAGCGAGGACGAGCTCGTGGTCGAGAGGGCGGCGCTCGACCGGGGCGACCTGGAGCGCGACCCCTTCGTTGGACCAGGACGCGATGCGGACCTTGAAGGTGTCACCGTCGCGGCCGCGCACGAGGTAGGTATGGGCCTTCGGGCTGAGCTGGTGGGTCGCGGGGTCGTAGTCGTACCAGTCGTCGAAGGCCGGGTTGCGGCTCGCGGTCGGGGCGCCGGGCTGGGCGGAGAGGGGCAGGACCGCGTCGCGCAGAAAGCCGATCGTGTCGGTGGCCGTGACGGTCGCGAAGGTGCCGTTGGCGAGGCGCGCGCCGCCGTGGGCGTCGGCCGAGGTGCCGCCGGCGGTGCGGAAGGCGACACCCTGCAGGACGGCCAGATCCCAGGCGGCATCGGCTGCGACGACGGTGCGCGAGGCGAGGTCGAGGTAGGTCGCTTCGGCGGTCGGGGCGAGGACGGTGTCGGTGACCGCGGGCGCGACCGGGGCCCAGTCGAGGGTCAGGACACCGGGGTTGCCGGCGGCATCGTAGTAGTCGCGGAAGCGCAGCTTGAAGGCGTCGCCGCTGGCGGTGCGGACCACGTAGACCCGCCCGGGCTTCGGGCTCAGCGTGTGGAAGCGGCCGTCGTAGTCGTACCACTCGCCGAGCGCGTAGTCGGCCGAGAGCTTGGGGTCGGCGGCATCGACGGCGTAGCCATCGGCGGGGGCGGTGGTGAGCTCGTCGAACGCGACCGCGTCCAGGGTCGCGACCGAGGCGCCGGGGCCGAGCTTCACGAGGTAGCGCTGGAAGGCGACGTCCCACGTGAGGTCGGTGGCCGGGATGCGGAGGGCGCCGGTCGCGAACGCGACGTGGACCCAGAGGGTGCCGTCCTGGGCGTCGACGATGGTGCGTGAGAAGGCGCCCTGAGACGTCGTCTGGACGGCCTCGGGGCGGGTCTGGACGCCGTCGCCGCCGGTCGTCTCGGGCTTGCCGTCCTCGGCGTCGATGCTGTCGACGGTGTCGCTGGCACCGTCGGGTGCGACGTCCTCGAGATCCGAGGACGAGGTGTCGCTCGCGTCTACGGTGTCGCGGGTGTCGAGCTGCGCGATATCGGCCGAAGCGACGGGGTCGCCGCAGGCGGGAGTCACGGCGAGGAGGCAGGCAAGGGCAAAGCGTCGGGTGAGGCGCATCGGGGAGACTCCAGCGGGGAGGTCAGTAGCGGCCGGAGAGGCCGAGGTAGAGGTTTCGGGGCCGCAGCGGCGCGAACGTCGGGTCGCCAGCGTCGAGGAGGTTCTCGACACCGACGACGAGCTCGAGGTGCGGGGCGAGGTCGAAGGCGGCGCGGGCGTCGACCATCGCAAGCCAGGGAGACTCGCGGCGGACAGCGAGGCCGAGGTCGTCGGTGAGGCCGAAGGGGCGTGGCGCCAGGACGTGGGCGCGCGCGGTGAGCGTCAGGCGGCGCGTGCCGAGCTGCGGGCGCCAGGTGATGTGCGCCGAGCCCTGGTGGGTGGCGCGGCCGGAGATGCGGAAGCCGGTCTCGTCGTCGCGGCTGTCGGTGAAGCTCCAGCCGAGCTCGAGGCGGAGGGTCGCGAGCGGGTCGGCGGCGAGGCGGAGCTCGAGGCCCTGGGAGGTGGCCGTGCTGACGTTGTCGTAGGTGTAGAGCGACGGCTCGCCCGGCGTGTCGATCGGCGGGAGGGTGACGATGAGGTCGGTGAGGTCGTGGCGGAAGCCGAGGAGGGTGATGGACCAGGTGTCGCTTGGGCGGAGCTCGACGCTGAGGTCGACCGAGCGTGAGCGCTCGGGGCGGAGTTCGGGGTTGCCGGCGACGCGATAGCCGACCGAGGGGTTGTCGAAGACGAGGTAGAGCTCGCGGAAGCCGGGCGCGCGATAGCCGAGGCCGAACGAGGTGCGGAGGGTCCAGGCCGGGCTCGGGTCGAAGCGGAGGGCGAGGCGCGGGGTCAGCGTGGCGCCGAACTGGGAGTCGACGTCGAGGCGGAGCCCGGGGACCAGCGCCAGGACCAGGGGGCTCGCGGGATCGAGGGGGCGCCACTCGTCCTGGAGGAAGACGCCGAGGCGTCGGCGTTCGGCGGTCGGCGAGGTGAGGCGCTGCGAGTCGAGGTGTTCGAGGGAGGCCTCGACACCGGCGGTGAGGGCGTGGCGATCGAGCGTGGCCGACCACTGTAGCGTCGCGCCGGTGGCGGACTCGAAGGTGTCCTGGCGGCGATCGTAGCTGGTGCCGCCGCGCTGGTCCTCGAGCAGTGTGCTCCAGCTGAGCGACGTCGACAGCGAGAGTCCGAGCGTGTGGTCGCCCGTGCGGAGCTCGGGGGCGAGGCGGAGGTCGAGGCGGTTCGTGCGTTCCTTGCGGTCGATGAGGCGGAAGCGCGGGTTGCCGTCGAGGTCGGGCGGCAGCGGCGTGGCGTCGATGGCGCCCTGCTCGCGATAGAGGTGCTGGGCGCGGAGGTCGACGCGCAGTGCGTCCGAGACGCGGAGGTCGAAGCGGAGGGTCGAGGCGAGGTCTTCGAACGAGCTGCCGGTGGTGGCCGGGGTGGCGTCGAGGTCGAAGGCGTCCTGGCGGCGGAAGGAAAGGGACAACGCCGTGCCGAGTGCGCCGGTGCGGGCCGAACCGGTGCTGGCGATCTCGGCGCGGTGGGCGCTTCCGACCAGCAGATCGAGGCTCGCCTCGGCGCGGCGGCGCGCCTTGCGCGTGACGATGTTGATGACGCCGGCCATCGCGTCCGAGCCGTAGAGAGCCGAGCCGGCGCCGCGGACGATCTCGATGCGCTCGATGGACTCGGCCGAGTAGCGCGAGAGGTCGAGCTCTTCGCCGACCTTGCCGGAGACGCGCTCGCCGTCCAGGAGGACGAGGACGTGGCGGCCGGAGAGGCCCTGGAGCTCGACGCCTTCGCCGCGGAAGGAGCGCGTCACGACGAGGCCGGTCAGCCCGTCCAGCACCTCGGCCGCGGTGCGAGCCTGGCTCTGGACGATGTCATCGCGGGTGATGACGAGGACGGCGACCGGCGTGTCAGCGAGCGGGGTCGCGCGGCGGGTGCCGGTCACGACGACCGGGTCGAGGCGGACGGGGTCGGGTTCGGAGGCGCGGGTCGCGGCGGCCTGCAGGAGCAGGACGAAGGCGAGGGGGAGCGGCCGAACAGGGCGGGGTGAAAGGCACATCGCGGTTATCGATATGCATAATGAGAGTCGTTATCAACTTAAAAGGCGACAGCAATCCGACGGTCCGGGCCATCCCAGCGACTCGTGAGGGTTTTCTCGCGATGCGGCGATGTCGTCGCGCGAGCGAGAGTCGACAGGCTGGGGTCAGGCCGCGGGATCGGGACAGAGGCGCCAGCCCGCGCCGCGCACGCTCCGCAGGATCTGCGGCCGGGTCGGGTCGTCCTCGATGAGGCGCCGCAGCCGATAGACGAAGGTGTCGATGCTGCGCGTGCGGCTGGCGGCCGGCAGGTTCCAGACCTCGGTGAGCAGCTCCTCGCGGCTCACGACGCGGGGCGCGCGCTCGAGGAGGTGGCGCAGGAAGCGCAGCTCGAGGTCCGAGATCGAGACCGGCTCGCCGTCGGAGCTCGCCTCGCGCGTCGCGAAGTCGATGACCAGGCGCCCGATGGTCGCGTGCTCGAGTGGGGCCGTGTCCCCGGGTGGGTGGGACCAGCCATGGCGGCGCAAGAGTGCGTCGATGCGCGCGCTGAGCTCGGGCAGGTCGAAGGGCTTGGTGACGTAGTCGTCGGCGCCGTGGCGGAGGCCATCGACCCGATCGGCCAGCGTCGTGCGGGCCGTGAGCGCCAGGATCGGGAGGACCACCCCGGCCTTGCGCAGGTCCTTGACGAGGTCCAGGCCGTCGCCGTCGGGGAGGCCGAGGTCCAAGAGGATGAGGTCGGGGGCCTGAGCCGCGAGGAAGGCGCGCGCGCGGGCGAGGGTCGGCGCGACCTGGACCTCGTGGCCTTGCGCGCCCAGCGCGAGTCGCAAGGTCATCCCGAGGGTCGCGTCGTCCTCGACGATGAGGAGCTTGGCCATGTCAGACTTCCTCCTCGAGGGGCAGCCAGACCTCGGCGGTCGCGCCGAGCTTCGGGCCCTCGGAGTCGAGTCGCAGCTCGCCGCCGTGGCCGCGCGCGATGGCGCGAGCGAGCCTCAGACCGAGCCCGGACCCGCGCCGCCCGGTGTCCCCGCGGCGGCCATCGAAGAGTGCCGCGGCCTCGACCGGACCGAAGCCGAGGCCGTGGTCGCGGATCCGGACGACCGCGTGGTCCGCGCTCTGGGTGCAGGTCACGACCACGCGGGCCGGGCCGTCGGCGTACTTCAGAGCGTTGTCGACGAGGTTCTCGAACAGCAGCCGCAGCCCGCGCTCGTCACCGTCGACCATGAGCGGGGCGTCGGCGTCGGGCGGCTCGACGGTGCCCCCTTGAGCCGCAAAGGCCCAGCGCAGCTCATCGAGCACGTCGCGCACGAGGCCGACGAGGTCGATCGGGCGGCGGTCGTAGGGGCGATGTTCGAGGTCGAGGCGGGCGGCCTCGATGAGGCTCTCGATGCGGAGCTCGAGGCGGCTCGTCTCGTTCTGGATGGCAGTCCAGAGGACCTCGCGGTCCGCCTGGGTCAGGTGGTCGGTGCCTGCCAACGTGTGCAGCGTCTGGAGCCCGGTGCGGATCGCTGTCAGCGGCGTGCGGAGGTTGTGCGAGGCCCCGGTCAGGAAGGCGATCTCGGTGGCGCGCAAGCGGTTGCTGCGCCGCAGCGAGAAGAAGAGGGCGATGAGCAGCGCGAACACGATCGAGAAGGCGATGGGGCCGAGCGTCAGCCACGTGATGCTCGGGCCGTCGGGGTCCTCGACCCAGATGAGGACCCAGCCGACCAGCAGCGCGAGCACGAGCAAGACCGCGACCGCGACGATGAGCAGTCCGATGGGGCCGTTCCAGAACGCGCGGCGGATGCGGACGGAGTCGGCCCTCGAGAGGGGGTTCGGCGGGCGGGACTCGTGCATCACCAGGGCTGGGCCAGAAGCGCGGGCTGCCCGACGACTTCGGTCACGCGGTGCGCGCCGTCGGGGCGTGGTGGAGGAGCTCGTTGCCGCCGACGATGAGGTTCTTGCCGTAGTCGACGACCAGGATGCCGAGCGAGACGAGGGCCCAGCCCGACGGCGTCCAGAGCGTCGGCAACGCGACGGCGATGACGAGCGGCACGACCGACGAAAAGAGCCACGGCGCGATGAACGGGCCGGACCCGCCGCGATGGCGCAGGATGATGAGGCGGCAGGTGACGTTGGCGCCGAGGATGCCGACCGCGGCCGCAGGGATGAGGAAGTGTCCGCCCAGCGCCGCGAACCCGAGCTGCGAGGCCATCAGCACGAGCAGCGGGACGAGCTCCCAGCCGGCGACGCCGACCTTCGAGGCGCGCATCACCGACGGGATGGCCGCGCCCGCGTAGCCGAGGAGGACGATGAGGACCAGCACGGTCCCGGCCGTGATGTGGTCGAGCGAGAAGGCGAGCCACTCGGGGCTGCCCGCGAAGAAGCGGACGAGCTGGTAGACGAAGAGGACGGTGATGCCCTCGGTCGACGAGAAGCGCGGGATGACGAGGAGGCCGGTGCGGAACTGCTCCCAGAAGAGGGCGGTGAAGCTGAAGGCCCCCAGCGCCGCGAGCAGGACGAACCAGAGCGGGCTCTGGTCGATGGTCAGCACGTAGCCGGTCACGATGAGGATGGCGGTCGAGGCGAGGCCGTCGAGACCGTGGTCGAGGAACTCGCCGAGCACCGAGGTCTGCTGGGTGCGGCGCGCGTGGGCCCCGTCGATGTTGTCGAACGTGAGGTAGGCCACCAGCAGGAAGGCCGACACGAGGTAGAAGACCGGGTGCCCGGCGACGGCCGCGCCGGTCGCGACGGCCGAGAGGAGGGCGCACAGCTGGCCGACGATGGTCAGCGTGTTGGGCGTGATGGAGGTCGGGATCTTCGGGACGAGGCGGTTCCAGAAGAGCTTGCGATAGAAGTCGAGGAGGAGCTCTTCGTCGCGGACCTGGTACTTCGGGGGCGGCTTCGTGGACGCGGGATCGGCTGGATTCAAGGGGGGGTCCTCCGCCCAAGTGGGCTTGAGGGCGGACCCTAGCGCTCAGATGATCGGCGGGAAAGAACACGCGTGAGGCCGCCGCGAATTCGCGACCCGAAGGTCACGAGAGGCGCGCGGCAAGCGGTCCCGACGAGGTTCGCGGATAGGCCCCACCGGCCGCAAAGGGAGGGTGGCACGGTGCGAAACGGATCTCGCACCCTGTCCCTGCGATCCCCCGCGCGAGCTCGTGACGAAGTCTCGACCTCGTGCGTGCCGAATGGCTCAGCCGTTGACGAGCGCGATGCTCGGCAGCGTCTTCATGCGCTTGGATCCATCCGTGAGCGTACGGGTCGGCGTCTCGAGCGCGTGGCCCTGGGCGCGGAGCTCGTCATCGATGAGCTGGTCGAGCTCCTCGCTGATGCGGCGCAGCAGGGACTGCCGCTCGTGGAAGGGCAAGAACGCCGACTTGAAGCCGTTCAGGATGAGCTGACGGACCTGCCAGATGTCGAGGTCGAAGGTCGCCACCGCGCGCTCGAGCTCGGTCGTGACCGTCGTGTCCGTGATGAGGCGGTTGTCGGTGTTGATGGTCACGCGGATGCCGAAGTCGAAGTAGAACTTCAGCGGGTGGTTCTTGAAGTCGTCGACCGCGCGCGTCTGCACGTTCGAGGTGAGGCACACCTCGAGCGGGATGCGGTGGTCGTTGATGTAGTTCAGGAGCTCCCCGTCTTCGCGGAGGCGCGTGCCGTGCCCGATGCGGTGGGCGCCGCAGACGTGGATGGCCTGGTGGATGGACTCGGGCCCGTAGGCCTCGCCCGCGTGGCAGGTCGAGTTGACGTTGTTCTTCCTCACCAGCGCGAAGGCGCTCGAGAACTTCTTGGCCGGGTAGTCATACTCGGCGCCGGCCAGGTCGAAGCCGACGACGCCCTTGTTCTTGTAGGCGACGGCGAGCTCGGCCAGGCGCACGGACTGCTCGGGCGCGATGTGGCGGATGCCGCAGATGATGACGTTGCAGACGATGCCGTGGTCGCGGCGGGCGTCGGCGAGACCATTGATGACGGCCTCGACGATGCGGGTCATCGGCAGGCCCTTGCGCGTGTGGAGGATCGGCGCGTAGCGGACCTCCATCAGGCGCACGTTCTCGCGCGCCGCGTCCTGGGCGAGCTCGTAGGCGACGCGGTAGAGGGCCTTCTCGTCCTGGAGCACGGCCAGGGTGATGTCGAAGGCCTTCAGGTAGTCGTTGAGATCATTGCAGATTTCCCCCATGTGCATCGCCTTGGCGAGGCCTTCGGGGGTGGTCGCCGGAAGCTCGACGCCCTGCTCGGCGGCGAGCTCGATGATGGTCTCGAGGCGCAGCGAACCGTCCAGGTGGACGTGGAGGTCGGTCTTGGGCAGACGCTGCAGGAAGGCCAGGGTCGGCTTGATGTGGGGCTTCGGATCGGACTGGCTCATCGGAGGTCCTTCAGGTCGTTGTCCCGCAGAAGGCCTGGCGGAGCCAGGCTGCCCTGGGAACAATTCCGAGCACAGTAGGGCGAACGACCCGCCTCGGCAAGCGCGACCTCGCCGCCGCGGCGGAGCCAAAGGGCTCGCGAACCGCGCCGGACGAGGTCTTTGGGCGATGAGCGCGGGGCTATGCGTCAGTTGCAGGCCGGCGGGTCACCAGCGCAGGTCTCGAGCGTCAAGACCTTGCTCAGGCTGTCGCCCGCGGTGATGGCGAACGAGGTCGTCTCTCCGCGCGCGATCTTCTTCTTGGCGGCGTCGAGGCCGTAGGCGACGATGACCACGTCGTCCTCGGGCAGGAGGTTCGAGAAGTAGACGCCGGCCTTGTCGGTGCCGCTGACCGGGTCCTTGTAGGTCCCGTCGCAGACGACCTTCTGCGGGGCGCCGTTGACGTCGCTGGTCGTGCCGGCGTTGTAGTAGATGGTGACCTCGACCTCTTTGATGGAGGACGAGCTGCACTTGCCGCCGGGCACCGACCAGTCGACCGCGAGGGTCGCGGGCTTCTGCGCGAGCGTGATGTCGGGGGTGTCGGTGTTCTTGCCTTCCGAGACCGACTGACGCTCGAGGGTGCCGATGTAGGTCCCCTTGTCGTCGGGCTGCATCGCCTCGACCTGGATCGTGTACGAGCCGGGGTTGATGTCCGCGATGGCGACCGTGCCGGTGCGCGCGTCGGTGGCACAGTCGGCGTTGCCGGTGGCGATGAGCTCGGTGCCCTTCAGCACGCGCGCCTCGATGGCGTCGACCCCGCGCGTCCCGCAGGTCGCGGTGGCGCCGTGGGTCCAGTGCACGACGAGCCCGCCGGGCTTCACGGCGTCGTCGCCGCACGCGAAGAGCACGGGTGAGGAGAACACAAGGGCGGTTCGAGCAAAGCGATTGATGAGCGACATCGTAGACTCCGTGCGTGGGTGGCTCGCTTGAGCGACGCAGGAGCTTACCGCGACGGACCCGCCAAACGGAAGCCTTGCCGAAGGGAAGGGTGGGGGCTATGGTCCGCGCCCCTTGCGGCGCGCCACAAATCGATGCGCGCAAAAAGGTTTGGGTCGCAGATCCCCGGGCGCTGCCCCGGAGTCGCGCGAATCGTCGTCAGGAGGCACGCGGTGTCGAACGCCGAGCTCATGAAAAAGGTCGTCTCGCTGTGCAAGCGGCGGGGCTTCGTCTTCCAGTCGTCCGAGATCTACGGCGGTCTCAAGAGCGCCTACGACTACGGTCCGCTCGGGGTCGAGCTCAAGCGCAACCTCATGTCCGCCTGGTGGCGCGAGATGGTGCACGGGCGCGAGGACGTGGTCGGGCTCGACGCCTCGATCGTCATGCACCCGCGCGTGTGGGAGGCCTCGGGCCACCTCGCCGGGTTCTCGGATCCGCTGGTCGACTGCAAGGTCTGCAAGGAGCGCTTCCGCGCCGACAAGGCCCCGCGCGTCGAGAAGGGCGCCGAGGTCACGCTGAGCTTCCCCGACAAGGGCGCGGCCAAGGTGGCTGAAGAGCTCGTGCAGAAGCAGTTCGGCGTGACGCTGAAGCGGCACGACAAGGATCTCCAGGGCGCGGTCGCGCAGCGCGACTACGTGTGCCCCAACTGTGGGTCGCCGTACCTCTCGGACGAGCGCCAGTTCAACCTCATGTTCAAGTCGAGCCTCGGCCCGACCGACCCGCTCGGCGAGGTCGCCGCGGCCATCGAGGGCGGGGCGCTGGCCGGGCTCGAGGGGCGCGAGCTGCGCGCCAAGCTGGAGGAGCTCACCAAGCCGCCGGCCGTGTATCTCCGGCCCGAGACGGCGCAGGCGATGTTCGTCCAGTTCGTCAACATCCAGCAGTCGATGTCGATGAAGATCCCGTTCGGCATCGCGCAGATGGGCAAGAGCTTCCGGAACGAGATCACCGTCGAGCACTTCATCTTCCGGAGCTGCGAGTTCGAGCAGATGGAGATGGAGTTCTTCTGCGAGCCGGGGACCGACGACCACTGGATGGACTACTGGGTCGCCCAGCGCATGAACTGGTGGCAGAAGTACGCGAACGACAAGACGAAGTTCCGTCTCCGTCCGCACGCCCCAGACGAGCTCGCGCACTACGCCAAGGGCTGCTTCGACATCGAGTACGAGTACCCGTGGGGCTATGGCGAGCTCGAGGGCATCGCCAACCGCACCGACTACGACCTCGGCAAGCACGCGCAGTACTCGGGGCAGAAGCTCGACTACTTCGACCCCGAGGCCAAGAAGCGCTTCGTGCCGTACGTCATCGAGCCGGCCGCTGGCGCGACGCGCGGCGTCCTGGTCTATCTCCTGGACGCCTACTGCGAGGAGGAGCTCGAGACCCCGCGCGGCGAGAAAGAGACGCGCGTGGTGCTGAAGCTCCACCCCGAGCTCGCGCCGATCAAGGTCGGCGTGTTCCCGCTCGTCAAGAAGGACGGCATGCCCGAGGTCGCGCGCAAGGTCGTCGCCGAGTTCCTCGCGCACGGCATCAACGCGAAGTATGACGAGCAGCACGCCATCGGGAAGCGCTACCGCCGCCACGACGAGATCGGCACGCCCTGGGGTCTCACCATCGACCACCAGTCCCTCGAAGACGGCACGCTCACGATTCGCGACCGCGACACGATGACGCAGCGCCGCATCCCGATCGACACGGTCGTCGCCGAGATCGAGGGACTCCTGAGGGCCGCGCGCAAGTGACGGTCCCTGCCCAGGCATCGGGCCCACACGGGCCCGCGAGCGGAGGCGGCGGGGTCGCACCAGGCGCCAGCAAGGCCCTGGCCGTGGCCCTCTTCACGGTCTTCCTCGACATCCTGGGCTTCGGGATCATCATCCCGATCCAGCCCTTCTACGCCGAGAGCTTCGGCGCCAGCGAGGCGGTCGTCACGCTCATCGGGGCGTCGTTCTCGTTCATGCAGTTCCTGTTCGCGCCCTTCTGGGGGCGCCTCTCGGACCGCGTCGGCCGCCGTCCCATCATCCTCAGCTCCATCGCCTTCACCATCGTCGGGCACGCGCTGTTCGCGTCGGCGGGCTCGCTCTGGATGTTGCTCGGGGCGCGCATGTTGGTCGGCTTCGGTAGCGCCAACTTCGGCGCCGCCCAGGCGGTCATCGCCGACACGACCACCGGCGCCAACCGCGCCCGCGGCATGGGCCTCTTCGGCGCGGCCTTCGGGGTCGGCTTCATCATCGGCCCCGCCGTCGGCGGCACGCTCGGTCAGATCTCGCCCGAGGCGCCGGCCTGGGCCTCGGCCGGGCTCGCGGTCGCGAACCTCCTCTTCGCGTTCCGCTTCCTGCCCGAGACGCACCCGCCCGAGCGGCGCGGCCTGGGCTCGAAGGGCCCGTGGCTCCCCATCCTCGAGCTGCCGCGCGCGCGCCTGTTCCCGAATGCGATGCGTCTCCTCATCGCGACCGGCATCGTCATCACCGCACAGGGCCTGGCCGAGCAGGTCTTGTCGCTGATGGTCGAGCGCGTCTGGGTCCTGCCCGCGCACGGCGGCATCTCGACCACGGTCGGCCACAAGGAGGCCGCGGGCATGACGGCGATCTGCCTCATCGGGGTCGGCCTCGTCGCCGCCATCGTGCAGGGCGGCCTGCTCGGTCGCCTGCAGCGGAAGTACGGCGAGCGGCGCCTCGTGGTCGTCGGGTCCCTCATCGCGGCCGTCGGCATCGGGCTCTATCCGGTCGTCGCCGCGCTCGGGTCGTTTCCGCTCTTCGTCGCCAACGGCGGCATCTTCGCGGCCGGCGTCGGGCTCATGACGCCGTCCTTGTCGGGGTTCCTCTCGCGGTCGGTGCCGAACGCCGAGCAGGGGCGTTGGCTCGGCATGGCCCAGTCGCTCGGCGCCCTCGGCCGCACGCTCGGGCCCGCGTTCTCCGGGCTCTTGTTCTCGGTCGCCCATGCCCTGCCGTTCGTCATCGCCAGCGCGCTCATGCTCGTGACCTTCGTGGTCGCGCTGCGCCTCGGCGCGGTCAAGGACTGGGGCGGCTCGGCCCACGGAGCCTGAGCGAGGACTGTCGCCGCGATCGTCGTGAGCACCTGTGCTCAGGCGTGTGCCGCAGCGGTACTCGAATTCGCCCCCGACCCGAAATCGAGCATCGCTGCTTTGAGCGGGTCGGTTAGCTTCGTCTCGTCGGCGCACGTCGCACGCCGTGCCGCCCTCACTTGCACGTCGCACGTGCCGCCCTCACCTGGTTGGGAGAACCCATGTCCGCCATGCTCTCGAGATACCTCGCCGCCCTCGGCACGGTCGCCGTGCTCGCCTCGGGTGGTCCTGCGGCCGCCGAAGAGGGCGGCTTCTCGTTCGGAAACGCCGGCTACCACCTCCTCCAGGGCCGCTGGATGTCGCTCTCCCCGTTCATCGGGGGCGGTGCGAGCCAGCTCGGTTCCCTCGGCGAAGGCCTCGACCCGAGCATGGTCGGCATCCGCTACACCGAGCGCAAGGGCTTCATCACCGGCTTCTTCTTCGCGCTCCTGAACACGGTCGCGGGCAGCATGGCGGCCAACTCGCCCAAGAGCGTGACGAGCTACCAGTCCGGCAACTGGATCATCACCGAGACGGTCTATCGCAGCGAGGCCGAGAAGCAGGCCATGCTCGAGGAAACCGCGCGCTCGTCCGAGGCGATGATGAACGCCGAGGACCAGAGCGTCGAGCTCGAGATCTACTCGACCAGCCTGCCGGGCGGCGGCGAGGCCTCGGGCTACAAGCTCAACATGTACTTCGGCTGGGAGATCGACGAGCGCCTCATCGTCGACATCGGCCTCGGCTTCGGCAGCGTCGACAGCCGCTTCATGCGGGACGATCGCGAGGCCTACATCCACCTCTCGTACTTCGGCATGCCGGTGAAGGTGAACGTCGCCGCCGGCCCGTTCCTCTTCTACTTCCAGTGGGACTGGAACTGGCTCGGCGAGTGGACCGAGCACGGCCCCGACACGCAGGACGAGCCGACCCGCTTCAAAGAACGGTCGACCCGCTCGCACCTCGAGCTCGGCGTCACGACCGTCCTCTTCGAGCGGCTGATGCTCCAGGCTGGCGTCACCACCCCGACCCTCACCTCCGGCGACTTCGGCTATCGCGCCTCGGTCGGCCTCCGCTTCTGAGGAGCCCGCGCATGTCACGCATCAGCACCTTCGTCATGACCTCCCTCGGGATCGTCCTCCTCGCGCTCGGACTCGACACCTCGCGCGCCCGCGCCCAGGGCCTCCTCGGCCTCGGCGAGATGGCCGTCGGCGGCTCCGTGCACTTCGGCGAGCGCCTGGACGGCGGCGGCTTCGGGCTCGCCGCGAACTTCGAGTACGCCTCCATGTTCGAGGAGACCGCGCTCGGCGGCTACATCGGCGCCGAGTTCCTGGCCTCGCTCGGCTACGAGTCCTTCGGCGGCGAGGACCCCTACGGCGGCTCGATGACGCAGGGTCCCCTCGTCTTCGATCTTCAGGTCGGCTTCCCGGTCACCCTCTTCAAGATCGGCTCGGGCGCCCCGGGCACGACCCTCTTCACGGTCGGCCTGGGCTGCGGGATGGGGGTGCAGCACGCCTACGGCTACGTGCGCTCGCGCATCCTGACCGCGGTCGGCCCCAAGACCTTTGTCGAGCTCATGGGGCGCTGGACCCCGTCGGAGGCGAGCAGCGACTGGACGGAGCGCACCGGCCTCGACCTCTACGAAGCGCGCGTCTCGGTCATCACGCCCATCGGCGACCTGAACCTCCAGTTCTTCGGGGAGTGGTCGACGGGCGACCGCGCGCGCGTCGGCCCCGAGGACCAGGTCCACTGGTCGCGTGCCCCGAGCGAGACGGTCACCTCCTTCCAGTCGATCTGGCGGGTCGGGGTCGGGTTCATCTTCTGAATCGTGTGTGCGCCTCGCGGCCACAGATGCCCCTGTGGTCGCGAAGGCCAAGGATCTCCGCGCGATAGATGGCTGGTTAGACCAGTCGAAATCGCGACCGTCCGCGCGCTCGACCCGTGGTCAATCTCGTCGTGAGGCGCACGGGGACCGCTCGAATGCGGCCCCGTCGCCTCGTCGGGGCGTGCGGGGGGAGGATCTCACACGCGCCTGTCCGAGTCCCGGGGTCGGGTTGTTCGAGGTCGGGTTGCATGGTATCGCCAAAGGGATTCGGCCGGTGTGACGAGGCATGTGGCGAGCCAAGAGTGGCGAGAACCGACGACAATGACCACGAGCGGACCCGACTTCTATCACGACGAGCTCGAGCCCGAGCAGATCGAAGCGCTCCTCGCGACCCGCGTGCTCACGCCGAACGAGGTCGTCGAGGGGCTCTGGCACGGGCAGGCCAAGGTTCGTAAGAACGCGGCCCGCGGCGCGCGCTACGTCACGACCTTGCCCGACCCGGGCGAGGCCATGCTGCGCATCGCGTCCCTGGACGGGGACGAAGGCGTGCGCGGCGCCATCGTCGCGGCCGTCGCGTCTGGTCTCGGCGACTATCCGATCGCCATGCCGATCCTCTTCGACGCGATCATGGACGCCGGCGAAGGCATCCGCGACACCGCCATCCAAGGGCTCGAGCAGCGCCTCCTGCGCGGCAAGGCGCTGGCCATCCCCTACTTCGTCGCGGCGCTGGGCGACGTGCGCGGCGCAGTCGCTGCGGTCTCCGTGCAGCTCCTCATCAAGGCTGGCGGCGAGGCGGCCATCCCCGCGCTCGTGCCGCTCCTCGGGCACGGGGACTCGCGCTACCGGCGCGCGGCCTACGACATCCTCGATCGCCTGAAGTGGGCGGCCGTCCACCCCCTCATCGAGGCCCTCCTCGACCCGGCCCCGCGCGAGCTCGCGTCGAAGCTGCTGGGCGGTCTCGGCGTCGTCGAGGACGCCGCGAAGGATCGCCTCGAGCAGATCCGTTCCGAGTCCGAGGCGAGCGGCGACGTGAAGCTCGTGGCCGTCGCGGCGCGCGTGCTGGGCGAGCTCGGCCGCGCCACCGACGTGGCCCGCGTGGCCCCGGCCGACGTCCCGATCCCCGGCTTCTTCGAGCGCTACCTGAGCGACGGCGAGCTCGACGCGGCCAGCGACGGGGTCGAGCTCGGCGAAGCGTTGCACGCCCTGCGCGACGGCCGCCCCACGGTCCGCGCCAACGCCGCAGGCTGGCTCGCGCGCGCCGCGGCCGCCCACGAGAGCGAGTCCGCCGAGGCCAAGGTGCTCGGCAAGCTCGGGCCCCTGGTGCGCGACCCCGAGATCGTCGTGCGCGTCGCCGTGGTGCGCGCGGTCGGGACCTTCTCGGGGCCCGCAGCGAGTGACGCGCCCGGCTCCGCCTCGGGCCAGGAGGCGACCCGGCTCCTGACCCAGGCCCTCGGCGACCCCGCGGCCCAGACGCGCCAGGCGGCGGTCCAGGCCCTCGGTGGCCTGGGTGCCGAGGCCCTCGGGCTGGCCCTGGAGTTCGTGCGCGCGGCCGATCCGCCGATCGTCCTGCGCGTGACCGACGGCCTCCGCGCCGTGGCCGCCAAGCACGAAGCAGGCGCGGTGCAGGTGCTCGCCGACGCGATCCGCGGTGCGCGCGAGCTGACCTCGCTCGCTCGCGAGGTCGCGATCCTCGCCCTGGGCGATCTCGGCCCCCTCGCCGAAGAGGCCGCGCCGGCCCTGGTGCACGCCCTGCGCGATCCGATCGAGGACGTGCGAGCCGCGGCCGCGACCGCCCTGGGCTTCCTCGGTCCGGTCCTGGACGGCGACGAGATCGTGCTCGGCGACCTGAAACGCCTGCTCAGCGATCCGGTGGCCAACGTGCGGCGCCAGGCAGCGCTCGCGGCCGCGCGCATCACCGGTCGCCCGATCGACGATCGCAGCGCCAAGGACCCGATCGTCGTACCGATCCCGCGCTTCGAGGACGAGCTCCTCGAGGCCTCCGCGCTCCGCAACCACCTCGCCGGTGTGCGCGGCGAGATGCTCGTCCACGCGCTCCGCGACGGTCGCCCGATCGTCAAGCGCAACGCGGCCCAGACGATCATCGCGCTGGTGGACGAGGTCTCCGAGACGGTCGACCTCACCGGCTTTGCGCAGCCGCTGGCATTGCTCCTGCGCGACGGCGACGCGGACGTGCGCCGTGCGGCCGTCCACGCCCTGCGCGCGCTCGGCAAGTCGGCCCTGCCTGGTGCGTGGTTCCTCACGGCGGCCTTGAACGATCCCGACCTCGAGGTCCGCGACCTCGTGATCGAGGTCCTGGTGTCTCTCTTCCCGGAGGCCGAGCCCTTCCTGGTCGAGGCCCTTCGTACCGACACCGAGAGCGCCCGCGCGGGCATCTTCAACGTCTGGTATCGCCTGGCCCGCCACGGGGTGCCGGCCCTCGGTCTCGCGCTGAAGAATGCGTCTGGCCTCATCCGCCTGAACGCGGCGTGGGCCCTCGAGATGCTCGCCAAGAAGGGCGCCGACGAAGTGCTCGAGGCCCTCGAGGCGCGCGAGACCGATCCGATCGGCCACGTGCGGGTCGCAGCCCAGGCGGCGATCGACGCCATCAAGGGTGGCAAGCCCCGGCCTCCGCGCGTCTACGAGCCCGACCCTGTCGCCATCCCCGGCTTCGACGACCACGCGATCGGCGCCGAGGTCCTCGCGGCCCACCTCGCCGCGACCACGCCCGAGCGCATGCTGCGCGCCCTGCGCGATGGGCGGGCCTTCGTGCGCGAGAACGCCGCGCGCGCGCTGCGCCTCATGCTCGCGCCCGACGTCGGCGAGGCCGCGGGTCCCGACCCGGTCCACCACGCGGCCGACGCGGTCGATGCAATCGATACGGTCGATACAGTCGAGGCGGGCGAGGACGTCGCGTCCGAAGGTTCCACCGAGGCGAGCGCCGAGCCCGAGCCCCGCGGCGAGCCCGCCGCGCGCCCGCGGATCGACGCCGCCGATGCGCGCCTGCCGCTGACCGTCGCGTCGCGCGACAGCATCGCAGCCGTGCGCCAGGCCGCCCTCGAGGCCCTCACCGAGATCGGTGCCGACGCCGCAGCGACCCTCGTCCACGCACTCGCCGACAAGGACGCCCAGGCGGCGCTCGCGGGCGAGCTCGATGTCGATCTCCTCCTGCGCGCGGTCCGCGACGGTCGCGAGGTCGTGCGCGCCAACGCCGCCGGCGTCCTCGGCTTCGTCGGCAACGCGCCCAAGCGGGCCGCGATGTCGCTCGCGATCCTGCT
>JAEUKJ010000686.1 GCA_016792665.1 Deltaproteobacteria bacterium | reverse complement strand
CTGTTCGGGACCACCGGCTTTGGCCAGTCGCTCATGCGCATCGACACCACGACCGGCGTCGGCACCTTCGTCGCGACCCTGCGCTACGGCGACTGCGAGGCGGTCGCCTGCTTCACGCCGGGCTCGACCTGCGGCGACGGCAAGCTCTCCGACGCCGAGGAGTGCGACGACGCCAACGTCGCCAACGGCGACGGCTGCTCGTCGACCTGCAAGCTCGAGGGCACGGGCAGCCTCTGCTCGCAGGGCACGGGCGACGTCACCATCTCGACCGAGACCATCCTCAACACCTACTACCCGGGCGTCGGCACCGCGAGCGCCGGTGCCACCTCGATCCAGGTCGGCGCCTCGCGCGGCGCGGCCACCGCCATCGCGGCCGGTGACCTCCTGCTCGTCATCCAGATGCAGGGCGCCGAGATCGACGCCGGCGCGAACGCCGCCGCCAACGACCCCTACGGTGACGGCGTGGGCGGCAACGACCGCCGCGGCTACCTCGCGACCAACAACTTCACGGCCGGCCTCTACGAGCGCGTCCGCGCGACCAGCGCGGTCGTCAACGGTGCCGTCTCGATCAGGGGCCTCGGCCCGAGCGGCGGCCTCGTCCACGCATACACCTCGAGCAACGCCGTCACGGCGACCCTCGGCGTCCGCACCTTCCAGGTCGTGCGCATCCCCGAGCCGAAGAACCTGACCCTCTCGGCTTCCCTCACCGCCTCGCCCTGGGATGGCTCCTCGGGCGGCATCGTCGCCGTCAGCGTGCAGGACGTCCTGCGCTTCACGGGCGGCGGTCTCGAGGCGAGCGGCCTCGGCTTCCGCGGCGGCCGCGCCGTCACGAGCGGCGACAACAACCAGGGCCAGGTCGGCTACCAGGGCTCGCGCGGCGAGGGTATCGCCGGCCGCCCGCGCTTCACCCACGCGTCGAGCGGTGACGTCATCACCGACCACGGTGCCGACGGCTACCCGACGACCACCGAAGGTGTCGGTGCCCCCGGCACGGGCGGCGGCGGTGCCATCCGCACCAACGACAACGGCGCGGGCGGCGGCGGCAACGGCGGCTTCGGCGGCACCGGCGGCACCGGCGAAGGCAACGACGCGACCCGCTCGGGCCTCGGCGCGGCGCCGTTCAGCGGACCCCAGCACCTCTTCCCGACGCGGCACCGCGCGACCCTGGGCGGCGGCGGCGGCGGCTCCTCGGGTGACGACGTCCTGCCCTCCAGCGGCTTCTCGAACGCCGGCCAGAGCGGCGGCGGCATCGTCCTCGCCTGGGCCCGCGACTTCGCCGGCACCAACGGCTACGTCCGCGCCAACGGCGCCTCGCGCGGGGCCGTGGGCGGCGAAGGTGGCGGCGGCGGTGGCGCCGGTGGCACCATCATCCTGGCGTCCAAGGACGACTCGCTGAACGCCAACATCGCGGTCAGCGCCGTGGGTGGGGCCGGCGTCGGCATGACCATCACGGTCGACGGTGGCGGTGGCGGCGGCGGCGGCGGGCTCGTGTTCCTCCAGCGCACGACGACCTCGAACACCAGCGTCGCGGGTGGGGCCGGCGGCACCGCCTCGAGCGGCGGCACCTTCGTCGGCAGCGCGGGCACGGCGGGCATCGTGCGCCCGAACGTCGGCCCGTCGATCGGCTCGACCTGCAGCTTCAGCCTGTCCCCCGTCGCGACCGACGACACCGCGACCACCAACGAGGACACGGCCGTCACCGTCAACATCGGCGCCAACGACAGCGACCCCGACAACGACGCGCTGACCTGGACCATCACCACCCCGCCGACCAAGGGCACCGCCGTCGTCACGGGCGGCTCGGTCCTCTACACGCCGAACGCCAACCTGAACGGCGCGGACTCCTTCGTCTACAAGGTCTGCGACCCGAGCGGCCTCTGCGCGACGGCCACCGCGCGCATCACCATCACCGCCGTGAACGACCCGCCGACCGCCGTGAACGACACGCTGTCCGTCGACGAGAACGCCGCGGCGACCGTCGTGCCGGTGCTCGCCAACGACAGCGACGTCGACGGCGACGCGCTGACGGTGACCAGCGTCACGCAGCCCGCCAATGGCCAGGTCACCTTGAGTGGCGGCGTCGTGCGCTTCACGCCGGCCGCCAGCTTCTTCGGGACGACGTCCTTCACCTACACGATCTCCGACGGCAAGGGCGGCACCGCAACCGCCACCGTGAACGTCACGGTGAACGCCATCAACCACCCGCCGGTCGCGCGCAACGACGCGATCACCGTCGCCGAGGACAGCGGCGCGACCATCGTCGACGTGCTCGCCAACGACACCGAGCCCGACGGCCAGGCCATGACCGTGACCGCCGTGACCCAGCCCCAGAACGGCAGCGTCACCCTGGTCAACGGCGTCGTCCGCTTCACCCCGAACGCCGACTTCAGCGGGCAGACCAGCTTTGGCTACACGGTCTCCGACGCGCTCGGCAAGACCGCGAGCGCCACCGTCAACGTCACCGTGACGCCCGTCAACGACCCGCCCGTGGCCGTCAACGACACCCTCACGGTGGCCGAGGACGCGGCTGCGACCATCGTCAACGTGCTCGCCAACGACCGCGACGCCGACAACGACACGCTGACGGTGACCTCGGTGACCCAGCCCCAGAACGGCGTCGTGAGCTTGAACGGCGGCGTCGTGCGCTTCACCCCGCTGGCCAACTTCAACGGCACGACGACCTTCAACTACACCGTGAGCGACGGCCAGACGACCGCCAACGCGACCGTCACCGTCACCGTGACGCCGGTCAACGACGCGCCCGTCGCGGTCAACGACCAGGTCTCCGTGCCGAGCGGCTCGGGCGCCACCGTCATCGAGGTCCTCCAGAACGACACCGACGTCGACGGCGACGGCCTGACCGTGACCGCCGTCACGCAGCCCTCGAACGGAACCGTGACACTGAATGGTGGCGTGGTCCGCTTCACCCCGAACGCGGGCTACAACGGCACGACGACCTTCACCTACACGGTCACCGACGGGCAGCTCACCTCGAGCGCGACCGTGAGCGTCACGGTGCTGGGCTTCGACGCCGTGGACGATGTCTACACGGTGCGGAACGACGGGCGCCTCGACCTCGCCGCCGCCCAGGGCGTCCTCGCCAACGACGTGAAGTCGCTCCCGACCACCGTCGCCCTCTCGTCGGCGGCCCCGCCCGCGAGCCAGGGCACCCTCACCCTCAACCCTGATGGCAGCTTCCTCTTCGTGCCCGCGGCCACCTACGTCGGCGTCGTGACGTTCACCTACCGCGCCACGCAGACCGATGGCCGTAGCGACGACGCCACCGTGCGCATCACCGTGACGGCGCGCCCGACCGGTGGCGACGACGCGGTCACCACCTTCGAGGACACCCCGATCTACGTCGAGGTCACCGCCAACGACGGCCTCGCCAACGTGACGACCGTCTCGGTCGAGACGCCTCCCGCGCACGGCACGGCGGTCGCCACCGGCGGCGGCGTGGTCCTCTACACGCCCGATCCCGACTTCGCGGGCTTCGACGTGTTCTCGTACGTGGCCTGCAACGCGAGCCAGTGCGTCTCGGCGGTCGTCGTCGTGACGGTCCTCGCCGTGAACGACGCACCGGTCGCGCGCGACGACGTCGCCGTGGTCCCGGCCGGCACGACCGGGCTCATCGATGTGCTCGGCAACGACTTCGATCCCGAAGGCGACCCCATCGCGCTGACCCGCGTCATCGATGGCCCGGCGCATGGCACGACGCAGTTCTCGAGCGGCAAGATCGGCTACACGCCGGTCGCCGGCTACACCGGCCCGGACACCTTCACCTACGAGGTCTGCGATGCGTCCCTGTGCGCGACCGCGACCGTCACCGTGACCGTCGGGGCCGGCAACGCGCCGCCCATCGCGCGGCCTGACGTCGCGACCGTCGTCGAGGGCGGCAACGTGCTGGTCGATGTGCGCGCCAACGACACCGATCCCGACGGCGGCGCCCTCGTGCTCACCGGCGTGTCCGTGCCGCTGCACGGGACGGCCGTCCTGGAGAGCGGGCGCGTGCGCTACACCCCGGCCGCTGGCTACAACGGCCCCGATCAGTTCACCTACACGGTGTGCGACGCGGGCGGGGCCTGCGCCCAGGGCGAGGTCCGCGTGACCGTGACGCCGGTCGGCAACGACGCCCCGATCGCAGTTGACGACGTCATCTCGACCGCGACCGGCACGCCGGTCACCTTCGACCCGAAGACCAACGATCGCGACCCGAACGGCGACGCCCTGACCGTCACCATCGTGACCCAGGGCGCCAACGGCACGGTCGTCCTGAACGTCGACGGCACCGTCACCTACACCCCGCGCGCGGGCTTCACCGGCGTCGACGCCTTCGTCGTCACGGTGCGCGACCCGGGCGGGCTCACCGCGACCTCGACCACGACCGTCTTCGTGCTGGACGGCGGCAACCGCCCGCCGCTCGCCGTGAACGACACGCTGACCGTGCTCGAGGACAGCGCGACGGTCGTCGTCGCGGTGCTCGGCAACGACAGCGACCCGGACGGAGACGTCCTGCGCGTGGTCGACGTGACCGTGCCGACCGTCGGTGGGACGACGACGCTGGTGGATGGGGTCGTGCGCTTCACGCCCGCGCCCGACTTCTTCGGCGTGACCACGTTCACGTACAGCGTGAGCGACGGCAAGGGCGGCCGCGCGACGGCCACCGTGACCGTGACAGTGACCGGTGTCAACGATGTCCCGGTGGCGCGCGACGACGCCGCGACGCTGGCCGAGGACGCGGCCGCGACGGTGATCGATGTGCTCGCCAATGACGGCGATGTCGATGGCGACCTCCTGAACGTGACCGCCGTCACGCAGCCCGCCAACGGCGTCGTGACGCTGGTCGGTGGAGTCGTGCGCTACGCCCCCGAGGCCGACTGGAACGGCACCGAGACCTTCACCTACACGGTGAGCGACGGGCAGGGCGGGACCGCGACGGCGACCGTGACCATCGTCGTGACGCCGGTGCCCGACGCGCCGGTGGCCAACGACGACGTGGCCACGGTGCTCATCGACAGCGAGGACAACGTCATCGACGTCCTGGCCAACGACCGCGACGCCGACGGCGACGCGCTGACGATCATCGACGTGACCCAGCCCGGCGACGGCCTGGTCGAGCTCGTCGACGGCCAGGTGCGCTTCACGCCCGCGAGCGGCTTCGAGGGCACGGTCGAGTTCACCTACACCGTGACCGATCCGAGCGGGCTCAGCGACACGGCGGTCGTGCGCGTCACGGTGAGCCAGCTCCTGGCGCAGGACGACGCCTACCGCGTGCGCCAGGACGCGGTCCTGACCGTGGTCGCGCCGGGCGTCCTCGGCAACGACGTCGTGCCCGCGGGCTCGAGCCTCGAGCTCGTGAGCAGCCCGCTCGCGGCCCAGGGCACGCTGGTCTTCGGGACCGACGGCGGCTTCGTCTTCGACCCGGTCGACACCTTCGTCGGCACGGCGTCGTTCCGCTACGCCGTGGTCAGCACCGACGGCGCGCGCGCCGAGGCCAGTGTCACCATCGAGGTCTTCGCGAAGCCCTTTGGCGCCGACGACCAGGTCGAGACCTTCGAGGACACGCCGGTCCTCATCGACGTCCTGCACAACGACGACCTGCCCGGGACGGTGACCGGCCTCACCACCACGCCGCCGTCGCACGGCGAGGTCACGGTCGGCGACGACTTCTCGGTCGTGTACCGCCCCGACCCCGAGTTCACGGGCCAGGACAGCTTCGACTACACGGTGTGCGTCGGCGCGACGTGCTTCACCGGCACCGTCGTGGTGATGGTCTTCGAGGTCGAGGACCCGCCGCACGCGACGCCCGACGTGGTCGTCACCGCGACCAACACGCAGAAGATCATCGACGTCCTCGCCAACGACTGGGACCCCGAGGGTGAGGCGCTGACGCTCACCTCGATCACCCCGCCCGAGCACGGCACGGCGGTCATCGCCGACGGCAAGGTGCGCTACCTGCCGAACGCCGGCTACAGCGGCCCGGACGCGTTCACCTACGAGGTCTGCGACCCGGCCGGCGAGTGCGCCACGGGCCAGGTGACGGTGACGGTCGGGGCGGGCAACGCACCGCCCGTCGCGCGGCCCGACTCGGCCGAAGTGGTGGCCGGTGAGATCGTGGAGATCGCCGTGCTCGCCAACGACAGCGATCCCGAGGGACGCGTCCTGGCCGTGCAGAGCTTCACCGAGCCGCACCACGGCGAGGTCTTCATCGACAGCGGCGTCGCGGTCTACACGGCCGACGCCGGCTTCGAGGGCGTCGACATCTTCAGCTACGTCGTGTGCGACCCGCAGGGTGCGTGCAGCGAGTCGATCGTGACCGTGACCGTGACCCTTCCTGAGGGCGTGAATCGTGCGCCGGTGGCGATCGACGACCTCGTGCTGACGCGCGTCGGGACGCCGGTCACCATCGCGGTGCTCGACAACGACTTCGATCCCGACGAGGACGACCTCGGCGTGAGCGCGGTCGGCGAGGCGGCCTTCGGCACGGTCGTCATCGAGGCCGACGGGCACGTGACCTACACGCCGGTGGCGGGCTTCGTGGGCGTCGATCGCTTCGAGGTGACGATCGTGGATCCGTCGGGCGCCAGCGCGCGCTCGGTGGTCACGGTGGTTATCGCGAACCGCGACAACGACGCGCCCGAGGCCGAGGACGACCGCTACGGGGTGGTGGCCGACGAGGCGACGACGCTCTCCGTGATGGACAACGACTCGGACCCGGACGGCGACGCGCTGACGATCCTGGCCGTCACCTTCCCGGCCCACGGCACGGTGGCCTTCGGCCCCGACGGCACCATCGTCTACACGCCCGCCGCGGGCTTCAACGGGCGCGACACCTTCACGTACGTGGTGAGCGATCCGTTCGGCGCGATTGATGACGCGACGGTCGAGCTCTTCGTCGGTGACAGCGACGGCGACGGGCTGCCGGACCTCGACGAGGACGACATCGGCACCGATCCCTTCGACCCCGACACCGACGACGACGGCCTCTGGGACGGCGACGAGATCGACAACGAGACCGACCCGCTCGACGCCGACACCGACGACGACGGCATCTCGGACGGCGACGAGTACGAGGGCACGACCGACCCGACCAACCCCGACACCGACGGTGACGGGATCCAGGACGGCACCGAGCTCGGCGTGACCGAGCCCATCCCGGGCGGCGTCAGCGAGAGCGGCATCCCGTTCGTCGGGACCGACATCGAGATCTTCGTGCCCGACGCCGACCCCGGGACCACGACCGACCCGACCGACGCCGACACCGACGACGACGGCATCACCGACGGTGACGAGGACAAGGACCACGATGGCAACTGGGAAGGGATCGTCGGGGACACGGGCACCGCTGGCGCGGGTGAGACCGACCCGAACAACCCCGACACCGACGGCGACGGGCTGCAGGACGGGACCGAGCTCGGCGTGACCGAGCCGACCCCCGACACCGACACCGACAAGTTCGTGCCGGACTGCGACCCCGCGACCAAGACCGACCCGCTCGATCGCGACACCGACGACGGCGGCGAGATCGACGGCTCCGAGGACGAGAACCAGAACGGCTGCTTCGAGCCCGGCGAGCGCAACCCGGTCGACTTCCCGTCCGACGACGTCGGCAACGAGTTCCTCGCCGAGGGCGGCGGCTGCAACGGTGGTGGCAACGGCCTGCCGGTCGCGGTGTCCATCGTCATCATCGGGCTCGCGGTCGCGCGGCGGCGCTTCGCGCGCTGAACGGCGGCGCCGAGTCGCGCGGGTCCGTTGGATCGGTCGCCGGGCGAGCTCGCCGCTCGCTCGTCTACCCGGAGGCTGGATCGGTGCTCACGGTGAGCCCCACGTCGCGTGCGAGTCGCTGCTTCCGGTGGTCTGCTCGCGCGCGCATCATCGCATCACCGGACGCAGGAGAACGCCATGTCGTGGTTGTCGGGGCTCGGGCTCGAGAAGCTGGATGGAACGCCGATCGGGGACAGCCTCGATGGCAAGGTGCTGGTGGTGGTCAACGTCGCGAGCTTCTGTGGCTACACGCCGCAGTACGCCGGGCTCGAGGCGCTCCACCGCGAGGCCGGGGACGGGGTCGCCGTGGTCGGCGTGCCATGCAACCAGTTCGGCGCGCAGGAGCCGGGCACGGCCGGTGAGATCGCAACCTTCTGCGAGACGCGCTTCGGCGTGAGCTTCCCGCTGCTCGCCAAGCAGGACGTCAACGGGGCAGGACGCTCGGCCCTGTATCAGCACCTCATCGGGAGTGGCGAGGACGTGAAGTGGAACTTCGAGAAGTTCGTGGTCGACGCGAGCGGCAAGGTCGTCGCGCGCTTCCCCTCACGCGTGAAGCCCGAGGACGCGAGCCTGAAGCAGGCCGTCGCGAAGGCACTGGACGCCTGAGGCCGCAAGACGACTAGAGGCGTTGGACCGAGACGCGCGCCATGAACTGAGTGCGCGCTCGGAACTCGTTCCAGCCGAGCTCGATGCGGCTCTCGTTGGTGGGCCACGGGTCGCGCAGGACGACCTTGTCGAAGACGGGTTCGTTGCCGGGGCCGACGCTGTAGAAGACCGCGGTCAACACGTAGGCGTGTCCGATCTGCGCGTTCGGCTGGCGCAGCCCGACGATGAGCGGCCACTTGTGCGCGAGGTCCTGCACGATCTCGGACCCGCGCATCACGTACGGCGTCGCGTAGATCTGCGAGAAGCGGCCGCGCACGTCGGGGGCCCAGCCCGAGAGGGCCTCGAGGATCTGGGCCGGGTCGCCGGGGCGATCGACGAGGGCGCCGAAGATGCGCGCGACCACGGCCTCCTGGCTCACGCGCAGGCCGTGGTAGTTCAAGACCATTTGAACCGTCGCCGCCCAGCACCAGTTCTGCTGACGCTGCCGCCCCTCCTGGAGGGGGGCCGCGAAGAAGTCGAACTCGCCGCTGCGCACGCCGGCCACGAAGTAGTTCGGGCCGAGCTGCTCGAGGTCGGCGCGTGCGGGCGCGGCCAAGAACGTGAGGGCGACGGACGCGGTGAGGAGCGATCTCACGAAGCTCATGGGGACTCCGGGTGTGAAGGGGAGGCGACGATGCCACATCGCGCCCCCTTCACCAAGTCGCGGAACGCGCGCCCGTGAGCGGCTTCAGAAGAGGAGCTGCGCGCGCGCCCCGATGAGGTTCTCGGTCGGGCGGTCGCCGTCGGCCGCGCCGTCTTTGAAGCTCGTGCGCTCGTAGTCGAGCTGCAGCTTCACGGCCGGATTGAGGTACCAGTTGACGCCCACCGTGAGCGAGCTGGCCTTGCGCGCGGACTTCTTCGGATCGGCCAGGCCGAGGTCGAAGGCCTCGTCGCCGATCGCGAGCTCGGTCCAACGCACCGCGAGCTCGACCGCGCCCGAGCCGCCGACCGAGGGGTCGAAGTCGGCCGTCGGCTTGACGCCACTCCACGAGGCGTCATCGCCGGTGAGCAGCGCCGTCGCCTGCGCGACGTAGGCCGTGTTGGTGACCTTGCCGCGCACATCGGCCAGGGCGAGCTCCTGGCTCGACGAGAGGAACTCGCCAAAGAGGCTCACCGGGCCATAGCGCCAGTAGAGGTGCCCGCCGACGCGCGCGCGATCGCCGTCGGCGACGACCGTCGTCGCGAGGTCGGCACCCGCCGCGAACTTGAACCACGAGGCCCGACCCGAGCTGCGCGGGGCCGCGACCTGCGGGGCGGCGAAGGTGCCCTTGGCCGCGCCGAAGCTGCCCGAGGCGCCGATGAGGAGCTCTTTCAGGGCGGGCAAATCGGACGACACGAAGGGCTGGAAGGTGATGCGCCCCGCGAAGTCGAAGCCGTCGTCGGTGTCCTGCTCGACCGTGGCCCCATCGGGGGCACCGTCCCAGAGACCGAGCTGGTAGTCGACGAGGCCCTTGCCGATCTTTCCGACGAGCTGCAGGCCCAGGTCGCGGTTGGGCGCGGCGTAGGTCGTGGCCGAGCGCTCGAGGAAGAGCAGCGCGGTGCCGCTCTGCAGGCGGTCGAACGAGACGGGCGACTTGTCCTTGCCGACGCGCAGCCGGATCTCGTCGAGGTGCGTCGTCTCGATGACGGCATCGAGGAGCTGGAGGCGCGCATCGGCGAAGTCGACCAGCAGCCGGAAGTCGTAGTGCTTGGCGACGGTCGCGCGCAGGTTCACGCGCATGCGACGGATGCGCACCTCATCGACATAGGCCTTGGCCTCGTCGCCGGGGAAGCCCCACGCGTCGACCTGGAGCTGCCCGCCGATGCGAAGCTGATAGGCCCCGTCCTCGGACTGGATGCGGAAGCCCTTCCAGCCGGACGCCTTGGGCTTCACCTCGGCAGGCGGCTTGGCGGTCTCGGGCGCCTTCGTGGGCGGGACCTCGGTGGGCGCGGCCTCGGGCGCGGTTGCGGCCGGTGCGGCGGGCGTGGGGGTGGGCTCGGCGAGGGCGGCCGATCCGAGCGTGACGAGGGACAGAGCCGTGAGCGAAGACACGAGCTTCAGCAAGAGGGACCTCCAGCAGGGGGAAGAGCGTCGTCAGGGACGACAGCGGTCTTCACCCTGCAGGGAGTGGTCGCAGCGTAGCGGTGAGAGCATGCGTCAGATCCCTGCGCCCGGCTCGATCGACGCGCTCTTCTCGACGAAGAAGCGCACGAAGTCCGTCGCGGGGCGGTCGATGATGTCGCGCGGGGTGCCGACCTGCTCGATCTTGCCCTCGTGCATGACCACGACCTTGTCGGCGACGTCGAAGGCCTCGTCCTGGTCGTGCGTGACGAGCACGCTGGTCACGTGCAGCTCCTCGTGCAGGCGGCGGAGCCACGTGCGCAGGTCGCGGCGGACGCGCGCATCGAGCGCGCCGAAGGGCTCGTCGAGGAGCAGGACGCGCGGGTGTGGGGCCAGCGCGCGGGCCAGCGCGACCCGCTGCTTCTGCCCGCCGGAGAGCTCGCGCGGCAGGCGGTGGCCGAGGTGCCCGAGCTCGACGCGCGTGAGCAGCTCGGTCACGCGCGCCTTGATCTCGGCCTTGGGGCGGCCGCGCACCGAGAGACCGAAGGCGACGTTGTCGAAGACGTTCAGGTGCTCGAAGAGGGCGTAGTTCTGGAAGACGAAGCCGACCTCGCGCTCGCGGATCGGGCGCAGCGTGACGTCCTCGTCGCCGAAGCGGATGTGCCCGCCATCGGGGACCTCGATGCCGGCGATCGATCGAAGCAGTGTCGTCTTGCCCGAGCCCGAGGGCCCGA
>JAEUKJ010000677.1 GCA_016792665.1 Deltaproteobacteria bacterium | reverse complement strand
CATCCGGAGCCGCGATCTCTGAGCTCCGCTCATCCGGAGCCGCGATCTCTGAGCTCCGCGCTGCGCTCATCCGGAGCCGCGATCTCTGAGCTCCGCTCATCCGGAGCCGCGATCTCTGAGCTGAGCTCATCCGGAGCCGTGATCTCTGAGCCCCGCTCATCCGGGGCCGTGATCTCTAAAATGGCGAGGGTCCGGGGGCGCTGCTATAGCCCCGCGTATGACCCGGACTCCGCTCGTACGCCCGAAGAAGACCGTCTCTCTCCCGCTCCCGTCGGCCCGCAAGGCGGCGCCGGGCCTTGCCCGAGCGGGGGCGGCTGCGGCCAAGGCGCCGGGGCGCGTCTTCGCGCTCGACGTGCCATTCGAGTATCGCGCGGTGGCGCAGGCGGGCGGGGCGCGCTGGGACGAAGAGGTGAAGGCCTTTCTCTATCGGGGTGAGGCGCTGCCGCCGAGCCTCGTGCCGTTCATGGCCGAGCCGTACTCGCTCGAGGCGCGGCTCGAGGCGCGGCTGAACGGGGCCAAGCGGGTCGCGAAGCGGGGCGATGGTCAGATTCGCCTGCGCCCGCATCAGGTCACGGCGGTCGAGCGCATCGTGGCGGCGCACGCGGCGGGGCTGGGTGGCTTCCTCCTGGCCGACGACGTCGGGCTCGGCAAGACCATCAGCACCTGGGAGGCGGTGACGCGGCTCGGGCCGAGCTCGGTGCTGGTCGTGTGCCCGTTGGCCGTGGTCGCGCACTGGCGGCGGACCATCCTCGCGATGGGGGATGGCGGCCGCGACGTGGTGGTCATGAACTACGATCGCCTGGGCAAGCTCTTCGAGGTCGACCCGGCCAAGAAGGCCAAGGTCAAGACCAAGAAGGGTCTCGCGCGCGCCGGAGAGGCGCCCGAGTTCGACCTCGTCGTGTGGGACGAGAGCCACCGGCTGAAGAACCCGAGTGCGGCACGCTCGAAGTTCGCGGCCAAGATCACCGCCAACGCGGACTTCGTGCTGTGGCTCTCGGCGACCGCGGGGCAGAACCCGCTCGAGCTGTCCTACCTCGCGCCGCTGCTGGCGCGTGCGACCGGGCAGAAGGCGTCCGACCTCAAGGACTTCGAGAAGTGGTGCGACGAGCAGGGTCTCGGGCTCACGCGCGGGGCCTACGGCCGCTGGGACTGGCGCGGCGATCCGGCCGACTGCGAGAAGGTCCACGCGCTCCTCTTCGGTGCCAGCGGGCGCGCCGTGCCAGGGCTGCGGCGACGCCCGGAGGACATCGCGGGCTGGCCCGAGCTCAATCGCGTGCTGACGCCCATCGGGCTCGAAGGCGCGGCGCGTGCCCTCTACGAGGAGGCCTGGGTCGCGTTCCGCCGAGAGCTCGCGCTGGCGCCCAAGGGCAAAAACCCGACCTCGGCCTTGGCCGCGACCTTGCGGTTGAGGCAGAAGGGGTCGCTGCTCCGCGCCCCCGGCACGGTCGAGCTGGTGCGTGAGCTCCTGGACAACGGGCACCAGGTGGCGGTCTCGGTCGCCTTCACCGAGACCCTCGAGGCCCTGGCGACCGCGCTGGCGGCCGAGCTCGGAGCCGGTGGCGCGGAACGGATCGCCAAGATCCATGGAAAGGTCCCGGCCTCTCTGCGCGAGGCCGAGCGCCTCCGTTTCCAGCGTGGCGAGGCGACGATCTGCCTCTTCACGGTCGAGGAGGGGATCTCCCTCCATCAGGGCGAGCACAACGAGGTGCCGCGCTCGCTGGTCATCCACGACCTCCGCTGGTCAGCCATCCAGATGGCGCAGATCGAAGGCCGCTGCCATCGCGACGGACGCTACGCGGTCGCGTACTGGGCCTTCGCGGAAGCCACCATCGAGGCGCAGATCGCCGAACTCGTCTGTCGCCGCATCGGCAACATGAAGGCCATGGTCGGCGACGATGTCGAGACGCTGCGCGAGATCGAGCAGCTCCTCCGCGAGCCGGCCTGAGTACGAGCCGGCCTGAGCACGAGCCGGCCTGAGCACGAGCCGGCCTGCACGCAAGCCGGCCTGAGCTCGAGCCGGGCGGTCAGCGCGGCGCGCTCGGCGCGAAGTAGGTGAGCGCCTTCTCGAAGGCGTCGTGCCCGACCATCGATCCGAGCGCGCGCCCGATGAGGTCGTCCGGCGTGATGTGGATGCCGCCCCAGAGGCGCGACTGGCCGGCCTGATCGGCCGCGTCGTAGTAGCTCGCCCACTGCAGCCGGACCTCGTCGCTCGGGCCCTCCTCGAAGACGAGGTAGTTCTCTTTCGGGGCAACGTACTCCGCGAAGCCGCCCGGGAAGTAGGGGCTGCCCGTGATCTGCGCCAGCACCTCGGCGGCCGAGCGCGAGAAGGTCGAGTGCCCCGAGATGAAGCCCGGGAAGGCCGGCGTGACGAAGGTGCGGCGCTGGTAGGGCAGCCACTCGATACCGCGCATCCACGCGCAGCCGCCGACCTCGTGCTTGCGATCGCCGGGCTCACCCCGCCACGAGTAGACCGCGATCTGGCCGACGTAGCGCGCGAGGTGCGCGTGGCGCTGGCCCGGCGCCGAGCTTTCGGCGGTGATGAGCTCGATGAGGCCCGGGCGCAGCGGCAGACCGTCTTTGTGATAGTGCGGGCCGCTCGGATCGCTCGACTGGCCGAGACTCGCCTTGTAGCGGATGAGCGTGATGGGGCGCGGCCCGAGGAAGACGCGCTTGATGCCCCAGGCGGTGATCGCCGCGTCGTGCACGGCGCCGTTGAGAGCGAGGTAGAGCTTCGTGTCCCACTCGAGCGGCGAGAGCTCGGGGCCGTCGCCCGCGAGCTTGCGGACGAAGCCCGGGGTCTCGGAGACGCGGTTCGCGATGACGTTCCAGTGGCCGGGCGGGGTCTCCGACTTCGGGCCGTCGGCCCAGTGCTCGGCCAGGACGCGCGCGAAGTCCGACACCTTGACGATCTGCGGCGTGTACGGCTGGCCGGTCACCGGGTTCGCGGTGTAGCCGTGGCCGTCGTTGGTGCCGAGCGTGTTGTTGCCGTAGCTCGCGGGCGAGAGATCCATGGTCTCGCTCTGGGCCGGGTCGAGCTGGGCGTGCTTCTCGAGGACATCGACGACCCAGGTGTTGACGTCGGGGCTGTCGAAGCGCGGCGAGTCCCCGGGGTCGTGATAGAGGTCATCGGGGTTCGTGCGCGTCATCGCGAAGGCCGTGACCTTGTTCCAGTTCGAGCCGATGTAGCCCTGCGTGCCGCCGCCAGTCGGGATGCCGTTCTGGGTCTCGGCCTCGGACAGGTTGATCGGCTGCCAGATCGAGGGGTCGACCACCGAGAGGCTGTTGGCGTCTTCCACCGGCAGCGGCGGGTTGACCGAGGTCCAGCCGGTCGTGTCCTTGTAGTTCTCGGCTTCGTTGGAGCCGTCATCGAAGCTCTGGTCGAGCACCGCGCGGCCGATGCGATTGCCGAGCGCGCGCGGCGAATCGCCGGTCGCGGTGGTGTCGGTCGGGTCGTAGCCGAGCTTGGTCATGAGCTTGCCAAAGCAGTCCTGGCTCACGTCGCCGCTGACCGCGAGCTTCTTGTCGTAGCGCTGGGAGAGCACGCGGAAGGCCGCGTAGCTCATGGCTTCCTGGCGCGCGGCGGCGACGTCGGCGGCGCTCGCCTTCTCGGTCGTGAAGACGCCCTTGGCAGTCGCGTCGTAGGCCGCCCACGCGTCCCACATCGCCGCCGAGAGATGGTAGAGGTTGCGCGCGTGCACGGTCGGGCGCGGGAGATCCTTGCGGATGGCCGACAGGATCTGCTCGTTCCAGCGGCGCGCGATCGACTTGTCCGCGGCCGGGTCGATGTCGCCCGCCGGGCAGGTCGTCGACGCCGGCGGGTCCGGCTCCAGGGTGACGGTCGGGGTGGCGCCCCCGAAGTGCAGGATGGCGCCCTTGTCGAGCGCGGCCGACAGCACGTTGCCGCCCACGGCCCAGACCCCACCGGCGGGGTCGGCCCAGATGGCATGCAGCGACTGGATGTCGAGCGTGATGCCGGTCGAGAACGGCTTCCACGGGCCGTTGGTGCGGTAGAAGACCTGGCCGTTGGCGCCGCACGCGAAGCCCTGGCCGAGGTCGTTGAAGGTCACGCCCTGGAGCAGGCTCACGTTCGAGAGCGACTGCGAGGCGAGGGCGTCGGCGTCTTCCTCGAGGAGCACCGACTCGTTGCCGCCGCCGACGATGACCGCCTCGCCGTCGCGGCCCGCGACCGTGAAGAGCGTCGCATCGGTGGTGGTCGGCACACGCTTGAAGGCTCCGCCGTCCTTGGCGTGCAGGACGATGCCCTTGCCGCCGACGACCCAGACATTGCCCTTGTTGTCGCCCCACACCTTGAAGAGGCCCGGGGTGTCGCCCTTGCCGGCGACCAGCTCGGGGAGGTCGGCCGGCAGCGCCACGTCGGTGAACGCCGTGCCGTCCCAGTGCCAGACGAAGCCGTTCCGGCTCGACACGCTGCCGACGACGTAGACGTCGCTCGGGCTCGTGCCCCAGATGCCGAAGATCGTGTAGCGGCCGAGGCCCGGGGTCGGCAGGCGCTGGAAGGTGCCGCCCGAGTAGCGCAGCACGTTCGAGTTGGCGCCGCCCATGAAGACGGTGCCGTCGGAGAACGCGTGGACCCACCACAAGGTGCCGCGATAGCCCGTCTGGACCGGGGTCCAGGTGGTGCCGTCGAAGTGCAGGACGAGCGGGCCCTTGCCCTTGTCGGCGCCGACCGCCCAGACGTCGCTGCCCGAGGTGCCGCCGATGCTGAGGAGCGCGCTGGGGAGGTCGTTGGCGACGAGGCTCCAGTCACCCTCGGGCTCGGGGATGGTCGGGTCGGGATCGGGGCAGGCGCCCAGCGACAAGGCGAGGAGCGCAAGCGGGGCGAGGGACCAACGGCACATCGAGGACCTCCCTTGGGGGTGGAGGCCGGAGCCTAGCGGTCCCGTCGAACTGGGTAAAGGGCGCAGCACAGATGCATGACGCAGGCGGTGCCGATGCTGTCGGAATGGGCGCGACGGGCGGCGCGAAGGCCTTCAGACCCCGAGGCGCCGCAGGTTCGCGAAGACGCGCTGGCCGACGAGGCGACCGCCCTCGGGGGTGAGGTGGACGCGATCGGGGCGGCGGAAGACGACGCGCTTGCCGTGATCGTCCATGCCCTCTCGGAGCCACGTGCCGTCCGCGTTCGAGGAGTGCGGGAACATATCGATCCAGGTCACGTTGCCGAGGCCGCGCACGGCGACCTGCTGGACCTCGCGGACGCGGGTGACGGCGACGCGCGCGCGATCCCAGCCGCGGTTGGTCGGCGACAGCAGGTAGACCTTGGCGACCCGCTCGGACAAGAAGCGCGCGAAGGCACGGTAGCGGCCCTCGTAGCCGCGACGCCAGGCGACCTCGTCGGCGAAGCGGATGCGCTTGCCGGGCAGGTAGGGCCAGGAGAGCCGCTGGGTGTCGTTGCCGCCCAGGAGGCAGACGACGATGTCCGGGCGGAACTCGTCGATGAGGCGGCCAGCCTCGGCGAACCAGTCGAAGAACTCGGGATTGGCGAGTCCACTCGCGGGCTTGCCGCGCAGCATGACATGGTAGCCGAGGCGCATGTAGTCGCGCTGCAGGGCCAGGCCGAGCGGTCCGAAGAAGTTCGAGTCGCCGATGAAGAGGATGCGCGGGGCGCCGGGGGCTGGCGTCGGGAAGCGCTCGCCCGCGTAGACGAGACCGTCGGGGAGCGGCTTAGAGGTCTTGGCGAGGAGGCGCGAGCGATGGGCCTCTGCCGTGGCGGGCAGGGCCAGCAGGATGAGCATGAAGAGCGCGGCGAGGCGAGGCATGGGCCGCTCGAAGATGGCAGAGCTTGTCCGCCTTGGGAAGTTCTCGCGTGTCGACCGAAGAGCGCGCGTGTACGGGTGGCCCGGGGCTTGGCGGGGCAGGGCGCGGCGCGCATTCTACCAGCATGAGCACAGATCCCATCGGCATCGATTCACGCGGGGCAGGGGGACGGCCGGCGCGATGGTGGCATGCCCTGGACGATGGACGCCTGCAGTGCGACCTCTGCCCGCGGCACTGCCGCCTGAACGACGGGCAGCGCGCCTTCTGCTTCGTGAGGGCGCGCGAGGGGGACCAGCTCGTCCTGACGGCGTATGGCAAGAGCACGGGCTTCTGCCTGGATCCCATCGAGAAGAAGCCGCTGAACCACTTCTTGCCGGGGACGCCGGTGCTCTCCTTCGGGACCGCGGGGTGCAACCTCGGGTGTCGCTTCTGCCAGAACTGGGACATCTCGAAGTCACGCGAGGTCGAGCGCCTCTCGGACCTCGCGACGCCCGAAGGGATCGCCCGGGCCGCGCTGGAGAGCGGCGCCAGGAGCGTCGCCTTCACCTACAACGACCCGGTGATCTGGGCCGAGTACGCGCTCGACGTGGCAGCGGCATGCCACGCGGTCGGCGTGCGCACGGTCGCCGTCACCGCTGGCTACATCGGTGAGGCCGCGCGCCCCGAGTTCTTCGCCGGGATGGACGCCGCCAACGTCGACCTCAAGGCCTTCACCGAGGACTTCTACAAGAAGCTGTGCTTCGCCGAACTCGAGCCCGTGAAGGAGACCCTGCGCTGGCTGGCGCGCGAGTCGAAGGTCTGGCTCGAGGTGACGACCCTGCTCATCCCGGGGATGAACGACTCCGAGGCCGAGATCACGAAGCTCTGCGCATGGTTTGCCGATGCGCTCGGCCCCGGGGTGCCGCTGCACTTCACCGCCTTCCACCCCGACTTCAAGCTCACCGAGGTTCCCGCGACCCCGCCCGAGACCCTCACTCGCGCCCGCCGCATCGCCATGGAGCACGGGCTCCGCTTCGTCTACACCGGCAACGTGCACGACCCCGAGGGTGGCACGACATACTGCTCTGGCTGCGGAAAGGCGGTGCTCGTGCGCGACTGGTACGAGATCCTGGCCTGCGCGCTGCGCGACGGCGCATGCGACGCGTGCGGTACGGCGATTCCTGGGGTATGGGATGGCGCACCGGGTACCTGGGGCAGCCGGCGCGCGCGGGTCCGAATCCGATAGTGTCGCCGCCTGGGACCTCGAGGCTGGGGAGGACGACATGCGAGGTATGCGAGTGGGCTGGCGGAGTGCGGTGATTGGGACGATGGTCGGAACGCTGGGCTTGGCCGCGTGCGGCAAAGCCCCGAGCGCGGTGGATGCAGGCACGGGCGACGCGAGCACGGCCGCCCATGCGGCGGATGCGAACGCAGCCGATGCCGGCACCGGGACCGTGAACGCAGCAGATGCCGCGGGGACCGTGAACGCAGCAGATGCCGCGGGGACCATGAACGCGGCAGATGCCGCGGGGACCGTGAACGCAGCCGATGCCAGCGCGCATGCTGCGGACGCGAACGCGGCGGATGCGAACACGGCCGATGCGAACGCGACCGCCAAGACCGAGCCGGTCTTCCTCCGCGGCAAGGTGGATCTGCCGGGCGGGATCCCGCTGAGCGTGCACCTCCGCCTCGAGGTCACCACGCCCGCGGCGGGGGCTGACGCCGCGGCCCCGAGCGCGACCGGGACCGTCGACATCCCGCTCCAGCACGTCCGCGCCATGGCGCTCTCCGAGGTCTCTCTCGCCGACGACACGCTCGCCTTCAAGCTGCTGCCGCCCGGTGCGCCGCCGACCCAGGCCGCCAGCTTCACGGCCAAGCGCGAGCCCTCTGGCGATCGCTACGTCGGCACGCTGAGCCAGGGCGGGCAGTCCTTCCCGTTCTCGGCCGAGCGCGTGCGCGGCCCCGAAGACTTCACCGTGCGCCGTCCCCAGACCCCCGCCGCGCCGTTCCCGTACACCACGGAGACGCTCGAGGTGAAGGTCGCCGACGCCACCCTCGGCTGCACCTTCACGCGGCCCAGCGACCCCGGCAAGGTCCCGGCGGTGCTCCTCCTCACCGGCTCGGGCGCCCAGGATCGCGACGAGACGATCTTCGAGCACAAGCCCTTCCTCGTCCTGGCCGATGCCCTGACGCGCGGTGGCCTCGCGGTCCTGCGCTGCGACGATCGCGGCGTCGGCGCGTCGACTGGCAGCCTCGAGAAAGCCGACCTCGAGACCTTCGTCGCCGACGCCAAGGCCCTGCTCGCGACCTTGCGCAAGCGCCCGGACGTCGACGCCAAGAAGGTCGGGGCGCTCGGCCACAGCGAGGGCGGCATGGTCGTCGCGTACCTGGCCCGGGCCAAGAGCATCGCGTTCGGCATCACCTTGTCGGGCCCGGCGCTCACCGGCCGGCAGATCCTGGTGCGCCAGAACAAGGACCTCATCCTCGGCCAGGGCGGCAGCGAGGACGAGGCCACGCGGGTCGCCGAGGCCGTCGACCACTACTTCGCGGGCGTCGTCGACAAGGCCCCGGCTGACGATCTGCGCCGCCGCGCGGAGGCGGTGATCGACACCAGTGACGCGGTCGAGAAGGCCAAGGGCCAGGCCACCCCGCCCCGCGACGCCCAGGTCGAGAAGACCCTCGCGCTGAGCCAGAGCCCGTGGTTCATTTCGTTCCTCGCGGCCGACCCTGCTCAGGAGCTCGCGCGCGCCGCCGGCGTCCCGGTCCTGGCCCTCTTCGGCGAGAAGGACACGCAGGTGCGCGCGGTCGACAACGCGCAGGCGCTGCGCGGGATCGCCGACGCGAAGAAGGAGCTCACGGTCGAGGTCGTCGCGGACGCGAACCACCTCTTCCAGAAGGCGACAACCGGGGCGATCTCGGAGTATGCGGACCTGGAAGAGACGATGATGCCGACGGTGATCGAGCGCATCGTCGGCTGGACCCGCGAGGCCACCGCGCTCACGCGCAAGTGACCGACAAGGAGTGAACGCGATGACGCGACATGCGACGAAGAATGGCAGTGGATTCATGTGGCTTGCAGGCCTGGCCTGCGTCGGGACCCTCGGGCTCGCGGCCTGTGACAAGAAGGCGGACGCCGGCAAGGCCGAGCCGAGCGCCGCGGGCGAGCCGGCCGCCGCCGCGTCGGTCGATGTCACCAAGCGCCCGCCCGTGGTGCAGGGCTACGAGAAGCTCCGCGACGCCCTGGCCCACGACGACCTCGCGGCCGCCAAGGCCGCCGGCGCCGAGCTCGCGACCGCGGTCACGACCGCCAAGCTCGACGAGCGCATCGCGACCATGGGCACGGGACTCGGCAAGGCCCCGGACCTCGCTTCCGCACGCCTCATCTTCGGCGAGATCTCGCGCGCCTATCTCACCGCGATGAAGGACAAGCCCGACCTCGCGGGCGGCCAGGTCTTCGTCTTCCGGTGTCCGATGGCCGAGGGCTACCAGAAGTGGGTCCAGCTCGACGAGACCATGAAGAACCCCTACATGGGCAAGAAGATGCTCGACTGCGGCTCGAAGAGCGACCTCATCCCCTGACGTGACCCGCTCACGCCGGCTCCGTCAGTGACGATGTCGGGCTGGCGCTCTCAGGCCCGCGGTTCGACCTCGAGTCGCGGCCCGCCGAAGCGCTCGCGAAGCTCGGCCGCAAGCGCCGCATCGAAGCCGCCCTCCCAACGCCGCAACGGATGGGCCTTGGCCTCGGGCGGAGACGGCGACGGGGTCCGTGCGCAGACCTCGCGTGCCATCGCCGCGCTGGTCCAGGCGACCGTGGCGCCGACATTGCGCACCTCGTCCCAGAAGCGGGCCGCGTCGCCGCGCCCGACCGCGAGCCGCGCGCCCACGACGACCGCGGCTCCGACCGCCTGCACCCAGGCATCGGGGTCTTCGAGGGGATCGGCGCAATAGACGGTGTCGCCCGGCCCGAGTCGCGCCCGCGCGGCCGCGTCCAGGGCTCCGCTCATCCATGCGCGGTTGTTCAACATCGAGGGACCGACACCAGGCTGTCCCGGGCTGCGCTGCGTCGCGAAGGGGCCCCCGGCCAGCACGATGAGCGCCAGGTCCTCGGCCAACCCCGCGTCGCGCGCGTCGAGCACGGTCGCGTCGAAGGTCGCGGTCGAGCGCGCCAACGCGTCCAACGTGATGACGGGTCGCGACCCCGGCTGCGGTCGGTCCGAGACGATGCGCGTCACCGCCAGGGACCCGAGCACGGCGTCAGAGGTCTCGGCGTCGAGCTCGGCCGGCACCACCACGGCGACTGCGGCGAGGCGACTCAAGGCCGCGACGACGCCGAGCGTCTCGGGTGCGGCGCGGACCTGCACGGCCACCCTCTCGCCTCGCCCGACCCCGGCCTGGGCCAGGGCCTCCGCGAAGCCCGAGATGCGCCGGTCCGTCTCGGCGTAGCTCATCGCGCGGCCTTCCCACAGGAAGAAGATGTCGTCGGGTCGGCGCCGCGCACGTCGCGCCAAGAACCGCGCGAACGACACGCGCATGGCCTCGTCGATGCGAGCCCGCCTGGCCCCGCGTCGCCACTGCGCGAGCATGGCGTCCGCGGTCGCCGTGGCCTCGACCGCGACCGCGCCGAGGCGCGCCCAGGTGGCCCCGAGTGCAGTCCGGAGGCGGCTCGGGTGCCTGCTCACCGCGCCCGCCTCGTTCGCGCTCGCGTCAGGGGGCTCGGGGCGAGTCGGCTCGGGCCCGATGCCGTCGCGGGCGGCGCACCAGGCGAGCACGAGCGGCCAGGAGACGGTGAGTGCGGTCGACCCGACGACGAGGCCGAAGTGCCCGGCCGGGACGTGCGCGAGATCGACCTTGGCGTTCGTCGCCGCGCGCACCACCGCGCGTACCGCGTCGGGCAGGGCGAGGTCGTCGTGCAGCCCGATGAACGCGAGGATCGGGGCGCGGATATCTGCCAGCGCGACCGTGTGCCCGGCGATGACGAAGCCGCCCCGGCGCATGCGGTTATGGACGACGAACTCGTCGATGAAGGTACGCAGCGCGGGCCCGGGCCAGGCGATGAAGCCCTCGCCGCCCAGGAAGCGGCGCTTGGGCTCCATGGCGGCGACCGCGTCGCGGTCGGGCAGGCGCCTGAGCAGCGTCATGAGCTGCTTGAGTTCCTGCCGGGGCGCCAGCAGCTTGAAGGCCTTGCTCGACATCGTGCCGGGAAGCCCGGGGAGATCGGTGAGCGGCGTGTCGATGGCGCGGCGCAGGGTGGTGACGAGGCGCTCCGCGAGGGAGCTGTGGAGGTCGAGGGGGACGTTGCGATGGATGTCGACGGGCGCCCCGAAGGTGATCACCGAGGCGATCCCGGAGACCTGGGCTGGCACGTCCGCGCCCGCTTGTGGGGCGGGTCCGCGGGTCGCGCGGTAGGCGGCGGTCTGGTAGCAGAACATGCCCCCTTGAGAATAGCCGACGAGGTGCAGAGCGTCGGCGCCGGTCTGCGCGAGGACCTCGTCGATGCAGCGCGAGACGGCCAGGACATGGTCGTCGAGAGTGCGCTCGAGCCCGCCCGGGGTCGACTCGGGAGGGCCGAAGTCGGCCACCCACACATCCGCGCCGCGCCCCGTGAGGAAGCCCACGGCCGAGAGATCGGGGGCGATATCGTAGATCTCCGAGGTCACCATGAGCGGCGGCACCAACAGCAGCGGTCGCCGCGGGGCGGGCCCATCGTCTCGACGAGGCTCGGACTCGGCGCGCGGGTAGTGCCTCAGCGCGACGCGCGGGTCGCTCCAGGCGACCTCGAACGGGGCGCGATACGGTTGGCCGAGGCGCCCGTCACGCACCAACGTCGCCGCGTTGCGGGCTCCGTCGAGGAGACGCGCGACGCGCCCACGCCAGGAGACGCGCGTCGGCTGCGAGATGTCGGGTCGCTCGACCATGCCTTGTGCCTATCACGGCGTCGCAGCGGGCGCGACGCTGCCGAGCCCTGTCAGCGAGCGCCGAGAGCGCGACGGAGGCCCGCCGCCGCCCGGTCACCGATGCGCTTGAAGGCGATCCCCAGGGCGAAGTCGAAGACCCGCGTCCAGCCGTTCAGCGTGAGGCGGGCGTCGTAGGTCACGACCGAGCCGCCGTCCTTCCCGGGCTCGACCCGGACCTCGTCCTCGGACACGAGGCGCGCGGTCTTGGCGACGAGCACGAGGCGTCGCGGGGCGTCGTAGGTGACGACCTCGTAGCGCATCTTCGAGGTGGAGCCGGCCTTCACGGTGAGGTCATATGCGGCGCCCGGGCCCGGGCCGTCACCGGCGACCTGCACGGCGGCGAGCACGCCGGGGTCCCACTCGGAGAAGCGTCGCACGTCCGCCATGAAGGCAAAGGCGGCCTCAGGCGAGAGAGGCGTCGGGATCGAAGTCACGTAGTGGGCC
>JAEUKJ010000668.1 GCA_016792665.1 Deltaproteobacteria bacterium | reverse complement strand
GGGCCGCGGCACCTTCGAGGGCATCGAGACGTCGCGGCACTTCGCCGCGAGCGACGAGGGATGCCACGAGAGCGCGGTCGAAGCGGCCGAGCAGCTCGGCCACCGGCTCGTCCTCGCGAGTAATCCCCATGACGGCCTCGGGTCCGGGGATCACCAGGACCTGATCGCCGTCGAAGCGCGGGTGCTGCGCCTGCCAGAGCGAGTCGCTCTTGTACCAGCGGCGGACGTCTTGATCGATGACCGGCACGAAGGGCACCGGCTTGCCTGGGCGCGCGCAGACCTCGCGCAGGAACCAGGTCGCGTCGGCGGGGTGGACCCGGGTCGTGCGCGCCAGCGGATAGCGCTCGGAGAGGGCCGCGAGCACGATCGCCGGTGCATCGAGGGCGCTCGGATCCGGGCAGACACTCTCGACCAGGTCGTCGGTTCCAGACGCGCCCGCGATCCGCGCCTCGGCGCGCCGAACGACGTCGAAGACGCGCGCGCGCCAGCTCACGTCGAGCCAGGGCCCGTCGTCGTAGCGCGGGGTGACGCCTCCCAGCGCCATGAGCGCGACCATGCGCTCGAGGACCTCGGGCCAGGTCATCGCGTCGAAGTCACCGAAGTAGGGCTTGGCTGTCTTCGCCAGCGCCTCGATGATCTCGTCGCGCCGAGCGGACACCGCGGCCGCGTTGCCGGCAACCTCATCCAGGAGGCGACCGCAGCGGGCGGCGGCGTTGTCGAGGTAGTGGATGTCGGCGTCGAGCTGGCTCCGCCCGGAGGTCACGCCTCCCTGCACCTGGCCCCGACCGACCCAGCGGTCGGTTCCCTGAGCCCGGGCCAGCGCCGTCTTCACGCTCGCGGTGGCCGTCGCCTCGCGGCAGGCCATGGTGAGGGTGCCGAGGAAGATCGCGTCGACCGGCATCGCGGGCAGGCCGTAGCGCTCGGCCCAGGCGCCGGTGAGCAGCGCGGTGGAGCGGGCCTCGTCGGCGATGCCGCCGCCCACGCACAGGACCAGGTTCGGCTGCGAGCGGATGAGGTGATAGGTATCGAGGAGCAGCGCGTCGAGGTCTTCCCACGAGTGGTGACCGCCGGCCTTGCCACCTTCGATGTGGATGAAGATGCGATGGTGTCGCGCGGCGCGCGCGATGGCGATGACCTCGTCGATCTGGGACTTCGTGCCCGGCTTGAAGGCGTTCACGCGCATGCCGAGCGCGGCGAGCTCGTCGAGGAGGGCCACGGCCTGGTCGACGGACGGGATGCCAGCGCTGACGGTCACGCCCGAGAGCGGCGCCCCCTGGGCCCGCGCCTTCTGGACGAGACGCTTGTCCCCGAGGTGGAGGCCCCACAGGTAGGCATCGAGGAGCAGCGCGTTGAACGCGACCTCGACCCCGGGCTCGAGGGCCTCGGCGAGCTCGTCCATGCGCGCCTGGAAGACCGCGTCGCTGACCTGGCCGCCGCCCGCGAGCTCGACCGTGAAGCCAGCATTGGCGGCCGCTGCGACGATGGGGACGTCGACCGTCGTCGGCGTCATGCCCGGCAGGATGATGGGCGGGGTGCCGGTCGCGCGCGAGAACGCGTTGTCGACCACGACACGCCCGTCCGGCAGCTCGGCCAGGCGCGGCATCAGCTCATCATAGCGGAGCGGCGCCGGGCCGCGCGGCGCGGTGAAGAAGCGCTCGCGTTCCTCGCCGCCCAGGCCACCCAGCGCCATCGAATCGACGCCGGTGCCGCGCAGGGCTCCAGCGGTGAGGCGCGAGACCCCTTCGCCGGGTCCCAGGTCGAGGACCACGTCGACCGACTGCTCGGTCGGATTCGTGTGCGCCAGGACGCCGAAGAGGTTTCGCTGCCAGCGCCCGGTCTCGACGGCAATGGATGCGACGAGCGCGCGGGTCGCGGTCGCCAGGGCCTCGGACGAGGCGTTGGCCGGGTCGAGGAGGAGGCCGGAGCGGGTCGACTCACCGACGCCGGCGGTCTGCCCCGGGTCGAACACGGGGAGGCGCGGGGAGACGCGGAAGCCAGCGCGCTCGACGCGCTCGAGGGTGCGCTCGAGTCCGTCCAGGACCAGCGGCGAGTGGAAGGCCGCGGTCGTCGCGACCTCCTCCCACGAGACGGTCATCACGGCGCCACCGTGGCGGCCTGCCTTGCGCGCGTCGGCCTCGCGCTTGGCGCGCTCCTCGAGGCGCTCGCGGGCGATGCGCAAGCCTCGCGGCGTGCCGCTCAGCACGTGGCGGCGGCGGTCGTTCTGGAGGGCCAGCCACGCCCCCTGCCCATCGAGACCGTCGAGCCCCTGGAGGGCGAGGTCGATGGCCTTCGCGTCCGGCCCGACCACCACGGCCATCGGACTCCCGGGCTCGGACGACGCGTCGCGCGTGGCGCGGGCGACCTCGAAGCCGAGCCACGCCATGACGCGCAGGTACTCGAGGACACGCGGGATGGCGAGCGCCCCACTCTCGCACTCGGCGACCAGCGTCGCGGCCGCCAGACCCTGACTGTAGCCGGTGGTCGCGACGATGCCGCCCGCCTCGAAGGCGCCCCCGAGGCCCCGGCGGCGCAGGCTCTCGAAGCGCGCGACCTGGGTGAGGAAGATGCCGGGCATCGACACCGGGGTCGCGGCGAGTTGCTGCGGTGAGACGGCCTCGCCCGCGAGCCACGACGCCAGCGAGAATCCACCCGCGAAGAGCCCGCTCCAGCTCACCTCGCGCTCGGCAGCCCACGCCTCGAGCGCAACGCTCGCAGCCTCGCAGAGCTCACGCACCCACGGCTCGGAGCGCGCCAGCGCCGCCAGCTCGGGCAGCCACTCGATTCCCTGGCCGGCGAAGCTCAGGACCGCGCGCGCCTCACCTCGGGCCAGCGCCTTGGCCAGTGGCACCAGGGACCGACCGTCTCCGCCTCGCGTGGTCTTTCCGTCGCTGGTTCGCGCCGCGCCACGCGCGTCGTTGGTGTTGCCGAGCATCGCCGAATCTCCTCCCAGAGAGCCGGTGCGCCCGCGCCTCGATGGCGCAGACACCAATACCGACCGCCCGGTCTAGTGGCGCGCACACTAGTCGGCGGCGATCGGCTGTCAACCTCGGTGATCGCTTCTCGCGCTGCGCTCTCGCGGTGGCACCCCTGGCGCTCGCGATGCGCACCACGGAACCACTTGAAGTGGCGCCGCTGACCGCTCGGATAACGGCGACGCGGGGGAACGTGCGCGGGTCAGTCCCGAACGCTCGGTCGGCCCACGCAATGCCTCGAACGAGCGCTCGGGAGTCTCATCGCGCCAGACCTGCACGGCCGAGTTCGCGAGCCGACTAGTCCTCGACCCGCCGCGCCAGCTGCAGCTCTGCGGCCTGTCGGACGAGCGCCGCGAGGGCCTTCGTTGGGATCTGGTCGGCCTTCACGCTCACGCTGCGCGCGTTCTTCGCACGCCCGCCGAGGAGGCCCTTCGGGTCGTCGAGCTCGAGGCCGTGATGGAAGGTCAGGTCGACGTCGGCGCGCCGCGGCTTGAGCGCGCAATAGAGGCCGCCGAGGTCGTAGGCGATGACGCGCCACCCGCGAACGACGCGCTCGTCACTTGCCGGAGCCTGCGTCAGGACGAGCTCGCGCAGGTCGGCCATGCATTGCCGGACGGGCCCGCTGTACGGCATCACGAAGGCCTCGAAGTCGGCGTCGCTGATACGCGCGCCCTCGACCGGAGTGGCCTTGTGACGGCGGCGACCCGCCCCCTCGCTCGCGCGATCCGACCGCGCAGTCGGATCGATGCGCGCGAAGATGCGCGCCATGAGGGTCAAGACGGCATCGGAGTTGGCGTTGGCCGTGACGTTGCTCGGGTCTGCGAGCTCTTGCGTGACGCCGCCCAGGTAGACCCCGAGGATCGCCCCCGACAGCCCGTCCAGCTCGGCCGGCTCGATGAGGTCGCCGACGAAGGGGCGCAGCATCTCGGCGATCGCCAGCCGAGCGCGATGATAGAAGCGCGCGATGACCTCGCGGATGGCGGGCTCGCGTCGTGAGAGCACGGTGAACTCGAGCCAGAGCGGCACGATGAGCTTGCCGCGCTCGTTCTCGCGTCGAAAGGCGGCCTGCAAGCTGGCAAAGGGCTTCCGCGCTTGGGTGGCCTCCTCGAACTGCTTCTGGACCTCGCTCATGACCTCGCGGGTCCAGGTCTCGAGGATGTCGATGAAGCAGTCCTGCTTCGACCCATAGTGGTAGTAGAAACTCCCCTTCGACGCGCCCGCGACCCGACAGATCGTGTCGACCGAGGCCTCGTGGTAGCCCAGGTCTCGAAAGCATCCGTACGCGGCGTGGCGCAGCGACTCGCGGGTCTCCAGGGCCCTCGGCATGTTCGACTCCCTCGGCACCGAGCGTCGGGCACATCCCCCGCAGAGGCTCCTCCCCTGCGCAGACGCGCTCTCCGACGCCTCATGCGGGTTGTCCGGCGACGGTACGCCCGGTGTCAAGCCGACTGCTCGGTCGGTTTCTCCGCGCACGACGATGCCGACGTGCCTCGCGTCGCGCCCACTTCGCGCCGACGTTTCGGATCGAAACGTCTGCGGGCGCAACACTAGCGGAGGTAGACCGCCCCGCCCGCCCGCGTCGGCGCGGTGACCGTCGGCGCCGCGTTGAGCCCGCACGCATCATGGGTCGGCCAGTTGTCGACCGTGCTGCCATCGAAATAGAAGAAGAGGTTCTCGGCCGACAGGCCGGGCCCGTAGTCCCAGAAGAAGACCCAGTCGGGGAGCGCGCCCGCGCAGCCCGCGCCAGCGCCGACGACGCGGCACGAGACCGGCCCCTCGAGCCCGGTCGCGAGGCTCCCGTCTTCGACCCCTCGCGAGTCGCACGCGAAGCCACCCGCGAGCTCGCTGGTCACGAGGAACGACGTGCCGAGGTCCTCCCATTCGGCCCAGTCGATGGCGCCGCTGCTGGAGGGACCGCCCGGAGCCACGCGCGACACGGCGACATCGGCCGACGTCACGGGCCAGGCCGGGATGGGCGTCACGGCGTTGCCCGCGGCCGTGAACGCCGCGAAGTCGGTGAACCCATAGACCCACGCCAGGGTCCAGCCACCGCCGTCGGTCGTCTGGTCGCACCACACGGTCATCGCAGCGCGCGGCCCATCTCCGTCGGAGTCGACCACGACTGCGCCGTCGGAGTCCGCGCCGACACCGCGCCCCGCACGCAGCGCGTGGAGGCAGCTCTGCGCCGGGTTCCCCCCGGTCCCCGCGGCTCCCCACGTGCCCTCGGACACGAGCCGCCCGAGCTCGGCCGCGTCGATCGCCCGGCGATAAACGCGCAGGTCGTCGAGCACGCCGACGAACGGCTCCAGCACGACCCCGCTGGCGAACTGCTTCGACGCACCGATGGTCAGCGAGGTCCGGCGAAGGCTCTGACCCGCCGCGAGCTCGACCTCACCCGCGGGCTTGGCATCCAGGTAGAAGCGCACTCGCCGCCCTTCTTTCACGACCGCGAGCAGGCTCCAGTGACCGGCCGGCACACACGCACTTTCCGATGCGCCATCGTTGCCCTGGCCGATGTACCCCGCGCACCTCTCGGCATTGCTCCCGGCACCGAGCACCAAGCCGCTGCGCCGGTTCTCGGCGATCTCCCCGAACGAGAACAAACCGACCGCTTGGTCTACACGCGCATCGCGCTCGGGCTTGACCCACAGTGTGTACGAGACGGTCGCCTCCCCCAACGGATGATGGGTCGCGGTCACCGTGACCCGGTCCCCGACGTTGGCGAACCTCAACGCCTTGCCGGCGGCTCCGAAGCGATCTGCCGCGGCGACCGCGCCCGTGACGACCCCGTGGTCGCGATAGGGTCCGGTGTCGTTGCCGTCCCCGTCGAGCTGCCAGTGCCCGATGAGGCCATCGAACCCGACCTCGCACCCCTCGTCGGTCTCGCCGTCGCAGTCGTTGTCGGCGAGGTCGCACGCACTCTCGACCGGCTCGTGGAACGGCACGCGCCCGAAGTCGCAGACCGGTTGGTCGGTTTGGGTCGGACAGGTCACGGCCAGGACGGCCTTCGCGTCCACGCACACGCCCACCGCAGGGCACACCTCTGCCACGTCAGGCGACTTGTCGCCGTCCGAGACCGCGTTGTGCGCGTCGAGCTCGTCGACGATGCAATCCTTGTCGCTGTCGGCCGTGGCGCTCTCGACCGCGTCGATGAGCCCGTCGCCATCGGTGTCGACGCCGCTCAACCCGGGGCCGAGCTCGTCAGGGTCTGCCTTGCCATCGCCGTCGGTGTCGGCCGCGCTCGGGTTCGTCCCGAGCGACAGCTCGAGCCCGTTGGTCAGCCCATCGACGTCCTCGTCGGCGTCCGGGTCCAGGCACACCGAGTCGAAGCACAGCCCGCTCGAGCAGTCCTCGTCGAAGCCGCACGACCCGCCCAGCGGACGGCGCTTCGCCCCGTCCCCGCACGCCACGAGCCACACCACGGCCCCGAGCACCACCCATCCACTGCGCGCGACGCACGACTTCCTCACCTGCGACTCCGGACTCGAGCGAACGGCCTGCGACTCCACGTCCAAAAGCTAGTCCGACCGTCCGCGCGACACAAGGCCTCGCGGCGCGACGGCGCCTGTCCCGTCACCGTCGGCGCGCGCGACTCGCGAGCTGCCACTGGTCGATGATCGCCCCGTCGAAGTCCTTCGCGGTCCACGTGATCTTGCCGTCGGCGACCTCCATGAGCGCCCAATGGTGCCCCACGAAGTCCTTGTCCATCGGCCACTTGCCGGTCTTGGCCTTGTCGAGGGCCCCGCCGGCGCCGCCGACGACCAGGTAGCGCACACCGTCGAGATCGCGACGCTGGTAGGTGTGGGCGTGGCCCGCGATGACGAGGTCGACCTTGCCCTTCGAGAAGACCGGCACGAGGTGGTCACGTACCCACTTCTCGCCGTCGTACTTCGACTTCGGCGAGTCCCATCGGTTCGAGTACGGCGCCTTGTGGAAGGTCACCACCCGGAAGGCCGCGTTCTTCGCGTCGCGCCCTGCGAGCTCCGCTTCGAGCCAGCTCACCTGCTCGGGCACGCGCCCCGCGTCGGCCTCGGTGTCGAGCACGATGAAGCGCACCCCGGCGCGCGTGTAGGCGTACCAATGCCCGTTGCCGGCCAGCGGCACGTAGGCATGCGCAAAGGCCCCGTTCGCGTCGTGGTTGCCGCGCGCGACCTGGATCGGGATCGACTGCGCGAGCCCCCCGATCGACAGCGGCGAGAACCACTCGGTCTGCCACTGACGCAGCTCGTGCCCGCGCTGCACGATGTCGCCAGCCAGCGACATGAGCTGCGGTCGCGCCTCGAGGAGGTGCGGCACGATCTGCCGAAAGGTCTTCCAGCCGTGCTGATTGTCCGCCAACCAGGCCACGCGCAGCGGCGCATCGTCAGGCTCCGGCGCGGTGAAGTTCCAGGTCGGCGAGACCTCGCCACCCACCGAGATCCGGTATGCGTAGCGCGCTCCGCGCTCGAGCCCGGCGAAGCGCGCGCGGTGCACCTGGTGGCGGTCGTCGATCGTCGTCGAGCTGACCACGGCCCGCCGCTCGGCCCCGCCCTCGGGGCCCCAGACCACCTCGGGCCACACGTTGCCGCGGTCGGTCTCGAAGATGATCTCGTGCTCGGCCAGCGACTCGGTCGCCATGAGGATGGGCCACTTGGACAGCCGCACCGGCCCCGTCTCGAGCGGCGCCAGCGTGAGCCCCAGCGCGTCGACCGCGACCTCGTTCTTGCCGCCCTGCCGCTCCCAGGCCTCGAACGCGACCTCGATGCGATTGGCACCGGCGGGCACCGGCCCCTTCAGCGCGACCTCGTACCAGTCCTGCCGGTCGACCCCGAGCGTCGCGAGCTCCCCGAGCGACGTCCCGTCCGTGGCCAGGAAGCGCAACACCATGCGTCCCCCGTCGCCATAGACCGACGGCCACTCCTTGCGCTTGACCCGCGCATGCCCGACCACCGCCACCCCACCCGCCGCCCCTTCCGGCAGCGCCACGGTCTGCTTGGCCGCGTAGTCCCCGCGCTGTCCGACCAGCGCCGTGCCATTGGCCCCGCGCGCGGCGACGACCTCGGCCTGCCCGGCCAGCGTCCACCCCGCGAGGCCATCCATCTCGGGATTCGCGAGCAGCTCCTGTCCGAAGGCCAGCCCTGCCGCCCCACTCTTCACGACCACTGTCGACGAGACGCTCCGCACCTCGCGCGCATCACTCGCCCCGGCCGCTGACCAGCGCAGCTCGATCTGCCGCTCGCCCGCCGCCAACCCCGGCGGCAGCGCCCCGTGCACCAGCCCGGCGTCCGCCGCGACCCGCCCCAGCAGGAGCTCGAGCCCACCGCCGACCAGGGCCAACGCCACCTCACCCGCGGCCGGCATCGCCGAGAACGTCGCCACGAAGGGCTGCCCCGGCGCGAGCGACGACGGCGGTGGCGCGCTCCAGCGCAAGGTCGGCGGCTCGACCCGCGGCAACCCGCCCGCGCTGGCCCCGCCGAGCTCCGCGATGCGCGCCGCCGGCACGACCCCGGTCTTCACCCACAGGGCCCCGAGCCGGAGCCCCCCGTGGCTCATCGCCTTGTCGGCGAAGAGCAGCGCCTCGGGCTCCAGGGCCCAGCGGGAGTCGACGATCTCGGTCGTGACGCGCTGCACCTTCTGCCCATCGATGTAGCCGGTCACCGACTTGTCGCCCTCGTCGACGACCATCGCGATCCGGTGCCAGGTCCCGCCGCCCAACGTGCCGCCGACCGCGCCCGCGACCTCGAGCCCCTTGCGCGAGTCTGCCACCAGCTCGGCCCCGTCCTCGTTGCGCGCATCGGTCTGCAAGAGCGGCACGCGCCAGGCCCGGGCTCCGCGCGCGCCCGCCTTGCCCTTCTTGGCCTCGCCCTTGCCATCGACCCGCGCCTCGTCGAGCCCGAAGGCGACGTCCATGACGACCGTCCAGCGCCCCTCGTAGCCCGGGCGATGGCTCGTGAACGCGATGGGCACCCGCACACGCGCCCCGGCCTCGAGCCTCAGGACCTGCGCCCGTCCATCGGGGAGGTCGACCTGCTCGAAGCTCGCGGCGCCCGGCGGCTCGACCACCAACGGCGCCCCGCCGACCTCGCTGGCCAGCCCGCCATCGAGCTCCCAGTGCGAGACGGCCTGGAGGGACGGCTCGGCCGGCGTCGGCCCCGGGGCCGTCAGGACGAGCTCGGGAGCAGCGATGAGCGCGAGGTGCAGAGCGAGAGGCCACATGCGGCGCATCATTGCGAGCCAAGCCGCCCCTGTCCACCTTCATCGACCCGGGCCCCTGCCTCGACCCTCCGCTTGTGAGGCACGCCGACCCCTCCGCGAGCGCGTTGACAGCGCCGTGCGATCCGCCGAAGACGTGGCCCGAGGCCCGTGCGACGCAGCACCGGCCGCCCGAAGGAGAGCCCCATGACCGAGCCCGCCGCCCCCGCGATCCCCGCCGACGAAGTCCTCTACGACGGCCGCTTCCTGCAAGCCGTCCGCCGCGAGCACTGGGAGTTCGTCCGCCGCAAGAACACCTCCGGCATCGTCATCCTGGTCGCCCTCACCGACGCCGACGAGCTCCTCCTCGTCGAGCAGTTCCGCACCCCGGTCGGCACGCGCGTCATCGAGCTCCCGGCCGGACTCGCCGGCGACATCGCGGGCGAGGAGGACGAGCCCCTCCAGCGCGCCGCCGCGCGCGAGCTCGAGGAAGAGACCGGCTTCCGCCCCGGTCGCATCGTGCCGCTGACGCACGGCCCGGTCTCCGCCGGCCTGACCAGTGAGGTCGTGACCTTCTTCCGCGCCCTCGATCTCGTCCGGGTTTCAGACGGCGGCGGCGACGAGCACGAGGACATCGTGGTCCATCGCATCCCGCGTCCCGAGGTCCACGCCTTCCTCGTCGCCCGCCAGGCCGAAGGGCTGCACGTCGACCCCAAGGTCTACGCCGCCCTCTGGTTCATCGCGAACCCCTGACTCGCATCTTCCTCTCTTCTATCGCTCGCGCGCCGCGAGCACCGATGGCGTGACCTCGGGCCAGTCCAGGGCCCCCATGAAGCGGAGCAGCACCTCGTCGGCGACCTCGTGCTGCTGCGCCGGAAAGGTCGCGCGGTACTTGATGAACCACGGGCCGTGCTCGAACAGGAAGAGGTGCGAGACCGCCAGCGGCTTCTCGCCCCCGGGGTCGCGGATGAGGAAGTGGGCACGACGCCCTTCGTGCACCGAGCCGCGCTGGAAGAGCTGCATGTCGCCCGCCGCGATGAGCTCCGCCCCGCGCCGGTTCTGCAGCACCGCGGCCTGCGCCGCCGCGAAGTGCTGGTCGAGGTCTTCGGTCCCGGCCCGCTTCGGGTAGATGTAGACGGTCGTCGTCACCGCCACGAGCGTGTCGGCCCGGTGATAGCCGACCGAGACGTCGGCCCCGCGCTCGTCGTAGCGGGCCATGCCGTCGCGGCTGAAGCCGGCCACCTCGGGCGGAAAGCGCATGCCCGACGGCACGTGCAGGTAGGGGTCGACGTGCTCGTCGGCGCTCTCCTGGACGACCGGGCTCGCCGGCTTCGGGGCGGCCTCCGTCACGGTTGCGCAGCCGCCGACGCCCCCGACCAGGGCGAGAACTCCCAAACCTCGCAGAGCCCAGCACGCACGCAACGAGCGGTCCATGTTGGCATCATGGGAGCCCGCACGGGCCGATGCAAGCGCGCGGTCCCTTCCCTCTTTTGGGCGGCACGCCATTGGCGAAAGTCGCGCGTCCGCGGTACGAATCGTCCGTGCTCGCGCCGCCTCGACTCGCCGCCTCGAACCCCGACGACGTCACGTCCGACGGCCCCCTCGTCGCCGCCAACCGCGCCGTCCACCTCGTGTTCGACCGCCTCCACGAGGACGTCTTCCTCGCGCTCATGCGTGCCGACCTCGCCGCCGCGCGGGCCGCCTGGCGCGACCTCGGCCGCGCGCTCGAGGCGCACCAACAGGTCGAGGAGCCCGCGCTCGCCGCCCATCCCTCACCCCACCCGCCACGCGGCGGCTCGGCCGAGCTGGTCCTGGCCGAGCACGCGCGCCTGAACCTCCTCTGGGCCCAGGGCTCGAGCCTCCTCGACGAGCTGGCGACCAGCACCGACGCGGACACCCTGCCCCGCGCCATCGTCCGGTCGCTCGACCGCCTCCTGCGCCTCCACCACCTCCTCGACCACCACGGCGAGCGCGAGCACCACCTGGTCTATCCCGACCTCGAGGCCCGCCTCTCCCCGGCCGAGGCCCTCGCCCTCGCCGCCGCCTTGCGTGAGGCCGCCGCAGCCTTCACCTCAGCCCCCGAAGGCCGTGCCGAGCGCTGACCCTCCCGCATCCCCCCTCACGCCGAGCCGCCCATGCCCCCCTTCTCGCCGACCCTGCCGCCGATCCAGCTCACCGAGGCCGCACGCAAGTTCCTGGACGACCAGGCCCTGCTCCACGGCCTCGGCAACTTCGCGATCCGCATCCGCTCGGTGGGCGCCGACCTCGCCAAGCACGGCTTCGACCTCGCCTTCGAAGACTACCCACGCGCCGACGACACCGTCCTCCGCGTCTCGGGCATCATCTTCCACGTCGCCCCCGACACCCTCGAGCGCGTGCGCGGCCTCATCATCGACCACGGCCCGCGCGGCTTCGTCTTCCGCCAGGCCCCGACCGAGGTCCCGCGCGGATGAGCGCGCCGCTCTTCACGGTGGCGACCTTCGGCCGCGTCTTCGACGTCCACCCGGCCGTCGACGCGCTCACCCTCCCCGAGCTCGCCCTAGCGCTCTCGCGCTTCCAGC
>JAEUKJ010000580.1 GCA_016792665.1 Deltaproteobacteria bacterium | reverse complement strand
CCTGCAGAGGGAGCGGCTGGATCTGTCGGCGGTGGCGGTCCTCGTGCTCGACGAGGCCGACCGCATGCTCGAGATGGGCTTTGCCGACGAGGTGCAGGCCATCCTGTCGCACGTGCCGAGGGCCCGCCAGACGGCGCTGTTCTCGGCCACGTTCCCCGAGACGCTGGCCGAGCTGGTCGGGTCCTGGCTGCGCGAGCCCGTGCACGTGACGGTCGCGAGCGAGGGCAAGGACCTCGACGCGGCGGCCGCGGTGGTGGAGGAAGAGGACAAAGACGCGGCCTTGGCAGGGCTCTTGGGCGCGCTCCAGCCGGCGTCTGTGCTGGTCTTCCGGAATCTCAAGCGCACGGTCGCCGAGACCGCGGCGCTCTTGAAGACGGCTGGCTTCGACGCCGACGCGCTGCATGGCGACCTCGAGCAGCGCGAGCGCGACGCAGTGATGGCGCGCTTCCGCAACGGGTCGCTGCGGGTCCTGGTGGCGACCGACGTCGCCTCACGCGGGCTGGACATCGCGGGCCTGGATCTGGTCGTGAACGTGGACCTGCCCGTACACGCCGAGGACTACGTGCACCGCGTCGGGCGCACGGGACGCGCGGGGCGACCGGGCGTCGCTTGGACGTTCATCACCGACAAACAGATCGGAAGGCTCGAGACCCTGGCCGCGGGCGCCGTGATGAGGCCGCTGCTCGACCACGCGGGGCCGGCCCTGGTGTCGAGCTGGACGACGTTCTGGATCGGCGCGGGGCGTGGAGACAAGCTGCGCCCGGGCGATCTGCTCGGGGCCTTGACCGGGACCATCGGGCTTGCCGGCAGCGAGGTCGGCAAGATCGAGATCCACGACCGCTGGGCTTTCTTCGCGGTCGCCAGGAGCGCGGCACGCAAGGTCTCCGAAGGCCTCGCGAGGGAGAAGGTGAAGGGCCTACGCCTCCGCTTCGAGCAGCTCGGGTAGCTACTGCGAGAAGTTCATCGTGTTGCCGGTCTCGACCTCGACCTTCACGATGCCGACGCGGTCGGTCGCGACCAGCAGGCGGTCGGGCTCGACCGGCGAGATGCACCACGGCCGGTGGTGCAGCGTCTCGCTCAGCACGCCGAGGATCGGGCCCCGGAGCTGGTTGGTCGTCACCCCGACCGGCCCCGCGTAGACGTCGTTGCCGCCGCTCCCGCCGGTGACCGTCCCGGTGCTGTCGGGCGTCGGGCGCTGGTACATCCAGCCCCAGGTGTGGCCCGTGCCCGGCTCGAAGAGCGCCGCGTACGACGGGGTGTTGGGCTCGTTGCCGCCCGCCACCCAGAGGTCGAAGAGCGGGTAGTAGAAGAACTGCCAGACGCCCGGGCCGGGGCCGGTGCCGAGCGCCGGGTTGGCCGCGCTCCAGAGGATGCTGCGCTGGCCGGTCGCGACGTCGATCTCGAACAAGCGGCCCGTCAGGAAGTTGGTCGCGTAGATGACGCCGTCGCCGTAGCCGAAGCCCGAGTCGAAGCCTCCCGAGACCACCACGCCCGAGCCCGCGCCCGCCGCGACCCCGAAGAGGGCGTTGCCGGGCTCGGTGCCTTCGCGGGTGATCCAGGTGCACGACTGCGCGTCGGCGCTCACCCGGATGAAGCCGTAGCCGGGCGACGGCGAGGTGTTGCGCTGGGTCGCCAGGATGAAGTTGCCGGCCTCGTCGAGCTCGAACTGCTTCGGGAAGACGTCGATCCAGCGCTTGCCGACCTGGCCGACGTTGCCGTTACTGCAGTGGCCGAGGTTCGGGAACTTGTCCCCGTCATAGTTCCAATGGAGCGTGCGGTTGCCGGTCGCGAGGTCGACCTTGTAGATCGTGCGCCCGAAGAGGTCGGGGTTGGTGTCCTCGAACTCGGCGTTCGACCCCGGGACCGAGTCCTCGAACACGTAGAGGAAGCCGTCGGGGCCGACCGCGAGGTCGCGGATCTTGTCGAAGCGATTGCCGGTCCCGACCTCGCGCAGGCCGAGCGCGGGGTCGTAGTACTGGCCCGAGACGACCGTGCGGTTGCCCGTCATGGGGTCGACCTTGATGATGAAGCCGCGCGTCGCGTCGCGCGAGTCGCCCCAGGTCACGCCGAAGTAGACGACCTTGGCCTGGTGGTTGGTGGCGCACCCTTCGAGGTAGCCGTTCAGGTGGTCGGCGGCGTTCGGGCCGTTGCCGAAGTGGACGCCCGCCGTCTCGGGCCCGGTCGGGGCGGCGCACAGCCAGTGGCCGGGCTCGGACGCGCCCTGGGGGCAGCGGCAGTCGACCGGGAAGGAGGTCTTCTGCGCCGTCTGGAACCAGATGGCCTCGGGCCCGACCGCGCCCGCGCACTGCATGTTGGGGTAGGGCGAGGTGGCCGGGTCGGCGAGCGACGAGATGCCGCCATCACCGAAGCACTGGAAGCCGCCGGTCGTGTTGTAGCAGTCGCCAAAGCAGCCGATCGAGGCGGGGTCGGCGCACTCGTTGATCTCCTGGCAGAACTGGCGATCGGCCAGGAAGCCGGGGTTGCACGAGCAATCGAAGCCGCCGACGCGGTTGGTGCAGATCTGCGCGCAGTTGTCGGTGTTGGCGGCGCACTCGTCGATGTCGGTGCAGCTCGTGCCGTTGCCCGAGAAGCCGTTCTTGCACCGGCACGTGAAGGAGCCGCTGGTGTTGTTGCAGGTCGCGTTCACGTCGCAGCCGGCGGTGCCTTCGAGGCACTCGTTGATGTCCTCGCAGATCCCGGTCGCGGGGTTCGGGCGCAGGCCGGCCGCGCACGGGTTGATCGCGCAGGTCTTGCCCGTGCCGGTGTAGCCGGCCTTGCAGGTGCAGGTGAAGGAACCCGAGGGGGAGTTGGCGCACGTCGCGTTCGGGTCGCAATCGGCGGTGCCGTTCGTGCACTCGTCGGTGTCGACGCAGCCGCCCGGGCTCGACTGGAAGCCGGCCGAGCATGCGGTCGCGACGCACGCCCGACCGTCGCCCTCATAGCCGGCGTTGCAGCGGCAGACGTAGGATCCGAAGATGTTGAAGCACGACGCGTTCGCGCCGCAGGTCGCGATGTTGACCGAGCACTCGTTGAGATCGACGCACGTGTTGTTCGACAGGAACGTGCCCGCCGGGCACCCGCAGACCCGACCGTCACCGACGAAGCCGGCCTTGCAGGCGCACGTGAAGGACCCGCTGGTGTTGACGCAGTTGGCGTTGGGGCTGCAGTCGGCGAGGTTGCGCGCGCACTCGTTGACGTCGACGCAGCTGCCGGCGTTGGGCCCCGAGGTCTTGAACTCGAAGCCGGCGCCGCACTGGATGAGGTCGCAGACCTGGCCCGAGCCGGCGTAGCCGAGCTTGCAGGCGCAGAGGTAGCCGCCGACCGTGTTGGTGCAGGTCGCGTTGACGCTGCAGTCGTCGTAGTCGGCGGCGCACTCGTCGAGGTCGACGCAGGTCCCGTTGGGGCCGGTCTTGTAGCCGGGCTGGCAGGGCGAGGGCGTGCAGGTCTGGCCGTTGCCCTCGTAGCCCTGGTTGCAGCGGCAGACGAAGCCGCCCTGGGTGTTGGTGCAGCTCGCGGTGGCGGCGCAGTTGGCGGTGCCGGACGCGCACTCGTTGATGTCGCGGCACTGGGTGCCGACGAGCTCGCTGCCCGCCGGGCAGGTGCAGGTCGTGCCGTTGCCGACGAACCCCGCGGGGCAGGCGCAGGCGAAGCTGCCAGCCGTGTTGGTGCAGGTCGCGACCGTGGCGCAGGTGGCGGCGCCGGTCACGCACTCGTCGATGTCGCGGCAGATCCCGTTGGCGTCACGGGCATAGCCACTGGCGCACGGCGAGACGGTGCAGGTCTGGCCGTTGCCGGTGTAGCCTTCCTTGCAGCGGCACGTGAAGGAGCCCGTCGTGTTGAAGCAGTCGGCGTTGGGGCTGCACCCGGCCACGCCGAGCGCGCACTCGTTCGCGTCGA
>JAEUKJ010000578.1 GCA_016792665.1 Deltaproteobacteria bacterium | reverse complement strand
GGACCTCGACCCGCTCAGGGTCCGCCTGCGGGGGCGGGGTGTCAAGACGAGGGCCGATGAGGTCGTTCCGGGTCGGGGGCCCCCTACGGATCGCGTGCTGGAATTGCTGGAATGGGCCGAGGCTGCTAGGGTCCAGGGTGTGAACGGGTCTGCGAAGCGACTGAGGATGGGCACCGCGCTCGGCGCGATGGTCGCCATGAGTCCGGTGGTCGGGGTGGTCGTGGCCGGGCTGGGTGGGGCCAGCGGCTGTGCGAGCGCGGAGTCGGTCGCGCTGGACCGAGAGCTGGCGGCACTTGCGCGGGCTCGCGGGCTCGCGGGCGAGCCTGTGCGGACGGGGCCGCGCGAGGGCAGCGAGGACGAAACGGACAAGGGGTTGGACGGCGAGGTCGACGCGCGCCGCGCGGTGGCGCTGGTGTTGGCGAGGAACCCGCGGCTCGACGCGATGCGAGCGGCCTGGGCCGCGATGCAGGCCGAGGTGACGGTGGCGCGCGCGCAGCCCGAGCCGACGCTGGAGGTCGGGATTTCACCGCTGTCGCTGCCCAGCGGGCGCGGCCAGAAGGTCGGCTTGAGCTGGCCCTTGTCGTGGCCCGGGCTCGTGGATGCACGCGGGCGCGCGGCGCTGGGCGCGGCGGTGGCAGGTGGGCACGAGGTCGCCGCGCTGCGCGTCGAGCTCGGGAAGATGGCGGCCGAGCTGGTGTGGGAGGTCGGGCTGGCGCAGGCCGTGGAGGGCCTCTGGCACGAGCACCATCGCGTGCTCGAGACCTTGAGGCAGGGGGCCCTGGCGCGCTTCTCGACGGGGCGCGGGGCGCCCGAGGACGCGGTGCGAGCGGACGCCGAGCTGGCGATGGCCGAGCGCGACGTGATGGAGGCACGGCGGATGGGGGAGATCGCCAAGGGGCAGCTGAACGCGCTCATGCATCGCGCGCCAGACGCCCCGCTCGTGGTGGCGCCGCTGCCCACGGCCCTGCCCCCCTCCCCTCCCGAGTTGGCGGTGGCGTTGGAGATGGCGCGCGCGCGGCGGCCCGAGCTGTCGGCGGCGCGGGCGCGCGTCGACGGGCTCCTGGCGGGGGTGCAGGCCGCGGAGAAGGAGACCCGACCGATGATGGCGGTGGGCGTCGAGGTCTCGACCATGCCCGACGACGCGATGATGTGGCCGATGCTGACCTTCATGGTCGGGCTGCCGCTGGATGGAGCGCGACGCGACGCGGAGGTGGAGGCCGCCAAGGCGCGGGTCGACGCGGCCCGGGGCGAGGCGCGGGCGCTCGAGGACACGGTCGCCGGGGAGGTCGCGCGGTGGCGCAGCGAGCTGGTGCTGGCGTTGGAGTTGCTGGGCGTGACGGATGGGGCGCTGGTGCCGGCGCGGCTGAAGACGCTGGACCTGGCGATGGCGGGGTATGCCGCGGGGCGGAAGGACTTCGAGCTGGTGGTGATGGCGGCGAGCGAGCTGCTGGAGGCGCGGATCGGGCGGGTGCGGCTGGTCGCGCAGGCGTACGCCGCGGCGACGCGCTTGGAGGCTGCGCTGGGGGCGGCGGTGCGAGACACGGAGAGAGCCCATGAGTGACGCCGTGCCAGCGAGCAAGCGGGGGTTGCGTGACAGGCTCGGGCCTTATGTGCCGGCGCTGGCCACGATCTGCGTCGTCATCGGCCTCGGATTGGCCTTTCGGAGCGAGGTCGGGAACTGGTTTCGCGGGCGGCCGCTGACGGTCGGCGAGGCATCGCGGGTCGTGACGGTCGAGGCCGGCGCGGCGCGGCTCGGCGTGGCGGTGCGGCCGGCGACGCCGCTGGCCGGGGAGAACGAGCTCTTTGTGGGCGTGGGCGATCGGCAGGGCGTGCTCGCGGGAGATGCGACGCTCGAGGTGCAGGTGGGCGATGGGGCCTGGGTCGCGGCCGAGGGTCGGCGAGACGGGCAGTTCCGGGCGGTGGTCGAGGTGCCCGAGCGCGGGCCGATCGAGGTGCGCCTGCGCCCTGGGTCCAAGGCCGGTGCGGCCGACGCGACGGCGCTGATCGTGCTGGAGGCCGGGCGGCAGGGCGTGGCGCGGCCGGGGCAGGCCGATGGCGTGGCCTACCACACGTGTCCGATGCACCCCTCGATTCGCGCGTCGTCGCCGGGGACGTGTCCCATCTGCGGGATGGATCTCGTGCCGGTGACCCACGACGAGATCACGACCGGCGCGGTGCGCATCGACGCGCGGCGGCGGCAGCTCATCGGGGTCAAGACCGCGGTCCTGGACGTGCGCCCGATGCGGCGCTCGGTGCGCATGACCGGCATCGCGACCTGGGACGAGACACGCCTCGTGGATGTCACGGCGCGCGCCGATGGCTGGGTCGAGGAGTTGTTCGCGGACTACACCGGCAAGCCGCTGAAGGCGGGCGATCCGATCGCGAGGCTGTATGTGCCGGAGATCCGATCTGCCCAGCTCGAGCTGCTGGCGGCCGCCAAGGGGCACGGCGCGGCGACGGGCACGATGCTCGAGGCGAGTGCGTCGGACCTGCACAAGGCGGCGCGCGAGAAGTTGAGGGCACTAGGCGTGAGCGACGAGGATCTCAGGCGCTTGGGACGCGGGGGCGAGCCCATTCCGACGCTGACCCTGAGGGCCCCGGTCGATGGCGTCGTCGCCGAGAAGATGGTGAAGCGCGGCAGCCCGGTGATGGCCAACCAGCCGATGCTGAGGATCGGCGGGCTGGACCCCATCTGGGTCGAGGCGCACGTCTATGAGCAGGACTCGGCGCTCATCCGGGTCGGGCTGGATGTGGCCGTGTCGTTCCCGTACGTGGCCGGCGAGCCTCGGCACGGGGCCATCACCTTCATCGAGCCGGTCATCGACGCGGAAACGCGGACCGTGCGGGTGCGGGTCGAGCTCGGCAACGCCGATGGCGCGCTGCGACCCGGGATGTACGCGAACCTGATCGCGGTCATCGATCTGTCGCCGCGGCTCGTCGTGCCGCACGAGGCGGTGATCTTCGCGGGGCCGAGGAAGCTCGTGTTCATCGACGAGGGCGGCGGGTTGATGCGCCCGGTCGAGGTCGAGCTCGGGGTGCGTGACGACGAGGGCTTCGAGGTGAAGAAAGGCCTCGCGGTCGGGATGCGGGTGGTGACCTCGGGCAACTTCCTGATCGGCGCCGAGAGCCGCCTGCGCTCGGCGCTCGGGGCATGGTGAGCGGCGTGGACGGCGAAGCGGGCGACGGCGGGCGCGAGGGGCTCGTCGCGCGCGTCATCGGCTGGGCCGCGCGGCACCCGGCGATGGTGCTCATCGCGGCGGCGGTGATCGGCGTCGCCGGCTATCGCGCTATGTTGTCCATCCCGCTCGATGCGGTGCCGGACCTCAGCGACACGCAGGTCATCGTCACGGCGGAGTGGCCCGGACGCAGCCCGGAGCTCGTCGAAGGCCAGCTCACCTACCCTCTCTCGACCGCGTTCCTGGCGGCCCCGAAGGTGAAGGCCGTGCGCGGGCAGTCGTTCTTCGGGGTGAGTTTCGTCTATGTCATCTTCGAGGACGGGACGGACCTCTACTGGGCTCGTTCACGCGTCCTGGAATACATCTCGGAGGCCCGCGGGCGGCTTCCGGTCGGGGTGGAGCCGAGCCTTGGGCCGGACGCGACGGCGGTCGGATGGGTCTTCCAGTATGCGCTGGTGGACCGCACCGGTGGGCAGTCGCTGGCCGATCTCCGGACGCTGCAGGACCGGACCTTGCGGCTCGCCCTGGAGAGCGTGCCGGGGGTGAGCGAGGTCGCGTCCATCGGCGGCTTCGTCAAGCAGTACCAGGTCATCTTGGACCCGGACGAGCTCGTGTCGCGCAACATCCCGCTGGACCGCGTGGTCGAGGCGGTGCGCGGGTCGAACGCGGATACCGGCGGCGAGACACTGGAGGTCGCCGAGCACGAGCAGATGGTGCGCGGGCGCGGGTTCCTGCGGACCAAGGCCGATCTGGAGGCGGTGCCGGTGGCGGTCGGCGAGCACGGGGTGCCGGTCCTCTTGTCGCACCTCGGCGAGGTCGCGGAGGTGGCGGCGCCGCGGCGTGGGATCGGCGAGCTCAATGGCGAGGGCGAGGCGGTCGGCGGCATCGTGGTGAGGCGCTACGGAGAGAGTGCGCTGGACGTCATCGGGCGCGTCAAGGCGCGGCTCGCGGAGGTCGAGCGCGGGCTGCCGGCCGGGGTGCGCATCGAGGTCGTCTACGACCGCTCGGAGTTCATCCAGCAGGCGATCGGCACGCTGCGGGAGGGCCTCGTCCAGGAGATGTTGGTCGTCTCG
>JAEUKJ010000574.1 GCA_016792665.1 Deltaproteobacteria bacterium | reverse complement strand
GTCCTCTACGCGGCCGCCTGCACCGACGGCTGTCGCGCCGCGCCGGCCGCATGCACCCTCGACTGCGCCTTTGGCCTGCGTCCGGTGGCGGGCGGCGAGAGCTGCCTCGCTTGCGCCTGCGCCGACGTCCCGACGAGCTGCGTCCCTTCGGGCGCCCCAGTGTGCGCCACCCTGCCCGGCCCGATCGGCAAGACCACCCTGGGCTCGGCGTGCGTCGCGCTGGCTCTCGGTGCCAGTGACGGCGTCTGGGGCCCGTGCGGGGTCGCCTGCGATGCCGAGACCGCCTGTCCGGAAGGGGCCTCGTGCCGCACCGGTGGCTTCCTCGCGGGGCGTTGTCTCGTCGCTGCCAGCCAGCCCACAGATGCCGGAGCCAACGACTGCGGCTGCGGGACCTTGCTCGAGCCGGTCTGCGGTGACGACGGCGCCGCCGCGCGCACCTTCGCCAACCGCTGCCTGGCGCGCTGCGCGGGCGCGACGGTATTGCATGCCGGCGCCTGCTGCGAGGCGTTCGCGGGCTGCGACGAGGGCGCGGCCGCGGTCGACCTGCGCGGCTGCCCTGCGACTTGTGGCGTGGCACGAGCCGCCGACTGCGCCACCAACGCCGCCACCGCCGAGGCCTGTGGGGCCGACCAGGAGCCGCTTGCGACGAGCGCCTGCGCCGCCCACTTCGCAGGCATCTTCGCCTCGCCGGAGGCCTGCCCGTGAGACTCGCGCCCTGGCTCCTCTCTCTCGGACTCGTGTCGGCCTGCGACGGCTACGCCGACCTGCCACTCCCTCTGCGCGAGCAGGGGCCGCTCTCGATAGAGCGCGTCGAGCGCTTCAGCGAAGGTCCCGGCCGGGTCCAGCTCGTGCTGGAGCCTCCTGCGGACGCTCTCGGGCCCTTCGCGCTGGTCGGCCATCCGACCGTCACGAGCAGTGGGGCCGCGGTCCTCGCGTGGGCGCTCGGCACGTGTGATGGAAGCCCGGCTCCCGACCCGCGCCTGCGCGTGTGCGCCTCGGTCCGCTGGACCCGTGGTGGCGCTACGCCGACGACCCTGGGGATGGCGCTCGTCCTGGAGTCGCGCGGCGACGCCCGCCGCTTCACCCTGTCGGGCGAGGTCGCACCGTGAAGCGGCGCCGCTCACTCGTGTTGGTCGTCGGCGCGTGGGCCGCGATGGCGAGCCTCGCGCACGCTGCGGAGCCCGAGCCGACGACGCCCGCTCCGGTCACGCCCGCCGCTCCCGCTACGCCCAATGCGCCCGCCGCCCCGGACCCGGAAGCCCTCCTCGAGCGCGCGGCCCGCTGCCTGCGGCGCGGCGACCTGCCCTGCGCAGAGTCCGAGTCGACCCAGCTCTTGATCCTGCCCAACGTGGCACCGGACGTCGCGCGCGAGGCCGCCGCGATCGCGGTCTCCGCGTTGGCACGCCAGGACAAGACCGCGGCCGCGGCCGCCGCATGCGTGCGCCTGCGTTCGCTCTGGCCCAGCTGGAGCCCGCCCCCCGACGCCGATCCGCGCATCGGCGCGGCCTGCACCGCGGTCCCCACGACGACGAGCGACCCCAAGGTCGCCGATCCCGACAAAGCCGCGAACCCCGACAAGCCCACCGATCCCGACAAGGCCGCGGACCCCAAGCCCGCAGCCGCCAAGCCAACCAAGCCTCCGAAGGTGAAGGGTCCACCGCGCGAGCCGCGCTTCTCGCTCTCGCTCGGCGCAGGGATCGGGCTGCCGCTCGGGGCCTCGTCCGACCGCTTCGACCCCGGCATGCACGCGGCCCTCGACTTCCGCTGGTTCCCCAACACCTGTTGGGCCCTCTGGATCCAGGCGACGCTGACGCTCTTGCCCCTCACCTCGGGCCTTCCGGTCGAGCCCGGCGGCGGCAGCGGCCTCACGACCTTCACGGCGGTCATCGGTGTCGAGCGCCGCTTCCCGATCGCCACCGACCTCGAGCTCTCGCTCGCCGCGGGCCTAGGCATCGGGGGCTTCGGCGTCCGCGGGGCCACCGACGCGATGGGCCTCGGCCTCGCCGCCTCCGCCGGCGTGCGCTGGCGCGCCGACCGGAACCTCGCCCTCCGCGCCGACTTCGCGCCCGTCGCCACCCTGCCCTTCGAGGACGGCATCGGGCTCGGCGGGCACCTCGGGTTCATCGTCCGCGGCGAGGCCAGCTTCTAGTGCCGTGACGCCTGGGGGCTTCCGCCCCCTTCCAGCGCGCGCGGACAAGGCGGCGACGAGGGTCAGGCCGCGAGGCCGTGATGTCGCAAGAGGGCCTGGGTGTCGGGCTCACGACCGCGGAAGCGCACGAAGACCTCCATCGGATGCACGCTGCCGCCCAGCCCGAGCACGGTCTCGCGGAAGCGCCGACCGACCTCGGCCATCTTCGCCTCGTCGTCGAGCCCGGCCTCTTCGAAGGCGGCGAACGCGTCCGCCGACAGCACCTCGGCCCACGTGTAGCTGTAGTAGCCGGCCGCGTACCCGCCCGCGAACAGGTGACCGAACCCGCAGAGGAAGCGGTCCTCGGGCAGCGGCGCCAGGACGGTGTTGTCGGCCGCGACGCGGTGCATGACCTCCCAGATCGACTCCGCGCCCTCGGCCCTCGGGTCGTAGCGATGATGCAGCTCGAGGTCCAGGCGCGCGAAGTAGAGCTGGCGCAGGAACGCCGAGCCCGCGCGGAACGTGGCCGCCCTGAGCACCCGCTGCACGAGGTCGTCGGGAATCGCCTCCCCCGTCTCGTAGTGCCGCGCGAAGGAACGCAGCGTCTTCGGGTGCCTGAGCCAGTTCTCCATGAACTGGCTCGGCAGCTCGACCGCGTCCCACTCGATGCCCGAGATCCCGGCCACCGGCAGCAGATCCACGTCGGTCAGCATGTGCTGGAGCCCGTGCCCGAGCTCGTGGAACAGGGTCGAGACCTCGTTCCACGTCATGAGCGACGGCTTGTCGCCGACCGGCGGCGCCTGGTTGCAGACGAGGTACGCGATCGGCGTGCGCGCGGCCTCTCCAGGTCCCGCCAGCTGCCGGCTGCGCCCACGCAGCTCGTTCATCCACGCGCCGCCGCGCTTGTCGGCGGGGCGGCTGTACGGGTCCAGGAAGAAGCCCGCGACCGGGGCGCCTCCAGGCGTCGTGACGTCGTACCAGCGCACGTCGGGGTGCCAGCCGACCTTCCCCCCCTCGCGGATCTCCACGCCGAAGAGGCGCGAGACCAGCGCGAAGAGCCCGTCCAGCACCCGCGGCAACGAGAAGTACGGCTTGAGGTCCTCGTCCGAGTACGAAAAGCGCGCCTCGCGCAGGCGCCGCGCCCAGTAGCCCACATCCCAGAGCTCGAGCTGCACGGGCGCGCCCACCTCGGCCTCGGCGAAGGCCTTGAGCTCGACGAGCTCACGCTCCGCGGCTGGCTTGGCGGTCGCGCGCAGCGAGGTCAAGAGCGACAGCACGGCCTCGACCGAGGGCGCCATCTTCGCGTCCAGCGAGTACTCGGCGAAGCTCTCGAAGCCAAGGATCTGCGCCTGCTCCTTGCGGAGACCCAGGATTTCCAACACGAGCGGCGAGTTGTCGGCGACCTTCGGAGCCGCCTCCGACGCCCCCTCGGCCGTTCCGGCACCCGCTGGGACACTCGCCGCCTGCGCGCTCGCCGCGGCCTGCTCCGGCCCCGCGCGCCCGATGTAGGCCCGGTACAGCGCCTCGCGCAGGTCGCGCCGCTCGGCATACTCGAGGAACGGCATCACCGATGGGGCGTCCAGCGTGAGGCGCCACGGCCCCGCCTCGGGGCTGGCCTCCGCGTGGCCGGCGAGGCGCGCGTTCTGCGCCAGGAGGGCCCGGATGCTCGGGGGTAGCCCATCCACGTCCTGGGGATCGGTGAGGTCGCGCGTCCACGCGCGCGTCGCATCGACGAGCTGATTGCCGTACTCCAGCGAGCGCTGCGCCAGGGTCTGCGCGTTCGCGTTGAACCGCTCGCGCGCAGCCTCCGCGAGCCCGACGCCCGCGTGCCGCATCTGCCTCAGCGCCAGCTCGATGGTGCGCCGAAAAGCCGGCGACTTCCCGCCGAGATCGGCACGCTCATAGGCCCGGAACAGCGGCTCACTCTGCCCGAGCCGCGACCCGAAGGTCACGACCTCCGGCTGCACCTGGGCTATCGCCTCGCGCAGGGCGTCGTTGGTGCGGACCGAGTTCAGGTGGTTCGCGAGGCCCCACGTCCATCCGAGGCGGTCGTCCATCGCTTCGAGGCGCGACACGATGGCCTCGATCGGCAGGCCGGCCCCGTCCGCGCCGATCGCGGCCTCGAGCTCGGTGAGCTCGGCGTCGCATCGCGCCAAGGTGAAGCGCACCGCGGGCGCGACCTGCTCGGGGCGGATCGCCTCGAAGTCGGGGATCGTCCCCCATGCGAGCAAGGGGTTGGTCTCGGTCTCGCCCGTCGTATCGCCGTCGTCTCGCGTCATGACTGTCTCCGCTATCTCCGCACCTTGGAACCCGCTATGTTGAGCACGCGCGGGCGCCGCGCAACCTTTTGTACCCAGAGGTCGCCGCCGCCAACCCTCCGAGGGGCTCGCCGCGAGCGGGACCTCCCGCGCTGACACCACGCTCCCCTGGGGACCCCATGCGTTGTCTCGTGACCGGCGGCGCCGGCTTCATCGGTTCGTTTCTCTGCGAGCGCCTCATCGCCGACGGGCACGAGGTCATCTGCCTCGACAACTTCTTCACCGGCCGCCGCGCCAACGTCGAGCACCTGCTCGATCACCGCCACTTCGAGCTCGTGCGCCACGACGTCACCGAGCCCATCCTGCTCGAGGTCGATCGCATCTTCAACTTCGCCTGCCCCGCCTCGCCGGTCCACTACCAGTACAACCCGGTGAAGACCGTCAAGACCTCGGTCATGGGCATCATCCACATGCTCGGGCTCGCCAAGCGCGTGCGTGCGCGCCTCCTCCAGGCCTCGACCAGCGAGGTCTACGGCGACCCCCAGGTCCACCCGCAGACCGAGGACTACTGGGGCCACGTGAACCCCATCGGCCCCCGCGCCTGCTACGACGAGGGCAAGCGCGTCGCCGAGACCCTCTGCTTCGACTACCACCGGCAGAACGCGGTCGATGTGCGCGTGGTCCGCATCTTCAACACCTACGGCCCGCGCATGCTGCTCGACGACGGCCGCGTCGTCTCGAACTTCGTGGTCCAGGCGTTGAAGGGCGAGGACATCACCCTCTACGGCGACGGCCAGCAGACCCGCAGCTTCTGCTACATCGACGACCTCGTCGACGGCATCGTCCGCATGATGAACCAGATCGAGACCCACGGTCCGGTGAACCTCGGCAACCCCGACGAGTTCACCATCCGCGAGCTCGCCGAGCTCGTCATCGAGCTCACCGGCAGCCGCTCGCGTCTCGTCCAACGCCCCCTGCCCAAAGACGATCCCGTCCGTCGCCAGCCCGACATCTCGCGCGCCCGCGCGGCACTCGGCTGGGAGCCCAAGGTCGCCCTTCGCGAAGGGCTCCTGCGCTCCATCAGCTGGTTCGACAGCCGCCTGCGCGAGACGTCCTGATCAGGTGAGGCAGGGCCTCAGCCGTCGACGAGTGCGAGCCGCTCGAGCGCCTGGAGGAACGTGCGCAGCGGTGCGCCGGTCGCGCCGAAGCCCGTGCCCGGATGGTCACCGCCCCAGTTCCAGGTCGATGCGAAGATGTCGGCGTGCACGATGGGCCCGCGCGCGAAGTGCAGGAGGAAGTGCGCGGCGTTCCGCGACCCCGCCGCGTGAGGCATGTAGCCCGTGAGGCGCGCGGTGTTCTTGAGATCGGCCTCGTCGTCGCGGTTGGCCTCGAAGTGCCACGCCCTCGACGGGAAGAAGTGCAGGTCCTCGCCGGTCGCCAGGGCCGCCTCGGCCAGCGCGGCCTCGATCTCCGGCGGCGCGAAGTGCACCGGCGTCGCATAGGGCCCGTAGGCCTGCAGCGCGGCCGTCGTCAGCGTCGCGAAGCAGAAGGTCAGGGCCGGCGCGTAGCGCTCTTCCGCGTACGAGAGGGCGTCCGCCAGGACCAGGCGCCCCTCGGCGTCGGTGTGGTCGATCTTCACGCGCAGCCCGCGATGGCTTCGCACCACCGTCCCGGGGCGCATGGCACGCTCTCCGATCGCGTTCTCACAGGTGGGGATGGCCAACAGCAGCGGCTGCGGGAAGCCGCCCTCGACCAGGTGCTTGAACGCCGCGAAGGCCAGCGCCGCCCCCGCCATGTCGTTGCGCATGTGCGAGACGAACGACTCGTACGGCTTCACGTTGATGCCGCCCGTGTCGAAGGTGATCCCCTTGCCGAGCAGCATGATCGGCCGAGCGCTCTGGGTATCCGCCTGAGGCCTGGCCCCGCCCGACTTCGTCGTCCCGACCCCGGCCCGGTCCTGCAACGCCGGCGATGGCGTCCAGTGCGCCAACACGAGGCGCGGCGGCGAGCTCTCGCTGGCCTGCCCGACGGCCAGCAACAGGTTCAGGCCGCGCTCGCGCAGCTCACCCTCGGTGAGCACCTCGACCTCCAGCGTGCCCTCGACCGCGACGACCCGCGCGAAGGCCTGGACGTCCTCCGCGATGGCGAGGCTCGTGCGCGTCGACGGGTCCTCGTTGACCCAACGTCGGAAGAGGTCCTCGCTCTGCGCATAGCGCTCGAGATCGGCGGCCAGCGCGCTCGGCCCGGCGCCGGTCTCGACCCCGGCCAGCGCCCCGAAGGCGCGCCGGAGATCGAGGGCGATGGCGTTCACGAGCGCCTCGTCCAGGCCAGGCGCGAAGAGCGCCACAGGGATGGCGCGCAGGTCCAGGAAGCGACGCGCGCGGCGGATGACCTGGTCGACCTGCCAGCGATGCTCCGCGATGGGCCGCTCCCACTCGGTCGCGAGCACGATGCGGACGCGCCCGCTGCTCTCGATGAGCCTCCCCTCGAGGCCGTGGACCCCGACGATCGGCGTTCCATGGCCCGGCAGCGCGCCGCGCTCGACGAGCTCGACCTGCACGGTTCTCTGGGTCGGTGCGGACATCGGGTTCCCCTTGGCATGCGGAGGTGGCCTGTTTCGTCTAGCCCTTCACGTCACGCAAAGAAAGCCCCAAAAAGGTTTGGTTCTCGGGTCCTGAAGTGCCTGCCAGGCCGTGTCCGCTGGAGCGGACGGCGCACCCCTCGCAGACACACGCCGAGTCCCTCGCAGGTCGCACTCGGCCTTCGTCGGAGTGTGGCCGTCGGCGGCGCTCAGCCCCTCGCGCGAGGCGATCCCGCGTGCGCGGGCGGCTCGGCCGGTCCCTTCGAATCCCGCGCAGCTTCGGCGATTTGCGCAACGGCAGACAGGATCCCCGTCGCCTCATAGGGAAGGAAGATCTTGTTGGCGGGGCCCTGCGCGATCTGCCCGAGCGACTCGAGATAGCGGATCGCGATCACGTCGGGCGTCGCGGCTCCTGCATGGATCGCGTCGAACTCCAGGCGGATCGCCTCGCCCTTGGCCTTGGCGACCTCGACGAGGGCCAGCGCGCGCCCCTGAGCGTCGAGGATCGCCGCTTGCCGTCGCCCCTCGGCCTCCATGATGGCGGCGTCGCGCTCGCCCTGCGCGCGCAGGATCTGCGCCGAGCGACGCCCCTCGGCCTCGGTCACGGCCGCGCGCCGCTCACGCTCGGCCTTCATCTGGCGCGACA
>JAEUKJ010000395.1 GCA_016792665.1 Deltaproteobacteria bacterium | reverse complement strand
GCGATCGCCGAGGCCATCGAGGCTGCCGTCAACGACGGTGAGATCGCGGCCGAGACCGACCGCGAGGCCCTCCAGGCCGACGTCTCCTCGGAGCTCGTCGGGACCGGGCCGCTCGGCGAGCTGGTCGCCGATCCGACCGTTCGCGGGCTGCGGTTGAACGGCCCGAAGTCGCTGTTCGTCGACCGCGGCGCCGGCGTGGGCGAGCCCAACGGCCGCGTCTTCGCGACCCCGCGCTCGTACCGCCAGGCGCTGACGACCTGGGTCGGCGTGCCCGACCTCGGAGAGATCCACGGCCTCGAAGAGGTTCGTCTCCTCGACGGTTCCATCCTGCGTCTCGTCGGCACGGGCCTTGGCGGCGAGCTCCTCGCCGTGTGGCGCCGTCCGTCGATCGACCTGCCGCTCTTGCCCGACCTCGTGGCCGAAGGGCTCCTCGACGACGCCCAGGCCGCCCTCATCGGGGGCGCGCTGACGGCGGGCCGGAACGTCCTCGTCGTCGGTCCGGCCGGGCCTGCGCGCGGCGCCCTCATGTCGGCCATCGCGTCCGAGATCGGCCTCGACCGGCGCGTGGTCGCGGTCGGCGACGGCAGCGAAGTCGCGATCGCCCAGGCGGATCACGCGCGCATCGGGGCGACCTCGATCTTCGGGTCCGAGCACCTCGTGGCGCTGGAGCCCGACCTCATCCTCTTCGAGCAGCTCGACGCCGACCTCATCGGGGCCTGGATCGAGTCGTCGCTCAGCGCCGCTCGCCCCGTGCTGGCGGCCTTCGGGGCGACCGGCGAGGTCGTGGTCGACCGCGTCCTGAAGCGCCTCGGGCTGGCGCTCGAGCTCGCGCGCAAGAGCGGCGTCGGTGGGCGTGGCGCGGCGTTCGTGGGCGAGGCCGTCGACCTGGTCGTGACCTTCGAGGTCGACGCTCAGGGCCTCGGTCGTGTGGGCAAGCTCTACGACGTCGAGGGGCAGAAGGACGGCTTTGCGGTGAGGCCTGCGGCGCGGCGCTGAGGCGATTCCAGGCGACGAGCTGACGAGAAGGCTGCGCGACCATGTTCACGCTGATCATCGAGGACAAGCACGGCGGCATCGCGGATGAGTACTCGTTCGAAGAGGGCGAGTTCTACATCGGGCGCTCGCACACCTCGGACATCATCCTGCCGTCCGACAACGTGTCGCGCCGCCACGCGCGGCTCTATACCGTCGACGGCAAGTGCTACATCGAGGACCTCAACTCCTCGAACGGGGTCTTCGTCAACGGGCGCCGCATCCACGAGGTCTTCCAGATCCAGCGCTCGGCGCAGATCAAGGTCGGCGACTACTACCTCCACATCGAGTCCGACTCCGAGCCGGCCGAGGAGGAAGAGAAGACCTGGTGCAAGCTCACGGGGCGCAACCTGTCCTTCTCGGGTCAGGTCTTTCGCGTGCAGCGCAAGGTGAACCTCATCGGGCGCGGCAAGGACTGCACCCTCACCATCATCGACCCCTCGGTCTCGCGCATCCACACCAAGCTCTCGGTCGAGAGGTCGGGCGCGCTCACCATCGAGGACCTCAAGTCGTCGAACGGCACCTTCGTCAACGACGAGCGCGTCGAGGTCGCGACCATCCATCATCGCGACGTGGTCCGCTTCGGCAACGTCGAGTTCCTGGTCGAGATCGTCGAGCAGGAGAACGCGCGTTCGTCGAAGGACTCGCGCAAGTCGCGCAGCGACGAGCGCCCCGAGCGCGACAAGGACAAAGACCGCGAGCGCGACAAGGACAAGGACCGCGAGCGCGACAAGGCCGACCGCGACAAGGACCGCGACAAGGCCGACCGTGACCGCGAGAAGGCGGACCGCGACAAGGCCGACCGCGACAAGGACAAGGCGCGCGACAAGGCCGAACGCGACCGCGAGAAGTCGGAACGCGACAAGGCCGACCGCGAGAAGGCCGACCGCGACAAGGCCCGCGAGCGTGACAAGGCCCGAGAGCGCCAGCGCGACAAGGACGAGCGCAAGCCGCTGGCAGCGCGCCTCGGCTACGACGACGAGGACTGGGACTCCCCGAAGAAGGGGTCGCGCTGGCTGATGCCGGTCATCATCGGCACCGTCGTCGCGGCGGTGCTCGTGGTCCTGCTCATCCTCTTCAAGGACCAGCTCTTCGGGGCGAAGGTCCCGGACGTGCCGGTCGCCACCGCGCCGGCCACGACCGCGCCGCCCACCCCGACCGAGGACCCGGCCAAGGCGCTGGCGCGCGACAAAGAGCGCAAGGCCAAAGAGATCGCCGACGTCCTCGGTGTGGGCCGCGACTACATGAAGAACCGCCTCTGGGACAAGGCGGCCGAGCGCTTCCAGGCCGTCCTCGAGCTCGACCCGCTCAACGACGAAGCGCGCCAGGCGGTCAACCGTATCAAGGTCTGGGAGCTCCACAAGTCGCGCCTCGACGAAGCGCGCCGCCTGCGCGACGCCGTGAAGCGCGGCGAGGCCGCCAAGATCCTGCGCGAGATCGAGGACTCGAGCGTGTACTACGCCGAGGCACGCGAGGAGCTGCAGAAGCTCTTCGAGGGCAAGCCGGTCCTGAAGCTCACCGCCGATACCTACGTGCGCCAGAAGGACTGCGCCGCGGCGCTGACGACGCTGAAAGAGGTCCTGCTCATCGACCCGAAGGACACCGAGGCCTCGGACAAGCTCGATGCCGTGCAGGCGCTCGTCGGCACCAAGAAATGCAATCCATGAGCCCGCGGGCGCCGCGCAGCCAGGCGGCCCTGCCGGTCTCGGGCGCATGATGCAGGCGGGGGCGCCCACCGGCTTCGAGACCGTGCTCGCGCCAGGCGCCCAGCGTCGCGGCTATTGGCGTGCGCTGCTCGCACACCGGAGCCTCTTCTATCACCTCGCCGCGCGCGACCTGCGCGTGCGCTACAAGCAGACCCTGCTCGGCCTCGCCTGGGGGCTCTTCCGGCCGCTGCTCTCGACCGGCGCCTTCACGCTGGTCTTTGGCATGCTCGGCGGCTTCCCGACCATCGGGCAGACCGCCTATCCGATCGTCGTCTTCTGCGCGACGCTGCCCTGGCAGCTCTTCGCGACCGGCGTCCTGCATGGCTCGGTCTCGCTCACGATGAACGCGTCGCTCGTGACGCGGGTCTACTTCCCGCGCCTCCTCTTGCCGCTGTCCGCGCTCATCAACGGGCTCGTCGACTTCGCCGTCGGGCTCGTCCTCCTCCTCATCGTCCTCATCCTCGTCGGGCAGCCGCCGACCTGGCGTCTCGTCACCATCCCGGCCTTCGCCCTCCTGGCGCTCACCTTCTCGCTCGGGCTCGGGCTCTGGCTCTCGGCGCTGAACGTCCGCTACCGCGACTTCGGCTACCTCGCTCCCTTCCTCCTCCAGCTCGGCTTCTTCCTCTCGCCGGTCGGCTTCCTGTCGACCACCGTCCCCGAGCACTGGCGCGTTGCCTACGGGCTCAACCCGATGGTCGGCGCCATCGACGGCTTCCGCTGGGCGCTGCTGGACCCGTCTGGCCCCCTCGACCTCGGCGTCCTCGCCGCGTCCGTGGCCGTCGCCATCGTCACCCTGGTCTCGGGCCTCGCGTACTTCCGGCGCGCCGAGCTGAGCTTCGCCGACAGGATCTGAGAGTCTCTATCACATGTCGCCGAGCTCGACCGCTTCGCCGATCCTCCGCTTCGAGTCCGTCTCGAAGCGCTACGTCATCGATCGCTCGCGCTCGCGCCCCGCTCATTCCGACCTCGGCCAGCGCCTCCTCGACCTCGCCGCCCGCCCGCTGCGCGCGCTCCGCCGTGCCGAGCCGCCGACCCGTTGGCGCGAGGAGGTCTGGGCGCTGAAGGACGTCACCTTCGAGGTCCAGCGCGGCGAGGTCTTCGCGCTGGTCGGCGGCAACGGCGCGGGCAAGTCGACGCTGCTGAAGTTGCTGTCGCGCATCGCCGAGCCGACGGCCGGCTGGATCGGGCTCAACGGCCGCGTCACGAGCCTGCTCGAGGTGGGCACCGGCTTTCACCCCGAGCTCACCGGCCGCGAGAACGTCTTCCTGAACGGTGCCATCCTCGGCATGTCGACCGCGGAGATCCGCGCGCGCTTCGACCGCATCGTCGAGTTCTCCGGGGTCGAGCGCTACCTCGACACCCCGGTGAAGCGCTATTCGTCCGGGATGTACGTGCGGCTCGCGTTCGCCATCGCCTCGCATCTCGACCACGAGATCATGGTCGTGGACGAGGTGCTGTCGGTCGGCGACGCCGCCTTCCGCGACAAGTGCATGACGCGCATCGAGGCGCTCGTGCGCGACGAGGGGCGCACGGTGCTCTTCGTGAGCCACGACCTCGCGCAGGTCTCGCGCCTCGCGCACCGGGCCCTGCTCATCGAGCAAGGGCAGGTGAAGCTCATCGGCCCACCGGCCACCGTCATCGGCCGCTACCTCGAAGGCACCCCCAGCCCGCAGCGCGACCCCACCGCCGAGCGCGGCCCGCTGCGCGACCTCGTCGCCACGTCCCAGCGCACCGATGCCGCAGGCACGCGTCCAGGGGACGTGCGCACGGGCGCCCCGACGACCTTCGACTTCGAGCTCGGCCCGCGCGACCGCGACGCCGTCCTCGAGCTGCGCCTGGACCTCGGTGGCCTCCGCCTCCTGACTCTGCAGGCCCCTGTCCCGGCCGCCGCCACGCACGCGCGCTGCGCCATCGACGCCCTGCCTCTCGCCCCCGGCACCTACCTCGCGACCGCCAGCCTGCGCGCCGGCGACCAGGAGCTCGGGCGCCTCGACCCGGCCCGCGCCATCCTGGTCACGGCCGATGATGCCTGGTCCAGCGGCGAAGGGCCGCTCGCGGTTCGCGCGCGCTGGGACAGCAGGCCCCCGAGCGTCGCCCCCGAGCCCTGACCTCGCCTCGACCCGCGCCCGAGGCGTAGTGCACGCGACTCCGAGGGCGGGGTCGGACCCGAGAACTACGATTTGCGTCGACCGGGGACGGACGCTATCTCGCCAGCTCGACGCCCGGAGTCCGCATGAGATCAGCCCTCCCTCTGGCACTGCTCGTCCCGCTCTTGCTCGCTGGCGCCGCCTGCGACGACCACGCGACCCTCACCCCCGACAGCGACACCTTGGACGGGGACACCGGCGACGTCCCCGACGCGAACCCCGACGCGAACCCCGACATCGCGCACCTCGACTGGATCGACGAGCGCGGCCCCGCGCTCGACGCGAGCGAGGTCGACGTCGCCAAGACCACCCTGGTCGCGGTGCATCGCGACGGCTTCCTCACGGGCGGTGGGTGCGAGGCCGAGATCGGCTGTGACTTCGCCTTTCACGACGACGCCGGCGCGGTGGTCGCGACGCGCGATGACCGCTACCTCGTCTATGGTCGGGTCGTCCCGACCACGGCCGACCACATCCTCTGGGTGGCCCGCGAGGCCTACGAAAGGTGCGGCCCGGGACCGGCCTACCCGACCGTGGT
>JAEUKJ010000554.1 GCA_016792665.1 Deltaproteobacteria bacterium | reverse complement strand
GGCTGCATACAGCTACGGCGGCGGCAACCCCGTGGCCTCGGTGGACCCCGAGGGCGACATCCTCTTCTCCCTCTTCGTCAAGCCTTGGCGAAAGAAGTCCCTGCCGTACCGGGATCGTGAAGGCGGCGGCGGGGCTGGCGGCGGAGGCCGCGCCGAGGGTGCGAATGCCGGAGCGACGCCGCAAGCCACCGCCCCGAAGCAGCCGGCAGCGTTGACGAAACACCTGGTGCCGCGCCTCGAGAAGCGGGAAGCCAAGCTCAAGATCCTGACGGCCCAGGTCAAGGGCTTCCCCAAGGCCAGTCCGGGTGAGTCCCCATTCCTCACCGCGGAGCGCAAGTCGCTCGAGAAGCAGAGGAACAAGCTGAGCAAGCGGACCGAGCGTCTGCGCAAGAAGATCTACCCCGCGCAATCGAACGGCCTCGGCTACATCCTGCCGGACGTTCTCCTCGTGACGACCGTCGTCGGGGCGGTGTTGGGCGGGGTGGCCTACGGGACCGGGGTCTTCGACAGCGACTCGGGCTCCGAGGAGTCGGCTCCGCAGGACCCGCCGAGCCAGTCCTTTATCTTCGGCGGCAACTGATGTCACGCGCCCGACGCATCGCGCTCGTGGCCGTGCTCGCGCTGGGCGCGTGTGACGGCGAGGGGACCTCGACCCAGGTCGACATCAGCGACGACGCGAGCGTCGACTCGCAAACGCCGTCGCCCTCGGACGTGAACGCGCCGAGCGGGTGCACCCCGGGCACGCTGGGCTGCGCGTGCGGCGCTGGCGGGGGCTGCGCCCTCGATCCCGAGGGCGAGCTCCTGAGCTGCGTCGCCGGCCTCTGCCTCTTGCCGACCTGCCCCAGCGGTGAGCTCGGGTGTGCGTGTCGGCAGGGGCGCTGCGGCGAGGGCGCGTGCGTCGGCGACGTCTGCGTGCGGCAGGGCTGCGAGCCGGGCAGCGCCGAGTGCGCGTGCGCGAGCTGGGGGTGCGAGGTCGGCCTCGTGTGCAAGGGCGGCGCGGTCTGCGTCGACAGCCGCGGCTACGAGGGCGGGGCGTGCCTCGCCAACGGGCGTTGCCACGAAGGCAACCGCTGCGAGGTGGGCCAGGGTCTCTGTGTCTTCTGCGATCGTGGCACGCAGGGTTGCGCGTGTAGCGCCGCGGGCACCTGCGCGAGCGGCCTCCAGTGTGTCGCCGGGACGTGCGCCGCGGCCGCAGATCTGCCGCCCACGAACCCGGTCTGCTACACGCCGTGCCGCCGCGACCTCGACGCGGGTCAGAACCCGCGGGCGTGCTCGGCCGAAGGTCTGATGCCGGGTTGCATCGACCAACAGACGTGTGTCGATGGGTCGTGCCTCGAGCCCGGACAGGCCAAGCCGACCTGTGCGTCCGACGTCGACTGTCCCTTCTTCCAGGCGTGCCTCGCGGGCGGCTGCTATTCGAACTGCGACTCGAGCGTCGACTGTCCCTCGGGCCTCGGCTGTCACCAGAAGGTGTGCCGCGTGCCGTGCATGCTTGGCACGGGACAGTCCCCGTGCCCCCGCGCGATGACCTGCGACAGCGCCGATGGCGAGACCGGGTTCTGCGTGCCGACCGCCCCGGCCGACGACGTACCGGCCGTCGCGCCGGCTGCGAGCCGCTTCACCATCGAGGGCCCGGGCACCTACGACATGAGCAACCTCGTGACCCGCCGCACCCTGCGCATCACGCCCGAGGGCGGCGGCACGCAGCGCATCACCGTGCGCAAGCTCGCCCACGAGCTCTTCGAGGCCGACGGGGGCAGCGAGCTCATCGACACGCCGGTCGACGCGACAACGGGCGAGTACCTG